>JBMFGW010000005.1:0-64906 GCA_049977145.1 Phycisphaerae bacterium
GCACGCCGCAACCGATGCTTCCCACGCCGCCGACGCGGTTGCCATAAGTGCCGATCCTTTAACAACGCCACCAACGTATCCGGACTGATCACCATCCCGTCTTCCGCCAACTTCTCGCACGCCAGAGTCGGACCAAAATCGGCGTACCGCTCCTGATGCCGCTTGACGATCCGCTCACGTAGGCCTTCCTCCAGCCGCCGATTGCTCGCTCTACCGCGCGACCGGTGCGTCATTCCCGCTGCACCTTCAATACGATACCGCTTCCATAGGCGACGGGCCTGCCGCAGCGATATGCACATCAGCACCGCCGCAGAAACCACCGTCACCTCGTCCCGTTCAACCCGATGCATCGCATCCAGACGAACCCGTTCATTAGCTGACATAAGTAAGTTTTCCATCCTGTCTGGTATACCCCAGACTCGGAGGTGACACTTCTACTTCGGCTAAGCGGTGACAATTCTACTTCGGTACAACATATAGAAGTGGGCTTCCCTATCACAATGGCCGCGTGTAGGATACGATAGTGTTATGGGTCAAAACTTGGATATTTTGTTGACGCGGGAGGTACGGTTAGCCGCGACATCCATGGTCAGTGCGTCGGAGGAGGCAAATAATTTTGCTGCCAACCCGGCGCCCGACGGGTTGGTCCCGGTGGTGACGCTGGGTGTCCAGATCATGGGACCTGTCCAGTTGGACACGGGCATGCTGGTGAATATCAAACGCATTGATCACATTATTCGGGATATTGCGGCGCCGGCGCTGGCGAGTCTGCTGGACAAGAAAATCCGACGGATCGGCCCGGGATTGTTGCTTGCCGAATTGTTTAATCGCTGTGCGGCGGCGTTGACACCGCACACCATGGCGGCGCTTACGCTGCAGCTAAGCCCATGGATGTACTATCAAACCTGTCGTGGAGAAATGCCGATGCTAAGGATGGCTCAAAGATTTGAATTTTCCGCAGCGCACCGTCTGCATAATCCTGGTCTGTCCGCGGAAATAAACAGGCAACTTTTTGGCAAATGCAACAACCCCAATGGGCATGGGCATAATTATGAACTTGAAGTCGTCATTGGTGGAACTCCAGAGCCGCAAACCGGGCAGATTATGCAGTTGCTTGATTTTCAGCGTTTAGTAAATCAACACGTCATTGAGGTATTTGATCATAAACATTTGAATATGGACTGTCCGGAATTCGCAGCGCTTAATCCCACTGTGGAAAATATCGCGCAGGTGATTTTTGCGAAAATTAGAGAGGTGTTTCCTGCTGGTGTAAAACTTCTGGCTGTGAAGGTATGGGAAACGCCGAAAACCTGTTGTGAAGTTCGCGCTCCATAGCGTTGGTAAACGTTGGTGGGTGCGGCCATACTTTGTGGCAAAGGCGGTATTTTCGCCTAAGGCACGCGCGCCAAGGCCACACGGCTAATTAGAATATTGCGCCAGGTGCGGTAATTTGACATTTCGGATAGCGGCTCCTAATGTAATAAACGTAGGCAGAGGGCCGGTTGGTTTTCGATAGTGGGTAGTTGCGCCATCGGAAAGGCTATTTGTTTGAGGTATCAGGCTATGGACTGGTATTCCGGAAATTCTGTAATGGGCAGTTCAGACGAAACCTGTTATCCTGCCGGGGTGCGCCGGTACGACCAAGAAAAATGATTACATTCCCCTTTTTTAATATGGAGTTATTATGATACGAAACAGTGATATCGTGGTTATTGGCGGTAGTGCCGCAGGTGTTACCGCAGCGATCACCGCACGGCGGCATTATCCCGAAAAAAGTGTACTGCTGGTGCGTGAGCACCAACAGGTGCCGATTCCCTGTGGCATACCCTACATTTTTGGTACGGTTGGTAGTCCATCCAAAAATCTCACTCCGGACACGCCATTGGAAAAAGAATCTGTTAAAATTGCGGTTGAAACAGTTCAGACCATCGACCCGAATCATCACCGTATTCACACCACCGCCGGGGATATTCAATATGAACGGCTGATTTTGGCTACTGGTTCCGTACCGGCGCGCATTCCGATACCAGGAGTGGAAAAGGATGGCGTATTCCCTATCTTTAAGGATGTTTCATACCTTGAGGCGATGCAAAAAAAACTGCAATCGGCGACCCAAGTGGTGGTCATTGGAGGCGGTTTTATCGGTATTGAGTTTGCTGATGAAATTCAAAAAAACGGCGGCAAAACCGTGACGATATTGGAGGTCGCGACTCATTGTCTGAGCTTGGCGTATGACGATGAATTTTGTGTTGAAATGGAGGCCACTCTTCGTTCACGCGGGGTCCAAATTAGAACTCAGTCCCGGGTCGCGGAAATTATGGGCCGGGATAAAGTGGAGGCGGTGCGCTTGGCCGATAATACCCTTATTCCGGCGGATGCGGTGATATTGGGCGTTGGCGCGGTTCCGGCAGTGGAGTTGGCGAAAGCCGCGGGGCTTAAAATCGGGCCTACCGGTGGAATTGCGGTGGATCGGGCCATGAAGACATCGCACGAGCATATTTTTGCCTGCGGCGATTGCGCGGAAAAAGTTTCCTTTTTCCGGGGCTTGCCTAGTGCCTTGCGACTGGCTTCCATCGCCACACTGGAAGCGCGCGTCGCGGGCAATAATTTATACGGTATTCGCCGAGAATTTGACGGCGTGGTCGGGGTGTGGGCCACGGCGGTGGGGAAGTTCGCATTAGGTACCGCAGGCCTGACGGAAAATGCGGCGCGGCAAAACGGCTATGATTACGTCGCGGTGACGGTGGAGGGACCGAATCGGCATCCGGGCGGGATGCCCGATGGTGCGCCGACAAAATTGAAATTGGTATTTGATCGGTACACGGGCCTGTTACTCGGCGGACAGGTGCGCGGTAATGCCGTGGCCGGAGAAATTGCCAATATTGTCTCCGCCTGTATCCAGAAGAGAATGACAGCGGAAGATATCGCGATGTTTCAAATGGGAACGCATCCCGCTCTTACGGCTTCTCCGGTGGTCTACCCGTTGGTGGATGCCGCCGAATTGGCGATTCGCAAGATGAATGCCACGGAAATGGTGGGCCGCGCACTGGTGGATAATCTGACACAAACGGCCGTGCGGAAGTTGGTCGGCAAGCCGGTTCTGGAACCGGTTTCATAATGTTTTAATGCCCCGGCGTTGGGATGGGCATGGCCATGTTTTCTCGCAAGAGACTTGACATTTCCTCTGAAAATGCGGGGCAAGGCCACTGCGGTAAACTGGAATAGTAACCGTTCACGCACGATGTTTTTTGCGTATCCACCACGCGCGGCGGCAGACCGAGCCGCGACCGTAAGGGAGTGGTACCGCCGTGCACGCATACCGAGTTCGGAAGGCCGAAAGCCCGTGAACGGTTACCTGGAATAGAGTGCACTGTGCCGCGAAAAGTGGTGGAGGAATGAAGGATTGCCAAAACAAATGGTCCCACCCATTCCTGATTTCCCTGCCGGAAGGGTATAATCCCGGCAATGGAAGAAAACGAGATACTTGCTTGGATTGCGCATAGCGTTAAAGCCTCGCCATCCGTTTATATTGGTGTGGGCGATGATATGGCGGCGGTGCGGCTGGAGCCGCGGATGGGTATTGATGCCAATCTGGTGCTGTTAAAAATTGATCAGGCATTGGATCAGGTACACTTTGATCTACGCCAACACGCACCCGCCGCTGTGGGCAGAAAGGCCGTCAATCGCTGTTTGTCGGATTGTGCGGGAATGGCGTGTATACCCGCGGCGATTCTGATTGCCATGGCGCTGCCGCGGAGAGCTGATATGATGATGGTGCGGGAACTATTTAAGGGCTGCCAAGCTGCGGCGGCGGCCTTTAATTGCCCTATTGTCGGCGGTGATACGGCAATCTGGGATCAATGCTTGGGGATCACTGTTGCGGCCATGGGTATATCAGACCATGAGCCGATCCGACGCTCGGGAGCTAAGGCGGGTGACGCCCTTTGCGTGACGGGAAAGCTCGGCGGCAGCCTTCTGGGCAGACACATGGATTTTACACCGCGCATCAATCTGGCCCACCGGCTGGCGCGCGCGCTGAATATCCACGCCATGATGGATATTTCCGACGGGCTGGCCATGGATTTGCCGCGGATGATGGCGGCTTCGCAAATGGGTGCTACCGTTGATGGTACTTGGGTTCCCATTCATGAAGACGCCAAATTGCTCAAGGGCCGCGATCATCAATCCGCCTTGCATCATGCCCTGTGTGATGGCGAAGATTATGAATTATTATTCGCTGTGGATTCCGATGACGCCCGACAACTGACTCATTTTGATAGGGACATTCCCATCAGCATCATTGGTCGGGTGACTGCGGCCAATGGGGAATTAATTCTGGTGGATGAAAAAGGAAAAACTCAGGCATGGCCCAAAGGTGGGTGGGAATATACGGGAGGCGGTCAACCATGAACACGCATGGGCCGTCTGTGGAGGTCATCGCCAGATGCTTGGATGAAACCTTAGCCTTGGGGCGGCGAATTGGGGAACATGCTTTACCGGGGCAATGTCTGGCCTTGGAAGGAATATTGGGTGCCGGAAAAACACAACTGGTCCGTGGCATAAGTTGCGGCGCACAGGTAGCGGCCCCGGGTCTGGTCAATAGCCCGTCGTATGTACTGTTGAACGTTTATGAAGCTGTGCCTGACAATCCGCGCAGTAAGACGGTTTATCATCTTGACGCGTACCGGGTGAAAAATTCGGACGAGTTTCTGGCGGTGGGCTTGCCGGAAATATTGGAGCAGGACGGTATCGTTTGTATTGAATGGGCCACGCGGGTGGTGGATTTATTGCCGGAAGATTATGTGCTGGTGCAAGGTGTACCATTAGACGAATTTACACGTTCTTGGAGGTTTACCGCCAACGGTCCCATTTCCAACACGCTGCTGACTGCGATTATCGGGACCAGCTCCCAGGCGTAAGTCAATCACCGCCAGGCGCAACACTTGCGCGGTGTGTTATTATAGCGCTACTTGCGGGGATCGGGCTATTGTCCGCCTAGTTGCACCGCCAGCAGGCCTTTCTGAAAATGCAGGCGGTTCTCGGCCTGTTGAAAGACGATACTGCGGTCACAATCCATCGCCGCATCGGTTATTTCCACCCCCCGGTATGCCGGCAGGCAATGCATGACCACAGCATGAGCCGGAGCCGCGGCGATTAACGCGTCATTGATTTGATACGGCGCGAAAATTTTCAGGCGTTGCGCCTTTTGCTGTTCCTGACCCATACTAACCCATGTATCCGTATAGATAATATCCGCAGAACGCACGGCTTCCCGCGGATCAGCGGTGCAATGAAAATCAAATCCGGGAATGCCAGTTGCGGTTCGCACATCGGCGTTATTGAGTTGATAGCCATCCGGAGCGGCGATGCGGAATTTCAGGCCGAAGACCGCGCAGGCCTCCATAAGCGACCGGGCGACGTTATTGCCGTCGCCGATGTAGGCCAACGTCAGACCGGAAAGCGCACCGCAATGTTCACGGATGGTTAAAAGATCAGCCATGACTTGGCAGGGGTGGCTGCGGTCGCTCAAAGCGTTGATAACCGGACGGTTGCTGAAACGTGCCAGTTGGACAATCGTATCGTGTGCAAAGGTGCGGGCCATGATGGCGTCGCAAAAGCCGGATAGCACGCGGGCCGCATCTGGCACGCTTTCGCGTGTGCCTAAACCGATTTCAGCGGGGGTTATGTAAATCGCCGCGCCGCCGAGATGCGTCATCGCCACTTCAAAACTCACGCGGGTGCGCAATGAAGGCTTTTCAAAAATCATCGCCAGCGTTTTGCCGGCCGCCAGTGGTTCATTGCGCCCCGTAGCGCGGTATTGTGTTTTTAGCCGTGCCGCGACGGTCAGAAGATGTTCCAACCGGGCGCGCTCTACGCCAAGAATATCCACAAAGTCAAATTTGGCGGCTGCTTGTAAGCCATTGTTTTCAATCATCGTATTACCTCAATTCAAATTGTTGGCTGGCATGGTATCCCAAAAAACATGACACTTTTTCAACCACGGACGATTTCCGTACCGACGCCCTGATCGGAATAAATTTCCAACAGGAGGGCGTGTGGAAATCGACCATCAATGATATGCGTTTTCTGTACGCCGCCGTCAAGTGCGATAAAACAGGCCTCCACTTTCGGGAGCATGCCTTCGCCGATATTCCCCGCCGCAATAAGTTTTTCAATGTCCGCGCGGGTGACACTGCGCAAAAGAGAGTTAGGATCATCCTTATGCGCGCGTATACCATGGGTATCGGACACCAATACCATTTTTTCCGCCCGGCATGCCGCGGCGACAAAACCGGCGGCGGTATCCGCATTGACATTGAGTTTTCCGCCGGAAGTATCCAGCGCAATCGGGGCAATCACCGGGATGTAATTTGCTGCGGTCAACGCCTGCAGTAAGGCCGCATTGACCCGCGTTACCTGGCCTACACGACCTATATCAATATGCGGATTGGATTCATCAGATAAATACAGTTTCTCGGCAAAGAGCACCGCACTGCCGAGGGAATTTAACGGCATAGCTTGGCCGCCAAGTTCTCCGATTGTCGCAACAATAAACGCATTAATGTCATTGACCAGTACATGTTCGGCAATCGCTAGGGTGCGGTCATCGGTGTAGCGGCGGCCTAACACGAACTGGGCTTGCAGTCCGGCCTCATTCATGGCCTGAGTAATGGCCTTGCCGCCCCCATGCACCACGACTGGTCGCATGCCCACGGCGTGCATAAAAACAATATCGGTGAGGACCTTTCTGAATTCATCTTTGGAATCCATAAACGAACCACCGAGTTTCACGATCACAATTTTTTCATTGAAGCGTTGGATATAACCCAAAGCTTCAATAAGCGCCCCGGCTTTTTTCAGAATATTTTTACTCATGGTCAAATCCATGACCAACTCCCATTATCATGTTCCCCGGCCACCCGCACGAGTGCAACCTGTTGGCTCCAAGTGCCGGGTCAGTTACCATTGTGCGCGGCCGGAGTTTTCGGCTTCCCCGCATCGGGGAATATCAGGGCGATGAGAATACGATTGGTTGGCATTCAATGCAAGCATCGCGTTATACCGCTATTGCATGTATAATTAAATTTTGATAGACGGATCCGGTGAAAATCGGCGGACATGGACGGTGTCTGGTTTTATATACGCCTTGGTGTGGTGGAGTGTGAAACATCTGAAATAATGGGTGAAGCTATTGTCGGCTCTCGGCGGTCGGAGTTGTTGCACCGTGAAACAGTCAGCGGCGGCCCGATGCCGTCTGTCCCGCGATACCAACGGAGTTCCCGCTTAATGGAGCCAAAGTTCAGAATTATTCAAGGTGGAATGGGTGTGGGAGTATCCAACTGGGTACTGGCTAAATCCGTTGCGCAGCGCGGCGCACTGGGTGTTGTATCCGGTACGGGAATTGCAACAGTCCTGGCGAGGCGGTTGCAAGGAGGCGATCGGGATGGACACCTGCGTCGGGCGGTGGGCGAGTTTCCCTTCCGAAATATTGCGCGCCGGGTATGGGATCGCTACTTTATTGATGGTGGGAGAATGGCAGCAACGCCTTTCAAATCAACTCCCGTACCGATGATTGAGTTTAGCGAGGCTTTGGAGGAATTAACCGTACTGGCAGCCTTTACGGAGGTGTTCCTCGCCAAAGAAGGACATGCCGGGGTAGTGGGGATCAATTTGTTGGAAAAGGTACAAACACCGACTTTGGCTACGCTTTTCGGAGCCATGCTGGCCGGGGTGGATTATGTGTTGATGGGGGCGGGCATTCCACGATTTATCCCCGGCGTACTGGATGCGCTGGCACGCGGAGAAGCGGTGCAGCTTAAAGTGGATGTAGAGAGTGCCGGCCCCGGCGACACCTTCTTAAGCCAATTTGATCCCGCTGGTTTTATGGCGGCAAATGAGAGTGGCGGCACGAAACCTCCAATGCTTAAACGCCCGGTTTTTTTAGCGATTGTTTCTTCCGCGACATTGGCTATGACGCTGGCCCGCAAATCCAACGGGCGGGTAGACGGATTTATTATTGAAACGCCCGTGGCTGGCGGGCACAATGCTCCGCCGCGTGGGCCCTTGCGTTTGACCCAGAGCGGGGAACCGGTCTATGGGATGCGCGATGACGCGGATCTCCAAAAAATTGCGGCCATCGGCCTGCCTTTTTATATGGCAGGTGGATTTGGTACCCACGCACAACTAGAGTGGGCTTTGGCACAAGGGGCCGCGGGGATTCAGGTGGGAACAGCTTTTGCTTTCTGCAACGAGTCCGCTATTCGCGCGGACTTGAAGCGGCAGGTTATAGAACTGGCCCGCGCTGGTCAGGCCAAAGTGTTTACCGATCCGCTGGCGTCCCCGACGGGCTTCCCTTTCAAAGTCCTGGCCTTGGAGCAATCCATGTCGAATCCGGACATTTATGCGCAACGTAAGCGGAAATGCGACATGGGTTATCTGCGTATGTTATATCGGCGCGAAGATGGAACGGTTGGATACCGTTGTGCGGCGGAACCGGTGGAGGATTACGTGGCTAAAGGCGGCGTGGCCGAGGACACCACCGGGCGCAAATGTCTTTGCAATGCTCTGTTTTCCACTATTGGACTGGGACAGGTTGATTCACAAGGTGAATCCGAAATAGCCATCGTCACTGCGGGTGATGATGTTTCCGAAATTCGGCGCTATCTCCGCAATGGTGCGGATTCCTATTCTTCGGCGGACGTTTTGGATTGTATCCGCAACGGCTGACCGACGGGCTATTTCCTGACAACATGTAGCCGTCGGAGGTTTACACCGCGTTGGCCCGATACCAGGCAATGGTTTTTGCCAAACCGTCTTCCAGTGCGGTTCGGGCGACAAATCCAAAGTGCTTTTTTGCTTGCGTGGTATCCAGACAGCGACGCGGCTGACCGTCGGGCTTGGAGGGATCCCAACGAATTTCTCCCTTGAAGTCGCAGAGTCGGGCGATCAGCTCAGTCAATTCCCGAATGGTAATTTCGCGGCCCGCACCGAGATTGACTGGTTCCGGCGCATCATAACGTTGCATGGCGGCGACAATGCCTTCCGCGCAATCCTCCACGTATAGAAATTCGCGTGAGGCCGTACCGGTGCCCCAAGCGGTAATAAAGGCGCTGTTGGCTTGTTGGGCTTCAACAAATTTCCGAATTAAAGCCGGTATCACATGCGAGGATTGAAGATCAAAATTATCGCCCGGTCCGTAAAGATTCACCGGCAGAAGATAAATCGCGTTAAGGCCATATTGTTGGCGATAGGACTGACACATGGTCAAAAGAGCTTTTTTAGCGATGCCATAAGGAGCATTGGTTTCTTCCGGGTAACCGTTCCAGAGGTCCGTTTCCTTAAATGGCACCGGTGTAAATTTGGGATAGGCGCAAATGGTGCCCACCTGCACAAACTTTTTTACCCCATGCAAGCGGGCCGCTTCCATCAGATGCAATCCCATGGCCATGTTCGCATAAAAATAACGCCCGGGATTTTCGCGATTGGCTCCGATGCCGCCCACCTGTGCGGCCAGATGCAGAATAATATCCGGATTTAGGCGTGCGACCATCGCCTCGGTAGCTTCCTGCCGGGTCAGATCGCATTCCTTACTGCGCAAAATGTAAATATCTGCCGGGGCAATACCACTTTCGGTAAGCCTTCTGGTGATACATCGCCCCACAAAACCGGCTCCGCCCGTGATTAGATAGCGCATAAACTTAACACTCCGATGGCATCACTTCGCATTATCTCCATAACCTGTCATCGGCGAAAACGCAAAGTAAACATTATTTTACAATGCGTCAGTGTAAAAACAACTTTGCGTTTTTAGCAGACGCCGGTGTGGTCCTATTATGTTTTAGCAATACTGCACGCGCACCGCCAATTTTCGTGCCACAGTACCGCGCGCTTCACGATTAGCCGCGTGGTCTTGCTCGCGCATTTCGCGCGGAAATGGTGCTCCCTGCCAAAAACGATGGCTACACCCAAGTTTTCGCGCCATATTTCTCTTGGATTCAAAACTTTCGCGTATGGTATTAGAATGATGGGTGATTTGCCGGATGTGCCAAGGAGTTGTCATTGCGTCAGGACTCTCGAGAATTTGCCGTACCATCTTTCGATGATTTCAAAAAATATGCGGCACCGGGTGCCATTGTGCCGGTGTATGTGCCCATTGCCGGCGATTATCTCACGCCGGTATCCGCGTATCAGCGGTTGCGCGGTGCGTCGGCGTATTCATTTCTTTTGGAATCAGTGGTGGGGGGGGAGCGTGTGGCACGCTATTCCTTTCTGGGTATGGGGCCGGCGGTGGTGTTCGAAGCACGCGGGCAACAGGTAACCGTTTCGGAACGCTCGGATGATTCCAAAATCAGGGCTTCTGTCTTGCAAGCGGTGGATCCGTTGGCGGAGTTGGAAAAGCGTCTGGGGCGGGCCAAAGCGGTGCGCTTGCCCGGCCTGCCGGCATTCACCGGTGGGGCGGTGGGATATGCCGGGTATGATACGGTGCGTTATCTGGAACCGGAGAAACTCGCCAACCCACCTGAAGACACGCGGCATCTGCCGGATATTATGTTTGGCATCTATGATGATCTGATCATCTTTGACCATGCAAAAAAAATCATCTTGGTGGTGGCCAATGTCCACGTGGATGATTCCGACACGGAGAACTTATACAGGAGAGCGGTAGCGCGGATTGCCCGGATGATTCAGACGCTCAATAAGCCCGCCCGAATGCATCTGGACATGTTGCAACTCAATGCGGACGTGACGCCAACATATACCAGCAATTTTTCCCGTGCGGATTTTGAGAAGGCGGTTGCCGCGGCCAAGGAATACATCAAAGCCGGCGATATATTTCAAGTGGTGTTATCACAATGCCTGAATATGCGGACCCAGGCAGATCCCTTTGATATTTATCGTGCCTTGCGGGTCATTAATCCTTCGCCGTTTATGTTCTATCTCAACAGCCCGGCCTGCATGCTGGTAGGTTCATCACCGGAAATTATGTGCCGCGTGGAAGATGGTGTTATCACCAACCGTCCACTGGCCGGCACGCGCCCCCGCGGTAAAACACCAGAACAGGATGCTGCGCTGGAAGCGGAACTACTGGCGGATCCGAAAGAACGCGCCGAGCATGTGATGCTGGTGGATTTAGGCCGCAATGACGTGGGGCGGGTATCCGTACCCGGGTCGGTGAAAATCAGCGATGCAATGACCGTGGAGCGGTACAGCCATGTGATGCACATTACCACGAATGTCACCGGTAAACTGGCAGACGGTAAAACATGCTTTGATGCTTTGCGTAATACGTTGCCGGTGGGCACTGTCAGCGGTGCGCCCAAGATTCGGGCCATGCAGATTATTGATGAACTTGAGCCGACGCGACGCGGGCCCTATGCCGGTGCAGTCGGATATATTGATTACGCCAAAAACATGGATACATGTATTGCGTTACGGACCATGGTGATTATGCCGGTAGTAGATGATGCCTCATCACACCACGTGTATGTACAGGCCGGTGCGGGCCTGGTGGCGGATTCCGTGCCGACCAGTGAATATCAAGAATCCTTGAACAAGGCGGCGGCCTTGCTGAAAGCGGTGGCGATGGCCGAAGCGGGATTAAGTTGAGCTCGGTGCATGCCAGCCCGAAGGTGTGTACTGGCACCAGTTATGAAATTGTAACCGTTAACCCGCAGTTTAGCCCCGAAAACCCTTGATGGTGTTGTATTTTATGAGCCATGATGTGGTTTTTTGGCGGAAAAGTGTACCCTTGTAATGAACCCAACTTTCCTTGATTTTCGAGGGTGCTTTTTCCAGTGCCAAGAAGTTTAAAATCGGTATAGATCGTTATTACAAATTGATTGGCTGTTTTTTTTGTGGGGTGGAGGATATACTTTATCCGTAGTTAAGCTCGTGGTGAGCTTGGTCGGCCGAATGGTCGTAAACAATTACTCCAATTGGAAAGCAACTGTATATGGATCAATTACTTCTCAATAAAACAGCCATTATTACCGGTGCCAGTGCGGGTATCGGCTGGGCCACAGCTTATGAATTGGCCCAGCATGGAGCTCGTGTCGTACTTACCGCCCGGCGTGCGGACCGCTTAACGGAGCTGGCCGAAAAAATTAAGACCGATGGCGGACAAGCCTTGCCCGTGGTCGGTGATGCCGGTGATAAAGCGCATCTTGACCAATTACTGGCCAAGGCGATCCAATGGACGGGCCGCCTAGACATTGTGGTGGTCAACGCCGGTCGCGGTTTGGCAGGCGGAGTGCTGACCAGTGATGAAACGCAATGGGAAGCGCTGTATAAACTCAATGTTCTGGGGGCGGCGCATCTGATGCGCGCCGCAGCAAAAATAATGGTGGAAACCAAGAGTGGAGATATTGTTGCCCTTGGATCAGTGGCCGGCCATAATATTTCCCCGTACAGCGGCTTTTATGGTTCCACCAAATGGGCCATTGCCGCAATAGCGGAATCTTTACGCCGTGAAGTGTGCGGGCAGGGGGTGCGCGTTACAACCATCAAGCCCGGCGTAGTGGAAAGTGAATTTCAGGCCGTCGCGGGGTACACCTACGAGAATTTTACAAAATCCATCGTCCGATTCGGGAAGGTGTTGGCTCCGGGCGATGTGGCCAGGGCGATTGGTTTTGTGGTCAGCCAGCCGCCGCATGTGCATATCAATGACTTGGTGCTCCGCCCGACCGGGCAGGATTATCCATAATTTTTGGCAATCGCAAATTGCCGAGGCTACGGCCAAGGGTTATCGTTATCGCCCATGAAGCGGACGCTGTTGATTCCATCTTTGGTGCTGTTAATCGTCGGAGCAATGTGTTTTTATATCTCCACACCCCATCGACAGGGGCACAGTGCCATCAACTTTTGCGAAGCCGGGCAGATTCACACATTGGACCCGGACAAAATGACCTGGATGCAGGATATCCGGCTGGCTATGGGATTGTGGGAGGGGCTGGCCCAGTATAATCCGAAAACCCTCCAGCCGATTCCCGGTGTGGCTAAGTCGTGGAACATTTCCCCGAATGGGTTGATCTATACTTTTCATCTGCGTCACAACGCCCGCTGGTCCAATGGCCAAAAAGTTACCAGTACGGATTTCCTGTTTGCGTGGAAACGCTTGCTCCATCCATCCACCGCGGCAGGTTATGTGACCATGTTGTTTCATATTGCCGGCGCACGAGCATATTTTAATTCCCTGGCGACTGGTACGCGGCGGCACTTGCCATTCTCCAGTGTGGGCGTCAAGGCACCAAATCCCCGCACATTCGTGGTAACGCTGGCGCATCCGTGCGGATATTTTCTTTCATTAATGGCTTTTCCACCCTTCTTTCCCTTGAACCCGGCGGCCATGGCGCGGTTCCGCACCGCAGCGCATGAAACGGTTCCCACCCATTACAATCCGCGCTGGACCCGCCCTCCCTATCTGGTTTCCAATGGCCCCTACTATCTGGCTGCATGGAAATTTCATCAATACCTGGAACTCCGCCCTAATAAGTATTATTGGCAGCGGAAGACCGTGGAATGTGCAACGCTGTATGTGCGTAATTTTCCCGATACCCAATCCGCCTTTCTGGCCTATCAAAGTGGAGCCGTGGATGTGCTTTCGTTTGTGCCGCCACGATTCGCGCCCGCATTGCTGCGCCAGGAGCGGCGGCACCTGCGCGATGATGTTCACTATCGTCCGGTATTTGGATCCTATTATTACGACATCAATTGTCGGCATAAGCCGCTGAATGACCCGCTGCTGCGCCGGGCGCTGGATATGGCCATTAATAAGCGGGCGATTGTGAAGCATATTCTGCGGGTGCCGGATCGACCACTGGAGGTGCTGGTGCCGCCGGACAGTATTCCCGGTTACCAAAGCCCGCATGGATTGCCGATGGATATTGCGGCGGCGCAAAAATTGCTGGCGCAAGCGGGTTATCCCGGCGGTCAAGGGTTGCCCATATTCAAGTTCCTGACCAACAGCGGATCGGCCCTCAATATACGTATTGCGCAGGCTATTGCCGAGATGTGGCGTAAAAATCTGGGCGTACGTATCAACATTCATGAGGAAGAAAGTAAAATTTTTAATCAGGATGTGGTGCAGGGCAATTATGACATCGCCCGCGCCGGATGGTATGGCGATTACATGGATCCGACCACTTGGCTAGACTTATTCCGTACCGGTAATCCAAACAATCTCACCGGCTTCTCCAATCGACGACTAGATCAACTCCTGTATCAGGCATCCTGCCAAGCCGATGCGGCACGACGTCTGGCCCTGTTACATGATGCGGAAAAACTGCTGGTCACACGCTGGATGCCGGCGATTCCGTTATTCCAGTACAGCGACGGCCTGATGTACGATCCAAAACGCATCGGCGGCATAGCGACCAATATCCGTATGATAACGCTATTAAAATACATCCACTGGATTCACCCTCCGCTATCGGCGATGGCGGAGGGCCGACGATGAAAAAATTTATTCTCTCGCGCTTGCTGCACTCCGTGGTTGTGGTATGGCTGGTATATACTGTGACCTTCTGGCTGCTCATGGCCACGCCGGGGGATCCATTTATCGGGAAAAAGCAGCCGCCGCCGGCGGTGCTGGCGGCGTTGCGACAAGAGTACCATCTTAATGAAGGTGCTTTTCATGCCTATCTCGCCTACGGTTGGCAGGTGCTCGCACACGGCAACTTTGGTCCGACCATCAGTTATGCCAACTGGACCGTGCTTGATGTGATCCGCAACAGCCTGCCGGTATCGGTGGCCTTGGGTTCCATGGCGTTACTTATGGCGCTTTGGCTGGGAGTGGCGGCAGGGGTGCTGGGGGCGGTGTTTCGCGGGCGCTGGCCGGACATTGCCTTAACCGTAGTCGCGCTTTCAGGCGTCAGCTTGCCGACATTTGTGATCGGGTCAGGGCTGCTGATGCTATTAGCCGTGGAAACTTCGCTGCTGCCCTCCGGTGGTTGGGGTACGCTGCAACAATTAATTTTGCCGGCGTTTACCTTGGCCGTACCATTTCTGGCGTATATAAGCCGTTTATCCCGCGCCAGCATATTGGATGTTATTTCCGCTGATTTTGTACGCACCGCGCGGGCTAAGGGATTATCTCCCATGAAAGTAATCGCTGGCCACGTTTTGCCCAATGCGTCCATTACAGTGCTGGCATTTTTAGGCCCGGCCACCGCCAGTGTATTAACCGGCTCTTTTATTGTGGAGAAAATTTTTGCCATTCCCGGCTTGGGCGAGGTGTTTGTCAATGCCTGTCTGGACAAGGATATTCCGCTGATTCTAGGTATTGTATTAGTCTACACCGTTCTTCTGGTTTTGATGAATTTGCTGGTGGATATTGCCTGCGCCATGGCCGATCCACGGATACGGTTGTGATGTTTTACACATCACAACCACGAACGGTCAATAAAGCTCAACCTCTTGCTTCATATCACCCTGACCCGTGGCGGAATTATAACACCATTGCACCGTCCATTGAGTATCCGCAATAGTTGACTCCATCGGTGGTTTGCAGCGCAGTGGCCGAACACGCCATTGCGGATTAACTGTGGCGCTGGGCAATGGTTGGACCTGCCAGCGGGTAATGGCCAGACATTGTTCCTGTATTTCCCATGGCGGACGGGCCAGCAACCCGCACACACCACCGGCTGCCGCTGCCAGTTGCCAACGCCGACTTGCGGCGATGTCTGCTCCGGCGGCATCAGCAATTACTACCGCCGCCGCATTTGATCGCAGGGTTTGGTCAATAGCCCACAGGTGATCTGATCGGTTTGATAAATCAAGAAATATGCAGCGTTTAAGCAAACTATGATCAGGTAGAATGGCAGCCAAGATTTGAATGGTGGGTTGAAAATGTGGGCCGCCAATCCAGAAAAGATATTTCTGTTCGGATTGACTTAATATCCGGCCCGCCATCCAAGCTATGAGCGTCAGTGCTGCAGGCCACCATCGCCGACCCAATGGCCGAGTTATGGATGGATGTTCCGATTTCGAATAGTTCAGGTTCGACCGGTCACCATAAAACCATTCATGAATGCCGCTACAAAGTTCCGGCAGGGGGGTGACAGAGTGATCACCGTGACGACATGTCGGTGCGGCGGCGATATGTGATATCACGGATTGCGGTTCCATTCGCTTGATAATTCGTGCGGAATCCTGCACCAAATCCGCAAAGATAATTGTTTTTGCCATCCGTGTTCCTCCTATGTTAATTTTATGTTAGCATTTTGTTAGGTATTAAGTCAAGCCTGCCGCCATATCAACCAGATGTGCCCCTATTTTTAGTAAACGGTGGTAATCGGCGTAACGCGGGCCTTGGTGCCGTACAGTTAGACGTTTCTGCTAAAAAGTAAGGTTATACAGTACCAACCCGTGGTCCTTACCATGCGGGCATATATGGTTTTTCGGTCGATTTTGAAGATGGCTCAGGTTTAGAAACAACTTTATTTTTGGGGATGCGGGCACCGGCTGCGGTCATTGGCGGGGCCGGTGGAAACAGTTTGCTTTTTATTTGTGCCGCTGACACAGTCTCATTATCGGCAGGTATATCTTGGCCTGCGGTTTCCAAAGCCCGCACAATAGTGAACAATGGGGTGATTTCCACTCGTTGGTGCCAATGCAGAATCGCCACTATTTGCTCGCCTGCAGAAACCCGTGTGGCATTTTTCAGCGGTAACCGTACCGTGACACAGTTACCACTATGAATCGGACCAAAAGGGACCGTTCGACTGATTTTCCAACCCGTCGTGGGATGCGTAATAACTGGAGATACCGCCAGTAAAATGGTTCCCCGAAATCGCCCGACTCGCGCGTTACGGATCAACAGTGTTATGACTGGTTGGCCTTTATGTTCTAATTTGGAAACCGCCGCTGTCACACACGCCGGTGGAAGACCTTTAATCTCCGCCGTGCGAATGGCCGCCGCTAAATTTGCGGGCGAACCGGGATAGGTTAGAAAATACACCTGCTGATTCAATGGAATCTCCTGCCAACCGGGATAGGGTGTTGGCATGGCTAATCCGGTATTACCGCGCGTGCGCATCAGGCCTTCTGCATCAATCACAATTATTTTCCCATGCGGAAATTGACCTGGATGCGGCATCGCGGCCAACAGGCGTTTCCATCCGATAATGCCCTGTGCCACCGCAGTCCGCCAGATATTTTCCTTGACCATAAGGGGAGGCTGCATTTGCCATGCGTTCCAAATTTGATCTTTGACCCCGCCTCCACCCAACCCGGATATTACAGCGCATGCCCCGTAAGCCTGCTGAAATACTGCGGCCAACAGGGGCAAATGTGGATGTACACTTGTAAGTAATTTTCCCGCACCCAATACATGCACAGTAAAATTATTTTTTCCGGCGGCGACAGGGACATACCGCGCCGCCGCCGCCAGGAATAAGGTTGGATCAGGTACGTTGCTGGTGAAATTCATCACGGATGCAGCGCTGGTTGCTGGAAGTATCATTACGGGCAAGGCCACCCCCGAACGCTGCAACTCATGGCTCAAGCGCATAGACTCGCGGGTATCTGTTAAGGCTACTCCGCCAATCATAGCGCTGAATGCTACAGCGCCTTTACCGGCCCTGATGACATCGGGTGTTGCGAATAAGATCGCAGAGGATTTCATAATCCGCAAGGCTTTATGGATTGAGGTAATCAGAGCCACCGCCTCCGACGCGGTGGAAGCGGTTGGCACACCGGAATATCGCACTACCACCGCTTTATTTACACATTGCAGTGGACTCAGGCAGGACCAGATTGTTCCGCTATGAATTTCCCTGTTACGCTGCCAGCCGTGATCGGGTATCGTAAATACCTCAATAAGATCTGCACCCGCGTGCTGCAGGTGCAATGCGAGTGTGTGGTTGAATGTTCGAAAATCCGCAATGCTGTCATCCACTCTGGTGATATTCAATAAATAATGGCGGATTCCAGTTTCGCGGACGTAGCTGGCGATTAGCCCAACAGGATGGGGTTGCAAAAACGAAGGTGGCAATGGCGCCATCCATGGATTGACGGCACCGGGCAAACCGGCGGCGGGGGTATAGATGCACCGTGGCGGCTGAAATCTTGCGTCATCCGGAACCACCGCACCATGCCAGAGCAATTGATAGTGCCCGATCCCAGGCAGGGTTTCCGGCACGGTAATGCGAACCATCTGCCCGTCGGCCAACACAGTAGGGCGGATCGGTGTGGTGGCCAGCAGGATGGCTTTTTCTCCGTTCCCGGTCCGGAGCACCCAATGCAAATTACCTGCCAGTGTTTGCGCAACGGAGTCCGAGTTTACCACGCGAATATTCAGAGTGGTCCGATTGCCGACATGATATAAACCCGACGGATGGCTTTGACCGGTCAGATACATTTGCAATGCCGCGCCAGTAGCCATATCCGCAGTCGATGCCAGTATAGCCAACATAATCCCAAAGATTCTCATAGATTTAATTCTAGCGCCGATTGACAAAGTTGGCGAGATCTGTGGGGCAACGCGTAAATTCCAGTAAGGCGGCGGCATGATTCAGTTGACAGCTTCACTTGGAACATGTAAAAAGGCCCTACTTACAACGCCGATGAAAGTGCTAACGGCGGCGACCACGCGGGAGTGGTGTTAATTTACCGATGGCACATAAGTTGGAACGCCACATGAAAATATGGAATTATCTACTGGCGGTAGCACTGCTCTTGATGGTTTTTACTTCACCGGCGTTGGCCGCCAAGCAGAAATTCTTTCTGAAAAATGGTGATCGCGTTTGTTTTTATGGGGACAGCATCACTGAACAACGCTTCTACCCCGCCGATGTGCAAACGTATGTCTTGACGCGCTTCCCAAAATTGCATGTTCGATTCGTGGACGCTGGTGTAGGGGGGGATCGGGTTACCGGCGGATGGGCGGGGCCGATTAATGTCCGGCTTAAACGCGATGTGTACCCATTCAAGCCCAATGTGGTCACCATCATGCTGGCTATGAATGACGCGGGATATCAGCCGTTCAATAAGAATCTTTACCACATTTTTACTAAGGGCTATGAACATATTATTCGCACACTGAAACGTCACCTGCCGGGGGTGCGAATTGTCCTGCTGGGCACATCCCCTTATGACGATGTAACTCAAAAAGTTGGATTTCCCGGTGGATACAATGCTGTGCTGATTCGCTATAATGCCTTTGTGCGGCGTCTTGCAGCCAAAAATCACCTTTTGTATGTGGACTTCAATACCCCCATGGTCAAAGTGCTTACAGAAGCCAACAAAATTAATCCAACGCTGGCCCAGCAGATATTTCCTGGTCGCGTTCATCCCAGCGCGGCGGCGGAAATGATGATGGCCCAAGCCTTGCTCAAGGCTTGGGGGGCCCCGGCCACCGTTACCAATGTCGCTATTAACGCGACTTCGAACAGCGTGACACACGCAATAAATACCAAAATCAATGGGTTAAAGATTTCGAACGGCACATTAGCCTGGACGCAGTTGGACGGATCGCTGCCCATGCCTATCATTGCCCTGCATGAAAACTGGCCGCAGTTTCCATCATGGAATTTATTCCTGCCGCCGCAACCCAATCCAAAATACACCAACCCGGCTACAGCGTTGATTGACAAACTTTCCGGCTTTACGCATCAGCTCGACCGGGAAATGCTGACGGTAAAGGGGCTGTCCGCGAATCGATATAAGTTGCTCATTGATGGCAAGCTCATTGGGAAATTCTCGGCCCGGCAGCTTTCATCTGGGATCAACCTTTCCCATTTTTTCACGCCTATGCTCTGGCAGGCGTATAACGTCAATAACATTGTCTGGGAACAGATTCAGGCTCATTTCGTGGCTTGGCACGGCGTACAAACCATGATGGAAAACTACGGATGGCCCAAGCCCAACTTGCCGGTGACCACGGAAAATGATCCCGCCGCCGCCCGCGCTGTAGCCGGTGTGGTCAAAGCGATGAACAGGCTGGGCAATACCATTATGGCACGGGAATACGTGGCTAATCAGCCCCAGCCGCATCACTATCAATTAGTTCCCATTGGTGGATGAGCGCCTTTCTACCATCGGCTCGGCGAGGTGCGATTGGCTGTAGGGCGAAGGATGTGGGAAATTCCGGGGTTGTGTCCGTACGGAAATGTAAAAGTAGGGTATTTATGTCAACCATGCCCATCGCCAAACTTGCTCTGGAAGATGGAACCATATTTTCCGGTCTGGCCTTCGGCGCCACGGTGGCGCACGCAGGTGAAGTGGTATTTAACACATCCTTAAGCGGATATCAAGAAATCCTGACTGATCCTTCCTACCGGGGGCAAATTGTCACCATGACCTGTCCACAAATCGGAAATTACGGCATTGCCGATAGTTCCGATGAAGAGTCCGGTCGGCCGCAAGTCGATGGATTTATCATCAAGGAACTCTCCACACTGGTAAGCAATTACCGGGCGGTGGAATCTCTGCATGAATATCTCGTTCGACATCATGTGCCGGGAATTGCAGGTATTGATACCAGGGCTTTGGTTCGCAAACTGCGCACCCAAGGCGCGTTAAAAGGTGTGATCTGCACCGATCCGGCCATGGTGGTCGATGATGCATCCCTGGTGAAGAAGGCCGAAACTTGGAGCGGGCTGGTGGGCATTGATCTGGTGCAACAGGTGACGCCGGAAAAGACTTACCACTGGGTGCAGGACAAGGGAATTTGGAGCCAAAGAGCCGATCATCATGGCCAAACCGGACACCATGTGGTGGCTATTGATTGTGGTGCTAAACGCAATATTCTTCGCAACCTCGCCCAGAGCGGATGTCGTGTAACGGTGGTACCGGCCAACGCTACCGCCGAAGAAATTCTTGCCCACCGGCCTGATGGCGTATTTGTAAGCAATGGTCCCGGCGATCCGGAACCTATTGCTTACACCCAGGCAACGCTGAAAAAACTCATTGGCAAAAAACCGATATTCGGAATCTGTCTGGGCCATCAACTTTTGGGGTTGGCGCTGGGAGCCGCCACGTATAAACTAAAATTCGGTCACCGGGGCGGCAATCAGCCCGTGCAAAACACTGGCACCGGCAAAGTCGAAATTACCTCCCAGAATCATGGCTTTGCAGTCGATGTGGCTTCCTTGCGCAAATACGGTGGCGAACCAACACATATCAACCTCAATGATAAAACGCTCGAAGGCTTCCGCATGACCTCCGAGCCGGTATTCGCGGTCCAATATCACCCCGAGGCCAGCCCAGGCCCACATGACGCTACATATTTATTTGACTGCTTTGTACAAATGATGCAAACCGGCAAAAGCCCGACCCCGGAAGAAATGAATACCGCCCAGAACCGTCGCAATGCGGTGCTGATGAGCCCGGATATTGTTATCACTAAATCCACTAGCCCCATTGGGCGTGCTAAATAAAAACTTGCGCTGGCTTGAATGGTGTGATAAAAGGCGGGTATAATAATTAATCTTAGAGTTTCGCGCTGGCACGGAATTCAAGGTGTGACGCGAGGTTTTATAGGGCATTCTATTGGAGATTGTGCTGATGTTATCGAATGTATCCAAAGCTGTGGTACTGGTCATTGGAACGACCGTTCTGGCCGGTAGTGGTAAACCGATCATTTCCCCGGCGCGAACCGTCGTGCCGCTTTCCAGTTGGAAAGCGCCGGCTTCGGCATCAAAAAAGAAAAATCCTATTCCCATGACTTCCGCATCTATCCAGGCGGGAGCATCCATTTTTTCGCAGAATTGTGAGGCTTGCCATGGCTCCAATGGCAAAGGCGACGGTCCGACCGGCGCCTTTTTGAACCCGCATCCAGCTAATTTAACCAAAGCGTCCTTTTGGAAGCAGAGCGATGGAGCGATTTTCTGGAAGATAACCCATGGCCACAGCCCCATGCCAAGTTTTCGAGATTCCTTAAGCCGCAAGCAACGTTGGGAAGTCATTAACTATCTGCGGCATGAATTTGATAAAGCCCGATAAGGCTGCGGAAACGTCCATTTTCTGTATCCATTGACGGAGATTCTTTCGGGGCGGTATGATCATGCGAGGTTACAATCTTTATTAAGGAGATTGTTATGCCCCAACCCGCGAAAGAATCGAAGGTTCCGGTGATTTCGCGCACCGGGCAGGATCTTACACCGCTAAGTGGTGTGCAAATCAAGGAACTGACGCAAAAACTCACGCCTGAGGAGTGGCATGTCCTGCTGGATCAAGGCACCGAACCGCAATTTTCTGGCAGTGTATTAAATTCAGGTACTGGAGTGTATGTGTGCCGACTCTGCGGATTGCCGCTGTTTAATTCCAGTGCGAAGTTTGAGTCGCATACCGGGTGGCCAAGCTTTTACGAACCAGTTGATCCAGATCATGTCCGCTTGCGCCGCGATAAAAGTTATGGCATGATTCGCACGGAAGTCCGTTGTCGCCGCTGCGGCAGCCACTTGGGCCATGTTTTCGACGATGGACCGGCCCCCACAGGAAAACGTTTCTGCATGAATTCGGTGGCCTTGGAGTTAAAAGAGAAAAGTTAGAAGTTGATGGAGAGACGGTTTTACCGGTTATATAAAAATGTGATTTCTTACGGGGAGTAAGTACCGTGCACAAAAAATTACGCAAAGCGCTGCTCTATTTCATCCTGTTGATCATGGTCCTGATTGTGGCCGTATGGTTTTCCATTGATGGCATGATCCGCAGTGAAATTCAGAGTCGGGCAACGGCGGCGCTGGGGGTGAAGACCATGTTGGCGGATGCTAATTTAAGCATTCTCGCGGGCCGTATTACGCTCACGGGTCTAACTGTGGATAATCTCAAGGGATATGCGGATCCGCATCTGCTGACCATGCAATCCTGCGGGGCCGTAGTGAGCTTGCATAGCCTGCTGGCCAAGACCGTCGTGGTGAAAATTATTACCATTAACGGCCTGCATATTTCCATGGATCAAAATGGATTATCCAATAATCTGATGGATGAAATTAACCACCTCAACAAGCTACAGCGTTCCGCTGCCAGTGGAAATCACCCCCAAGGCTCCGGAGGCAAGGCTCTGACCATAACCAAGGTTTTGCTACTTAATACCGTGGTTCGCCTGGATACTTCCCTGATTCCGGGGCAGAACGGGGCACCCATTGTTATTACCTTGCCGCGAATAGTACTCATCGAACCAACCAATCCCAATGGCCGCCCCTTACGCCTCGCTGGTTTGATGGAGCAGATTTTAGTGGAAATTGCGAAGAGCGTAGCGAATAATCCCGCGATTCCTGGCCCGGTGCGTAGCACGCTTGATGTGGCCGCAAGCTTGCTTGGTTCCGGTACCAACACGCTTTTTCATGGGTTGGGACAAGCGGTCACCGGCACAGTAAATTCCCTGGGGCACCTCTTGGGCACCGGAACGCAAAGCATCAACGGAGACGCGAAGTGAGCGCGGCAATCATTGCTCATATTTCCGCCACCGTTCACTGCGTTGATTGGCCTGATGTCCTGATTTTTGCCCTGACCTACTTTGGCCTGGCACTGGGGGATATTCCTTTTACACGGCTCGATCGGTCGAGTATCGCGATATTAGGTGCGGTGGCAGTGCTTCTTTTTCATCGTATGAATCTGCGCCAGGCCATGGCCGGGGTCGATTTTCCCACTTTGATTTTGTTGATCAGCATGATGGTTATTTCCGCGCAATTGCGGCTGGCGGGGTTTTATGACTGGGTAGTGCGGCGGATTGTTGCTGCGGCTGATCAGCCTTGGCGGCTGCTAGCCGGGCTGATTGTATTTTCCGCATCGCTTTCCGCATTGTTCGCCAACGATGTGATCTGTCTGATTTTTACACCGGTATTGTGTCTGGCCCTGCAACGTGCCCGCCGTGATCCGGTGCCTTATCTCATGGCGCTGGCTACCGCATCCAATATTGGTTCGGCTTCCACTCTTATTGGCAATCCACAGAATATGCTCATCGGCGAAACCGCGCATCTGAACTTTGCAGGATATCTGCTCACGGTGCTGCCGCTAATTCTGCTTTGTCTGCTACTTAATTATGTGGCCATCACCGTGGTTTATTACACACGATTATTTGTGGATGTGGAGCCGCCACCGGCGTCGGAAGCGACGCGTGAACATCACCATCCGCTGGTGATGCGGTGGCGCCTGATTATCAAGTCCCTGGTGGTGATGGGTATCCTTCTTGCGGTGATGTTGGCGGGTTCCGTCATTGACGTCAGTCGCCCGGTGGCCGCGATGGCGGCAGCAGGGGTGATCCTGGTGTCACGGAAGACCCGACCGTCCGATTTATTTGCGCTAGTAGACTGGAATTTGATTTTGCTGTTTATCGGTTTGTTTATTGTCATCGCCGATGTGCAGAGCCATCAACTGCTTGCGCCGGCGTTGCAGGCTTTGACCCAAGCGGGCCTATCACTGCAATCGCATTTACCCTTGGCGTGTATCACCCTGGCATTGTCCAATATCGTCAGCAACGTACCGGCGGTGCTGCTATTAAAGCCAGCTATTCCTCTGACGGCCACGCACACTTGGTATCTCTTGGCAGTGGTCAGCACACTGGCGGGCAATCTGACATTGCTGGGGTCTATTGCTAATTTAATTGTAGCCCAGCAAGCAGGGTCATTCGCGGTGAATCTGCGTTTTCGGGAGTACCTGAAGGCCGGCGTACCCCTGACGTTGTGTTGCGTAACCTTAACGGTGCTTTACTTCAAAATGATTTGAACAAATGCAATGCGACTGCCAGTGGCGCGTATGGTCACCTGGCCATGGCGAATCGCCCTGCCATAAAATTTAACCGATACCTACCAGAACGCGACATCGTGCCTGGTTGAGAGAACTGCCGCACTACGAAGGGAAGTCGGCTTGTCCCGAACCCAGATTCATGGTAAATGTGTGCCAATGATTGAGGACCGGTGTTGATGCATATAACTCCCCCGATTAGCAAGCTCAAGCGTTGGATGTTGGCTTGGCAGTTACGCTGGCAGCAGCAGTTGGCACGCTGGGGAATTCGTGAGCAGACGCTGTTGATTGGGTTGTCATTCATTGTGGGGCTGCTTACCGGAATGGCGACTTGGCTTTTTGAGCAGACCGTTAAATTTATTGAACATCATTACTATTTACCAGCGGTACAATTGACACACGCTACAACGTGGTGGCCATGCTATGTGTTTTTACCATTGATTCCCGCAGGTGGCGGGCTGGTGCTGGTATTATGGCGGCGGCTTTGGGGCCGGCACGATTCCAAGAAAGCGCAACTCCATGGTTTGGCTGGAGTATTACATTCTTTATCGCGGGAATCGGGAAAATTAAAGGGTTCACTGAGTATTGAAACGCTGGTGGCCAGCAGTTTAACCATCGGCAGCGGCGGGTCGGCGGGCCCCGAAGCGCCGATTGCGGTTATTGGCGCATCAATCGGTGCCATGTGTGGCAACACCTTGGGGTTTTCGCGGCGTAACATGCCCATCTTGTTGGGCTGCGGCGCCGCCGCCGGAATTAGTGCAATATTTGGTGCCCCGATCGCCGGCGTGCTCTTTGCCATGGAAGTGCTGTTGCGGGATTTTTCGGTACGAACGCTTACTCCAATTGTGATTTCATCGGTGATGGCTTCCACAATGTATGTGGGACTTTCCGGTGGCGGACCGGTGCGCGGATTATTTCAAATGCCGGCTAGCGGCCCGGCGTTTATTTTTACGTTTAGCCAGTTACCGTATTATCTGCTGTTGGGGGCGGTTTGCGGGCTCCTGGCAGTAGGGTTCACACGTTTTTATATTATGGTCGAAGATTTTTCACAGAAGCACCGGAAACACATCCCTTATTTTCTGCATCCAGCAATTGGGGCCGCGCTTACCGGCGTGTGCGGCATTGCCATGCTGATTATTTTTCGCAACGACCCCTTTTTACATCAGCGTTTCGCACAAAACTATATCCCCATTTTCAGTGATGGCTATCCTACAATTTTGCGTATGATCGATCCGCAGTGGTATACCGGTGTTCATCTTGTCGGCGGACCCACCGTAACTCTTAGTTTGGAATTTTTGTTAGTGGTGTGTGTCTTGAAAATTATCGCAACTTCTTTCACGCTGGCCTCCGGCGGATCCGGCGGCGTCTTTGCACCGGCGTTATTTATTGGTGCGGCGGGGGGGGGAGCGGTCGGATTACTCCTGACTCATTATGGTTTGGTCGGGGATCCGAGCACCTATGCGCTAGTGGGCATGGGTGCGGTGCTGGCGGCGGCAATACAGGCTCCGCTTACCGCTATCATTCTGTTGTTTGAACTCACCCAGAATTATGCGGTGATGGTGCCGATTATGCTGGCAGCGGTGACGGCGACAGTGATTCAACAATTGATGGTGGGAGAAAGCCTCTATACGCTACCATTGAGAAAGCTGGGAGTGAAGTTGGGTTCCGCTGTAGGCATCAGTGCCTTGCAGAGAATTGGTGTGGATCAGTTGGTGCTGGCCAAGGCCCCGGTAGCGCGGCCCGATGAATCGCTTTCCAGTATTCTGGCACGAAGCCATCAGGAAGGAATTGAAGACTTTGTGGTGCTAGATAAAAGCGGTAAGTATCTGGGACTGTTAACTCTTGACGATTTAAAAACCGTGCTGATGGAGCCAGAAGCAGCCCCTCTGCTGCTGGTGGGCGAAGTAATGCGAGCGGATGTTCCACCCATCAAATTTCATGACACACTGGACGCGGCGTTGGCAATGTTCGGGCGATTCGAAGTTTCACGACTGGCGGTTTTGGATGATATTGCCGTGACCAATAAAGTACCGGCGTTGTTGGGTTTTCTAACGCGTTCTGAGCTTATGAAACGATACCAGCAGGAGTTGACGGGGACGTAGGGGCGGACTGGGATGCTGTAAATTGCGAACCCGTTTTTCGCAAGTTGACACGAACCACCGCAGGGCATTGCGGTGCTGCGGGGAGGAAACGCAAAAGTAAATTGCAACTTTTCCTTCTTTTGTGCGTATTAACTATAATAGAGATGTGGGATTGGTGGCTATACGGAGTGTTTCTTATGCATGCGCGTCAGATTATCGGGGTTATCGTATCACTGACTCTTGGCGGCTTAATTGGTGGCTGTGCTTCGGTACAGGTTAAGCCGGTATCAGTAACGCAGGTGAATGATCCAGCTATTGTCGGCGTGCGTTTTTTCCAGCCTCAACCTTATTTGCTCGTGACGGAAATGCCTTCCATGCCGACACCTCCTAAACCGATGCTGCTGCATGGACTCATGAGGCTGCCTATAGGGCCGATGAATGGTCGCATGTCCTGTCCAATGATGCGACCTCGCGGCGGCCCACAACATGGGGTGGGCAAGCCGATGATGAAATGGCAGGGTATGAATCGTCCGGGCCGTCGGCATGGTACTGCGATGGGGCCAGTCTCAAAGAGACACGGTATGGCCGGTATGATGGCACTTGGGGAGATGCGCCATCTGCCGCCGCAGCAGCGGGTTTTTAAACTTCAAATTATTTATCTGCCTGATTACAGCCATCCGTATGTAGCTGTCATACAGGGCGGACTGGGTCACAGCCCCAATTCCCTCGTCCTGGCAAATGGTTGGGAATTACTCGGTTTGAATGTGAAGGGGCCTGTGGCCCAGTCTCGGCCCATTCATGCCATTACCGCCGCCCCCGCGCTGCGGCAAGTGCATGGAAGGATGACGCACCCGATGCTGATGCCACTCCATGCGGCCATGGCCATGGGTTTGCAACCCGGACTTTACCGGTTTATTTTCAACGCTAAAAATGGCAAACTGGAAGGTCTGCGGAGGATTGGCTTGCTTAAACCACACCATTGGCGTAGACCGATGGGAATGATGAAATGGAAAAATTCAAACCGGTTGGAACCGCATCCGATGCAGTCGGCGGCTACCCCTATGAAAGAATCAGGAAAATAATAAAACATGACGTAAATCAACATATCCTGCCAGAACCTCTGGCGGGATCTGTGCCACAATCCGTCAAATTTTCCTTGCCGCCTCCGTGTGAAATTTCTGTTTTGGTGCAGCCAATTCGGGCCGCTTGGGTATTCTTGACTTTTCATTACGTCCTATAATATATGTTATGTTAAATTGATATAAATGTGCTAAACACGAATTCGGGAACGCCATAGCCTTGTCGCTTGGTCAATAATCTGCTACTATTCTTATAAATGCGACCTTTATAATAGGAAAAGGTAATGAATCATCCTCCAGTTGTTGCGGTTGTTGGTGCCACGGGTGCCGTTGGTGTTGAATTCTTGCGTTGTCTGGACGAACGCAATTTTCCAATGGCTGAACTGAGGCTTTATGCCTCGGCGCGTAGCGCCGGCAAACAAATGATATTTCGTGGTTGCGAGCTGACGGTACAGGAACTCAATGAACAGAGCTTCAGGGGTGTCGATCTTGCATTATTTTCTGCCGGTGGCTCCATTAGTAAAAAATATGGTCCAATTGCGGTCCAATCCGGTGCAGTGGTTGTCGATAATAGCTCCGCTTTCCGGATGAATCCTGATGTACCACTGATTGTTCCCGAAATAAACCCGGAACAGATTCAGAACCACAGGGGTTTGATTGCCAACCCCAATTGCTCGACGATTATTGCCATTGTGCCCTTGTGGCCGTTGCATAGAATCAATCGTATCACCCGGTTGATCGTGGCGACATATCAGGCAGCGAGTGGCGCTGGCGCGGCAGCGATGCAGGAACTACTGAACGCGACCAAGGCGTCGCTGGAGGGGCGCGATTACCCTCCCACGGTATTACCACATCCGTATGCCTTTAATGTTTTCAGTCATAATGCCGCCATTGACCTGGAAACAGGCTATAATGAAGAAGAAACGAAGATGGTCAAAGAAACACGGAAGATCTTTAATGATCCGGAGATTCGCATTTCAGCAACTTGCGTACGCGTACCGGTTTTACGGGCACATTGTGAGGCTCTTAATGTTGAATTTATGTCCCCCATTGATTCTATGCAAGTTCGGGACATTCTTATACACGCACCTGGAGTTAGGGTTGTGGACCAACGCGAAAAAAACTATTTTCCGATGCCACGCGACGCCTCTGGCCAAGGGGATATTCTCGTTGGGCGTATCCGCAACGATATCAGTGATCCATCAGGCCGTAGCATTGCCATGTTCGTGGCGGGAGATCAGTTGTTGAAGGGAGCGGCTCTCAATGCGGTACAGATTGCGGAACTACTGGTGGCGAAAAATTAACCGTGGCGGATGTGGCAATTTTTCGGGCGACTGCCGAAGTTTTTGATGGCGGCGTGTGAGATACACCACTATGGCCCGAAATCGTTATAAACTTATCATTGCTTACGATGGTACAGCGTATTGTGGTTGGCAGCGGCAAGTGTCGTCTGTTGTCACCGTGCAACAGACCGTTGAAAAAGCCGCCGGTTATATCGTCAATCATCCGGTGACGGTGCTGGGGGCTTCTCGTACCGACTCTGGCGTGCACGCCCAAGGCCAAGTTGCGGAAATGACCGTGGAGACGCAATGGGAAACCGAGCGACTGCGAATGGCCATTAACAGTCGCTTGCCGCCGGATATTCTTATCCGCACGATGGAACTGGCCGCTGAAAACTTCAACGTCCGCAATGCCAAAAACAAGCGGTATCGCTACATGATCTGGGCGAATCGTGACCGCCCGATTTTTTATCGTCATTACGTATACCATTACTGGCGCGACTTGGATATATCGGCAATGCAGGAAGCCTGCCGGTTGTTTGAAGGAAGGCATGACTTTATCGCCTTTCGCGGAAGGCAAGATGAGTATCAAACGACCATTCGTGACATATTTCATTGCAGTATCCACCGTCGCGGACCGATAATTATCTTTGCCGTGGAGGGCAACGGTTTTCTATATCACATGGTGCGAACCATGGTAGGCACGGTATTAGAAATTGGTCGTGCCCAGGGTAAACCGGAGCGGGTGACGGAACTTTTGGCCGCGGGGGATCGGCTGGCCGCCGGCCCGTGTGCGCCGGCATTGGGCTTGTGTCTGCAATGGATTCGCTTTTAATTTTTCGCCCTGTTAAAAGCGATCCATGCTCTTACGGGAATTCCGGCATTGAAAATTGTGCATGTTATCACCCGGTTGATTGTTGGCGGCGCGCAGGAAAATACCATTCTGACCTGCGAGGGAATGCATCACCGCGGACATGATGTCACGCTCATTACCGGCCCAAGCCTCGGCCCGGAGGGTTCCTTAATGCCGCGGGCCGCATCCGGCGGTTACCGCGTGATTGTGGAACCCAACCTGGTGCGTAATCCGCATCCCTGGCGGGATGCCCGAGCCTACCGGCGGCTCCGGCGACTTTTTGCAGAACTGCAACCAGCGGTAGTCCACACCCACTCCAGCAAAGCCGGCATTATCGGTCGGGCGGCGGCGTGGCAATCCAAAGTTCCTCTGATTGTCCATACTGTTCATGGCCTACCCTTTCACCCCTACCAATCGCAAATGACGAACGCCGCATGGATTTCTCTGGAGCGTTTTGCCGCCCGCCGTTGTCATAAAATTGTCTGCGTTGCCGAGGCCATGAAGCGTCAAGCACTGGCCTGCGGCGTAGGACAACCGGAACAGTTTATTACCATATACAGCGGCATGGAAATTCAACCATTTCTGCATCCTCTCACTAATCAGACCACGGCACGCAAAAAACTTGGCATTGCCTTTGATCGCATTGTGCTGGGCACTATCGCCCGGTTGCAGCCGCTCAAGGGGCACGACGATATTCTGGCGTTGGCGGAAACGCTGATCCGAGCGGAACCGCGTCTTACCTTTCTGTGGATAGGTGACGGCATATTTCGCAATCGGTTGGCCGCACAAATTGACAAGGCCGGTTGGAGGGATCACTTTATTTTAACGGGACTGGTGGCTCCCGAACAAATCCCCAACCTGATACCCGCCATGGATATTATGGTGCACCCCAGCTATCGCGAAGGCCTTCCGCGTTCGGTGGTGCAGGGAATGTTGGAACAGGTTCCGGCCATCGTATACAACTGTGATGGAGCTGGTGAAGTATGCATCGCGAATGAAACAGGTGTACTTGTAGAGACCGGCGATCGACCAGCCTTGCAGGCGGCGATCTTGCAACTGGCGCAGAATTCAGGTCTTCGCGATAAGTTGGGAGCCAAGGCACAAAGGCTTGCTCAAGAAAGATTTGATGCGGATATTATGGTCAGTCAACTGCTGCAGTTGTATGATCAAGCGTCAAGGAGCGCATAATGATCTATAAGGCAATGGTGAAACTTAGATTCATTGGCACTTCCGCGAAGATGGACGCGGCAATGTTTGCGGGCCGTGCGCCGACAAGGTGGCTATATGGCCACCGGTTGCGCCGGTGGTGCAGTATGCAATGGGTGCACAACGCTGCAACCCGCGCTGGTAGTGATAAGTCCTGGTCACCTGGAGAAAGTCGGACCCGCACCGCCCGCGCCGTCATCCACCGGCTCGGCGGCGTGGTACTTCGCGCGACTGCGGCAATATTACCGCTGACCGCATGGACAAGTTCCACAATCTCGGCGCCCAACACGGTCGCGGTATTGTCCCAGCCCATCAGTCCTATAAAATTTCAAGTTGACAAACTAGACAATCAAATTGGTGATCTTTTGCTGGCGCTGCCTTTGGAATCTCGGAACGTTATTTCCGCCGAAGAAATGGAAGAAACCTATCGCCTTATTATTCGGCATCTATATCAATCCGCACAGCGTGCTGCTAACCCAACTCTGCGCTCGCGAATTTTGCTTAAAGCGGATCAGTTGGATGCGGGGTTGTCTGATTTCGACCAATGGATCACCGCCCTGCTATCCCGATCCAACGTCAAGAATGTCGTGGTGCAACAAGCCTGTCGCAAGTTTTACCAAGCCAGCTCCCAAGTCAACGATCCAATCACGTCAATTTCTAATCTCAACGGTTATCTGCACAAGATACTCAAACCGTTAGCGCCGTTGGCGCAGTTGGAACTCGACAAGTCGTCTCCGTTGGTCGTCTGGCCAGTCGTCCCCCCCCACCGGAAACAGCGGACTATCTCCCCCCCCACCAGTGCCGTACCTGATATCAACAGTGAAATTTCCGCGCTGCAGCAGGCCAACATCCTGCCGCAAATGCGGCAGATATTCCGCCTCATACTGCAACAACTTCAGAAAGGCCTGAACCATCCCGCCACGCGCCGCCAAAGCGCGACCTATTATCTGGTGATTCTCCAATGTGTGAATCTCGCCGAGCATTTGCAGCTTAGTACGGTACTTCCACAGGCCGCCAGAGATGAATTTAATCACCGTCTCATGCTGGGGCTGCTATTTTTCAAGGATCCGCGCACCCGGGCCGCGGCGGCTCGCAAACTGCGATTTATCGCCATGATTGTTCACTCCATGGAACTTTTAAAAGCAGCTCCATTACCTGTCAGGATGCAACAGATTATGACACTACGTATGCATAATACCGTTGCAAAACTCCAAAGGTCCGACAATGGCGAAAAATATGCACAGCAACTGCGGGATATCGATGCGCTCTTGACGCAACAGCTATCTTTTATGAATCTCATTGCCCGTCCCCACGTGGATTATCTCAACATCGCCTGGCAGCGGATACGCCAGGATGAGAGAAACGATTTTCAACAAACTGTATTGATTCTCAAGCATGGCTTTGATTACAACGCCATTCACACTTACCTTACCCGCGTCGCGGAACTCACGGTAAGCCTTAACCGGCTTTTAGCCATGCCTGGCGCGGCGGAACAGGCGCTACTGTATCATCCCGAACCCGCTGGCGGCGTCCAGCGCAACCTGGCACGCTGGGTACGGCATATTGGGCTGCATCCGTATCAGACCGGTCATGCCGTCAAGAGTTTTGATCGCTTCAATAAGGTACTTTCGCTCTTGGCCGCGACCCATCGGGAAATGCTGGCGCACGGTCCCGAGAAAACACTCACACGACTTTCCGGTGGACGCTATGATCTTTTTGTCGCGCAGTTTCTGCAAACCCAACGTCATTTGGTTAACGCACTGGCGCACAGTCGCCTGGCACCCAACAAACTTATTACGCTCCTTAACCAGCAACGTCTGATTTTTAAAACCAGCTCACAACTGGCCTATCTGATGCAAAAAGAAGCTCCTTTGCGGCGGCTGAATCAATGGGCCGCGTGGCATACTCATAAGGGCGTATCCAGACTCATGCTGCAACAATTTGAAGCTACTCTCGCGGCAAAATTTCGCACCGCCACCACCGCTGTCCAAGTTACCTCCAACGCCCATCATCGCAAATCCGCTGTATGGTCGGACTTTCACAAGGTCGCACCAGCTATTGCCGTACTGGCTAATGCGTGTGAAAATCTGCTGCCGCAACTTCATGCCCCCCCCACCGCCTGGTCGACCGCTTGGCTGCAGGCGTATTCCTCCCCACCGGGCAACGCGTTTTACCGCCATGACTTATCCACCTTCAGCCAGGCTTGTATGTTTTTTAATGATGCCGAATTTAATTTGATTCATGGCCAAGCTACGGCCGCTCCAAAATTGTTTAATCTTGGGCTGGCAAGTATAGCGCATCAGATCACTCCCTGATATTATTGTTTTCTCACCCGCCGCATCCGCGTTGTGGTACAACAGCAATGATAATAATGACTCCCATACTGAGACAAAATAGCGCTGCCACTTGGCAATTTTCATTTTTCCGCCATAATGATATGCAAGTTGCGATTGAAGTTTACTCGTTGCGTCGCTAAAGTGACGGCGTAAGAAGGAGTGCAGTCGAATGACTCAGCAAATGAATGTTAAAAATACCCGCATTGAAAAAGATTCCATGGGACCGCTGGAGGTACCAATGGACGCTTATTATGGCGTCCAGACTCTGCGTGCCATGCATAATTTTCCGATCTCCGGGCAACCTATGCCCGATACGTTTATCCGCGCGCTGGCGCTGTTGAAAAAGGCGGCGGCGATCACAAATCGGCAATTAGGCCTGCTGGATGCAAAACGGGCCCAGTCCATTGCCGATGCGGCGGATGAAATCGCCGCCGGAAAATTGGCGGATCAATTTCCCGTGGATATATATCAGACTGGTTCGGGAACCAGCACCAACATGAATGTCAATGAGGTGCTTGCCAGCCGGGCCAATGAAATTCTGGGCGGCCGGCGTGGTGACAAATCGCCAGTGCACCCCAACGATCATGTGAATATGGGCCAATCCAGCAATGACGCCATTCCCACCGCCCTGCATGTGGCGGCGCTGGTGGAAATCAAACAGATTCTGCGTCCCGGTCTGGAACAACTTGAAAATGCCCTCTTGCAACAGAAAACGGCCACTTGGAATGTGATCAAAACCGGTCGCACCCATTTGCAGGACGCCACCCCTATCCGTATGGGACAGGAATTTTTAGGCTTTGCCGGCCAGATTGAGCGCGCCAGCCGCCGCTTACAAACTGCGGAAAACGAATTATCCGAAGTGGCGCTGGGCGGAACTGCCGTGGGAACCGGGATTAACGCCCACCCCAAATTCGCCGCCGAAGTATGCCATCTGCTCTCCGGATGGTTAGGTATTCATGTGCATGAAACCACGAATCATTTTCAGGCGCAGGCTACGCTGGACAGTCTGGCTTTTGCCTCGGGGGTAATGAAAAATATCGCCATCAGCCTTACCAAAATGGCCAATGACATTCGCTGGATGAGCTGCGGTCCGCGCGCGGGATTTGGCGAAATTGAAATTCCGGCGGTGCAGCCGGGCAGCTCCATCATGCCAGGCAAGGTGAATCCCGTTATTGCGGAAAGTGTGGTGATGGTTTGCCAACGTGTTATCGGCAACGATACCACCGTGACCGCTGCCGCGACGAGCGGAAACTTTGAACTCATTGTCGCTATGCCGGTGGCGGGCGCGGGGCTGCTGGAATCCATCCGTCTGCTGGGCCGGGTCAGCGCCAACTTCGCGGCCCAATGCGTGCTGGGCATTAAGCCCACCAAGCGGGGGCCGGAACTCGTGGAAGCCGGACTGATGCTGGCCACAGCTTTGGCCCCGGTGATCGGCTATGAAGCGGCGGCGGCATTGGCCAAGGAAGCCGCCGCCAGTGGTAAAACCATTCGCGAGGTAGCCTCTGCCAAGACCAAATTATCCGCAACACAACTGGCCCAACTGCTGGATCCAGCCACGATGGTAGACTCATCTGACCGTGTAGCACCGGTATCTGGTTGATGTCACCGCCCAAGTTGCCTCTTTTTATCGGGATCTGCAAACTGCAACGTCAGTGAGCCGTCGCACTAGATCCACCACACTCCGTAGTCGCCGCGATTTGGAGTCCGGCGCGTTGGCACCGTATACTTTATAATGTTATTTGGAAACTGTTTTCTCTATAAGAGATTGTGGTGTTTCGTCATGGCTGATTTTCCCCGTGCCAGTCCCGCCAAATGGTGGAAGACCGCTTCCATCGGACGCGTGCATCGGTCGCCCCATGCCATGCATGTGGGGTGGGTTCGGCGGTGGCTTTCTATCGGCGCGCTGATACTCTTGGCGCTGCTGATCGGTACGGTGTGGTATTTGACCAATCCGAAACGCCTCAGCGTCATGTCCGGGCTTTTGCTTTCACATGTTCTCGGAGCCAATGTCACCGTACACAACGCGGCGTTGTCTTGGACGGGCATGTTGCGGCTTACCGGCGTAAGGCTGCGAACCAACCCCGGTAAAGTACCGGCCACTACTTTATTTTCCGCCGACCAGGTTCAAGTTCGCTTTAACTGGCTGGGACTTGTCAGTGGACGGCTTCATGCCTCGGAAATAACCGCCATTCGTCCCATGCTCAACTTGGTGGATGATCTGGACACGCGGCAATGGAATTATGAAGGCTTTGTACAATCCGGGAGTAAGGCCGCCGGGCGGTCAAAACTTATTCATCCGCCGACGCCCGTGAACCTCCATCCACTTCGGCTTCCCGCTTTCAATCTCCGTAACGCCGTGGTGCGCTGGGGAGAAATTCGGCATGGCGTCTATCGCATGGTCGGCCAGAGCCTGATCAACGTGGAATTAGGCCCCAGCCTAAAATCCCATTCCACCTACCAGTTGGATTTAGAGCAACAAACCGCGGCTGGGCGAAAAGGCCTCGTGCTTACCGGATTGTACAATATCAGCACCCGCGAATTTTCCGCCCATGTTAACCGGCTGAAATTTACCGATGGTTTTCGCCGGGCGCTACCCGCTCAGGTACAGCAGTTTTGGCGTAAGCTGCATTTGCACGGTGGTGTGCGGAACGTTATTTTCCAAGTCAGTCCTGCCGGCGGTCTACATGTTCAGGCGCGGCTGCATGGCGTATCGATTCAAACCACGGCTCCGAGTCGGCGGTTGGGCCCGCAAATTATTTCGCTGACCAACCTCAATGGACACGTCGCTATCAGCAATACCGGCTTTCAAATAAGCCGTTTACGCGGCACGATCATGGGCTGGAAGTTCGGTGTACCCAGCGCCCGATTTGACGGTTACCAATCCGGCGCACCCTTCAATTTAACAGTGGTTTTGCCCGCTCTCAATATTCCGTTGCCATATCCAAAAATTTTCGCCACCCGCGATTTTTCCGTGGCACAGGCCATTTTTTATCATCTGCGCCCCAGCGGCCTGATGAACGTGACCGTTCACATTGAGCGTGCGCAGTTGCATGGCGTGCCTACCGTGCATGGCGTCATCGACTGTCGGAATATGCGGGCACGCTATGTTAATTTTCCGTACCCCATGGAGCATGTTCACGGCTTGATTCGTTTTAGCGCCCATCATATTCAATTCTTCAATGTGCGAGCCATTGCCGAATCTTTCCCCGTTTCACTCAATGGCCGCGTGGCGATCAACGAAAAGGACGGCCCCATCAACCTCACCATCAGCAGTTCTCATGTCGCCTATGATCGGCGGCTGGCCGCCTGCTTGCCGCTGGATATTCGCCCCATCTGGAATCGCTTTAACCCGGTGGGTTTTGGGGGGTTTGTCTGTCACGTCACACACGCCGCCGGTACCGGCGGCAACCCGCGTATTGTATTACATATTTTCCCGCGGGATGTTTCCGGAGCCTATCGGGATTTGCCTTTCCCCCTGCATCATGTGCATGGTTCACTGATCTTCACCGATCATGAAACCAAAATAATCAAACTCGAAGCGCCGGTGGCCGCACATGGGCATATTATCTTCACCGGCAAGGTGACTTATTCGCCCACTGATCTTTCCAAGTTGCGGCCCATGGTTCATCTGCAGGCCGTTGGCATCCCCATCAATCAAACCTTATTGGGAAGTTTGCCGGGATCCTGGGCGCACTGGATCAAGCTACTGCATGTGCAAAGAGGTTTCGCCGGTATCAATGCGCTGATCACCCGCGGTCAGGGTGGAAAGCCGGCGGTACACGGGGCGCTTACTGTTAACCATACCGTTATGACTCCGCCGCAGTTGCCATGGCCGCTGCATGATGTGACCGCGCTGGCAGACCTCCGTTCCGGCGGTTTGGTCCTTAAGAGTATGACCGCTCTGACTGGGGCCGATGGAAAAGGTATCCTTGCAGTCGCCGGCACTATTGTGGAGCCGAACACAGGACCGGTTCGCATCCGGGCGGCCGGGAGTTGGAAAAACATTCAAATTGCCGCAGCCGCACCTTCGCGCCTGCCGGCAGCTTTGGCAACGTTTTGGAATAATTGGAAATTGCGTGGTTGCAGCGATGGCAGTTTCACCTATTCCTTATCGGTGCGGCAAAACCGTCTGACCGGTGCAGTAAAACTGCGGCATCAGCAATATCAGGTGCAGCTGATGCCCCGGGGAATGCAGGTGGCTCCGGCATTTTTACCCGCGCCGCTTTCCGCCATTACCGGGGAGGTGAATATCACTCCGGGCATTATTGGCATGAAAAATCTCCAGGCGGATTCCGGTATGGCGCATCTGACGATATCCGGCGCTTATCAAACTACCGCCGAGGCGCTGCAGCTTTCACTTCAGGCCCATGGCTCGCGTTTGCCGCAGACTTGGATGTCCCTCATCCCCGGTTCCACCCGGTTGTTCATTAACGGGCTTAAACCCAGCGCCAGCTGGTTTTTGCAATTGCCCACATTGCAGCGCATTAAGGTGGGGAAAGCCTATCGCTGGCGCTTTACCGGTTCGCTGGTGCTCAATGATTTGGCGACCACCGGAGATATTAGGCTCCAGGCCAAACAAGCCATTATTACCATCGCCGGCGATTTGGCTCCCGGTACTTCCTTTCCCATGCTCGATGGGCAGTTTGGTGTAACGCAATTGAATTGGGATGGAAAAATCGCCGATCCACTCGCCGGCTACATCACGGCTGATTCCGCCACGCACACCATCACCATCGACCAAATTAACGGAAAAGTGGCAGGCGGAAACTTGACGGGTACTATCCGCATCCATATCGGGAAACATGCCAGCTACGCCGTCGCATGTCAGTTGCATGGATCGCAGTTGGCTGGTCTACTTCGCAGATCGGCCGCCACGCCTGAGGCCAAGGGGATCCGCACCAGTACAGGAATTGTCGATGCGTCGCTGATACTGGATGCCACGTTGGGGAACCATCCTACCCGACAAGGCAGCGGGCAAATGGTCATTCATAAAGCCCGCATTTATGACGTGCCCATGGCCATGGGTTTAATGCAGATTGCCACCCTGCGTTTACCGATCAGTTCCAATTTCCACCATGCCAGCGTACGCTACACCATCCACAATAATGTGGTGCGCTTTAACCCCATTTCCCTGCGCAGTACGGGGATGAATCTGGTGGGTGAAGGCACGCTGAACCTCAAAACCACCGCTCTGAATCTGCGGTTGTTAACGCAATCACCACAGGGCACACGGGTCCCGGTGTTGGGATGGTTATTTGGTCTGGCCAGATCGCAACTTCTGGAATTGCGCGTCTCCGGTGCGGTGGCGCATCCTACCATCGCCCCGGTGCCATTGCGTTTTTTAGCGTGGCCGTTTATCGGTTTTGGTCCGTAGACGGACGCGGATCATGCGAATGGTTATAATAAGCAGCGACGTATGGCAGCGCGCTCGTAGCTCAGTTGGATAGAGCGGCGGTTTCCTAAACCGCAGGTCGCAGGTTCGATCCCTGTCGGGCGCAATATTTTCTTTTGGTTACGGGTTATGAAACTTACCAAGACGATGGCAGTGAGTGGCTTCCGACGGTAATATCACAATTTTGGAGGGACGTTTACATGACGCCTGATACGACCACCGCAGCAATACCGGATTTGTTGGCGCTCATTGAGCAACTCTGGGGATACAGCCACCTGCGCCCGCTGCAACAACAGGCCATGGAGGCGGTGCTAGCCAAACGCGATTCAGTGGTGGTTATGCCCACCGGCGGCGGAAAATCGTTGTGTTATCAGGCCCCGGCGATTCATCTGGCCCGCTTTGGCCGCGGACCGACCGTTGTGGTTTCACCGCTGATAGCCTTGATGAAGGATCAGGTGGATGCACTGCAATCTCTAGGGGTGGCGGCGGCGCAGATAGATTCATCACTTAATACCGAGCAGCGTCGGCAAACCGCCGCACTACTGCGCGCCGGCAAATTGGATTTACTCTTTGTTTCACCGGAGAAACTCGTCGGACAGCAGGGCCGCGGAGATTCTTCCGAGGGCGGCGCGTTTGTGCAAATGCTCCGTGATTCTGGTGTTCAAACCTTTGCCATTGATGAAGCCCATTGCGTGAGCCACTGGGGCCATGATTTTCGCCCTGAGTATCGCCGGCTTTCCAATCTCAAGACATTATTTCCCGGTTGTTCCATTCATGCCTTTACCGCCACCGCCACCGAACCGGTACGCGCGGATATTGCGCAACAGTTGCAGTTGGCTAATCCGGTGCAACTGGTAGGAAACTTTGATCGGCCCAATTTAACCTATCGCGTTTTGCCGCGCCGGGACATGATGGCGCAGATTCACGACATTCTGGAGCGTCATCAAGATGAAGCGGGCATCATTTATTGCCTGCGCCGCCGCGATGTTGATGACACTGTGGCAGCACTGAACGTGCGCCACAAGGGCGGCGGGCCCAAGGCCCTGGGTTATCACGCCGGCATGACCCCTGAAATTCGCCGTAGAGTGCAAGAAGCGTTTGCCCAGGAACAATGTGATCTCATTGTGGCGACCATCGCGTTCGGCATGGGCATTGACCGATCAAACATTCGTTTTGTGTTGCACACCGGCATGCCCAAATCAATTGAGGCCTATCAACAGGAAACCGGGCGCGCCGGACGCGATGGCTTGGAAGCGGAATGTGTGCTGCTTTATTCCGGGCAGGATGTCATGACCTGGAAAGCACTCATTGAACATTCTGCCGCAGAGGCGGTGCTCGCCGGTACGCCCGTAAGCCCGGATTATGTACCCACGGCCCTGCGCCATCTTGATGATATGGACCGCTTTGCGCGGGGCGCTGTATGCCGGCACAAGGCCCTGGTAGAATATTTTGGTCAGCGCTATGTACCGCCCATACCGGATTCCGAATCGCCATCCACCGTTGGTAGTAATTGTCAGGCCTGTGATCATTGTCTGGGCGACACCGAGCCAGTCGCCGCGGCGCTGGTCATCGCGCAAAAGATACTTTCCGCAGTGGCCCGCACCGACCAGCGCTTTGGCGTGGCCCATATTCTGGCGGTGTTGCGTGGTGAAAACACCGAGAAAATCCGGCAACTCAAGCATGATCAACTTTCTGTACACGGCCTGCTGCGGGATTATGCCAAAGCCGATCTGCGTAACTTCGTGTACCAATTGGTTGGTCAAGGCGTGCTGGTGCAGGAAAATCTTATTTTGCGGGAGGGCCGCACGGCACCGATTCTCAAATTAAATCAGGCGTCGGTGGCGGTGATGAAAGGACAACGGCAGGTGCGGCTGATTCAACTGGTGCAAAAATCAGCGGCGGAATCTGGTAAGTCCCAAACCAGGGAAATATCTTGGCAGGGTGTGGACCATGCGTTGTTTGATGCTTTGCGGGTATTGCGGCGCGACATCGCCGCCCAGCGTGGTGTAGCACCTTATGTGATTCTTTCTGATGCCACGCTGCGGGAATTGGCGCGCGTACGCCCCACCACCTTGACCGCCTTGCGGCTGATCTATGGCATCGGTGAAGCCAAACTCAAAAGCCTGGGCGACCAAATTGTCCCGCTGATTGCCGATTATTGCCGCATCCATAATATTCCCACGGATGTATCGATAAGCCGACAACAGCCGGTCAGCAAGCCCGTCATCAGCAGCCGGCCCAATGCCGCGAAAGACCAAGCCTTCCAACTATTTGCCCAAGGCGGATCCATGAAGGAGGTTGCCGCCGCCATTGACCGCACGGAAAAGACGGTTGCGGAATATCTGGCGGACTATATCACAATTAAGCAGCCAAAGTCGATCGCCGCGTGGGTGCCGGATGCAACGTTCCGGCGTATTGAGTCCGCCATTGGCGCGCATGGCAGCGAGCGATTAAAGCCCATTTTTATAGCCTTGGATGAAAAGGTTCCTTATGAATACATTCGGTTGGTGGTCGCCTGGCTACAGCGTCGGCAAAACTCGCCGGAAGCCAGCGCTAATCGGTGAATTTCCTAGACTTAATTCAGTTTGCTCCCGATAGCATGGCATTGTTAAGTCACGGTATAATACATAAGATATTATTGTGACCGGTGAAAAATTCACGGTCTGAGATGTTAATAAGGAGTAGGTCTTGGCAGTCGTCGCACAGAATAGTAAAAACACAAGTATCCCCACCGTTCGCCGTCCGTTGGAATCTTTGATGCATCCACGGAATGTTGCCGTGATTGGCGCGACAGAAAACCCCGGTTCCGTAGGGCGCACACTGCTGTGGAATCTCATTTCGTCACCATTCGGTGGCACGGTATTTCCGGTAAATCCGAAGCGGCCCAGTGTGTTGGGGATCAAGGCCTATGCGACCATACGCGATGTGCCGGAGCCGGTGGATCTCGCGGTAATCTGTACTCCCGCCGCCACTGTTCCGGATCTGGTGGCGCAATGCGGCGCGGCGGGGATTCCCGGTGCCATTATTATCTCGGCGGGCTTCAAGGAACTGGGCGCACCAGGCGTGGAGTTGGAACGGCAAATTGCGGTTCAGGCCCGCCAATATTCCATGCGGATCATTGGGCCGAACTGTCTGGGAGTACAAAATCCACTGCTTGGTTTTAATGCTACATTCGCGCGTGGTATAGCGCGGGCGGGTTCCATAGCGTTTCTCTCGCAGTCCGGCGCATTGTTGACGGGTATTCTCGATTGGGCCGAACGCGAGCAGATTGGCTTTAGTTCCATTGTTTCCTTGGGGTCCATGCTGGATGTCGGTTTTGGTGACTTAATTGATTATCTTGGTGATGATCCACGCACCCGTGCCATTCTAATTTATATGGAAAGTATTGGTAACCCGCGTCAATTCATTTCCGCCGCGCGTGAGGTGGCATTAACCAAACCCATTATTATTATCAAAGCGGGCCGCACCGCCGCCGCCGCCGCCGCCGCCGCCAGTCATACCGGTTCCATGACTGGTTCCGATGAAGTGCTCGACGCGGTGTTCCGCCGCGTTGGTATTTTACGGGTAAATGAAATCAGTGAATTGTTTGATCTAACTGAAGTATTGGCACATCAGCCTCGTCCCAAGGGACCTAACCTGACGATTCTCACTAACGCTGGCGGCCCCGGCGTACTGGCGACCGATGCGCTCATTCAGGGCGGAGGCGAGTTAACCAAGTTGTCCGAGCCTACCATGAAGGAGCTTAATGCGCTACTGCCGGGGCCATGGTCGCATGGCAATCCGGTAGATATTCTTGGCGATGCTTCTCCGGAACGTTATGCCAAATCGCTTGAAATCGCGGCCCGCGATGCCCACTCAGATGGCATGTTGGTCATTCTGACGCCACAGGACATGACCGACCCCACCCGGTCCGCCGAGGCGCTGGTTGTCGCCGCCAAGGGCCAGTCCAAACCGGTACTGGCTAGTTGGATGGGAGGAGCCATGGTTCGGGCGGGCGAGGAAATCCTGAATCGCGCCGGTATTCCGACGTTTGCTTATCCTGATGCGGCGGCCAGCGCGTTTAATTATCTCTGGCGCTATGACCGGGCGCTTAAATCTCTGTATCAAACGCCGCGCTCTGCCGGAGATCAACCTTCCGATACGCAGTGCCAAACGCAGGTGCAGTCGCTGTTTGCCAAGGTACTTGCTGAAAAACGCACCACGCTTACCGAGCCGGAATCCAAAGAGTTGTTGAGCGCTTACGGCATCCCCATCACACCTACGCACGTCGCCGCCACTGCGCAAGAAGCCATTGCGGCCGCTGAAAAACTTGGCTATCCCGTGGTGCTTAAAGTTTTCTCAAAAACCATTTCCCATAAAACTGATGTTGGCGGCGTGCAACTGAATCTTTCCTGCGCTGCGGCGGTGAAACAAGCCTTTGAAAGTATCCAAGCTTCGGTCACCGCCAAGGCCAGCGCCAAGCAATTCCAAGGCGTTACCGTGCAACCCATGGTACGTTTGTCCGATGCCTATGAATTAATCCTTGGCTCCACAATTGATGCCCAATTTGGTCCGGTACTGCTATTTGGTGCCGGTGGACAAATGGTGGAATTATTCCGTGACCACGCCCTGGCGCTACCACCGTTGAATTCCACGCTCGCCAGGCAGATGATCAATCAGACCAAAATCAGCAAAGCTCTAGCGGGAATTCGCGGTCGTGCCGCTGTAGATGTGGTCGAACTGGAACGCATTCTGGTGCGTTTCAGTGCTATGGTGATTGAAAACCCGCGTATCAAGGAAATTGATATTAACCCACTGCTGGTAAGTCCCAAACAATTTGTCGCCTTGGATGCCCGGGTAATACTTTATCCCGCCGATGTTCCCGATGCGGCTTTGCCGCGCCCGGCCATCCGTCCCTATCCGGCACAATATGTTCATACCATTAAAACGGATGATGGTCAGTCCATCCTTTTACGCCCCATTATGCCGCAAGACGAACCATTGATTGTTAAATTTCATCAATCGCTATCCACGGAAACGGTGCGGAACCGTTTCTACAACGTTATGAAATTGGAAGACCGTATCGCCCATGAACGGCTCGTGCGTGTCTGTATGAATGACTATGACCGGGAAATTGCGCTCGTGGCACAAAGTTCCCGCCCCGATGGCACAGCGGAAATCGTCGGGGTAAGTCGGCTGTCAAAAATCCGCGGCACCAACAAAGCGGAAGCCTCGGTGGTCGTAGCGGACGCATGGCAAAGCCGGGGCATTGGAACGGCGCTGCTGGAGGAAGCCGTTAAAATTGCACGAATCGAAGGCGTGTCACACTTGTTTGCCACCGCCTTGGCGGAGAATCTGGAAGTTCAGCATGTGCTGACGAAAAAACTGGGTTTTAAGGTAACTTCGGAAGCGCAAGGCCCAACGGTCCACTTTGAACTCACTATCGCCAAGACCTGACATTACATAATAGCGACTAAGGAGTCTGCCTGAGTTAATCACCATCGCAATCCCGGCGATTACTCGGACAGGCTCCTTAGGCCTTCCGCACCCCAAAAAGTCTGAAAACCAAGGTACCCCGTATTCCTATGCCGTTTAAACGCCAAGACTGGAATGGGCGGACCTTAAGCCAGCGGAGCGAACAGAGATTTAAGTTCTTCATCACCAAGTTTCAGCGGCATTTGGCCGGTATCATCCAACAGGTCGGCAACCAATTCACGTTTGCGCTGTTGGAGGGCCTGAATCTTTTCTTCCACCGTGCCCTGCGTGATAAGTTTGTATACAAATACCGTTTTATCCTGCCCGATGCGGTGCGCGCGATCGGTGGCCTGATTTTCCACCGCCGGATTCCACCACGGATCATAATGAATGACGGTATCGGCGGCGGTCAGGTTCAATCCCGTGCCACCGGCTTTGAGGCTGATTAAAAACAGCGGAACCTCGCCGCGCTGAAAGGATTGCACCGGCGTATCGCGGTCGCGGGTATCGCCGGTGAGACGAACATATTGAATTTTTAATTCCGCCAGCTTCTTCTCAATAAGTTCTAACATGCTGGTGAATTGGGAAAACAGCAGAATCTTCCGACCTTCTTCGATCATGGGCGGCAGGGTTTGCGTAAGCCAATCGAGTTTGGCGGATTGCATTACTTTTTGGGCGCTGGGGAGTTTGAGCAGCCGCGGATCGCAGCAAACTTGCCGAAGTTTCAGCAATGCTTCCAGAATAAAAATGTGACTGCGGGCCAAGCCCAGATTGGCAATCTGGTTGCGAACGTGGCTTTCCATAGTCACGCGGATACTTTCATAAAGATCCCGCTGGGGGCCGACAAGTTCAATTTCCTGCACCATCTCATTTTTGGGCGGTAACTCCAGGGCCACTTGGCTTTTGCGGCGACGCAGCACCAGTGGTGCGATACGCTGGGCCAATGCTTTGCGGCGCGAAGCATCTCCAGCTTTTTCAATTGGATCGCGATATAGCTGACGGAATTGCCGATTGTTTCCCAGAAACCCGGGCATGAGAAAATCAAAAATAGCCCAAAGTTCCCCCAGATGATTTTCCATGGGGGTGCCGGTCATGGCCAAGCGGTGTCGCGTAATGAGCTTGCGGGCCGCCTGGGCGTACTGCGTGTTGGGATTTTTGACCATTTGCGCTTCGTCCAGAATGACCTGATGGTAGGGTTGCTTGATCAAAAAATCCTGATCCCGGGCCAGCAACTGATAGCTGGTGATGATCAAATCATATTCCGCCAATTTTTCAAAATGTTCTTTTCGTCTCGATCCGTGCAATACCAAAACCCGCAAATCCGGGGCAAAACGCTGGGTTTCCTGCCGCCAATTTCCCATCAGGCTTGTGGGGGCCACCACCAGAGTCGGACGATCCAGTCGCCCGGAGTGTTTATCACATAGCAGATGCGCCAGTGCCTGAACGGTTTTACCCAGCCCCATATCATCAGCAAGAATACCGGAAAGATCACATTCCCTCAGGAATTGCAGCCAGTTCAGACCTTGTTGCTGGTACGGTCGCAAGGTGGCGACCAATCCCGGCGGCGGTGCTATCGCCGTGGTGGATGCCGTGCGGATGCGTGCAATAAGATCACGCACCTGTTGACTGCCTGACCATTGCCAACCATCCACACCGGCAAACTGTGCCGCCCGCAGGCGATCAGCCCGCAGTGGTCCGGATAAATCGGCATTGATTGCAAACAACTCCAGCAGCAGATCACGAATACGGTTCAACCGGTCCTGTGGGAGCTGCACATACCGCCCATCGGGCAGTTGAATTTCCAGTTCCTCTTTCCGAAAATTCCCGGCAGCACTACTCCGCGCGGCCAATATCTTACGCAGTATTGGAAGCAGGCTGATGCGCGCCCCATCAACGATTATTCCCAGATCAACATTAAACCAGTCCTGGTCAGACGCGTCGGCTGCAATGGTATCCATGAACCAGTCTTCCACGGCAGCCCGCCGCAGTTTGCACGACTCATCATATTCAATAATCCAACCGCTGGCCTCCAGAATTTTCATCGGCCCGTCCATCCAGCTTTGCCAGCTTTCCAAGCTGTTGTCCGCCCGTGCCAATATGTAGACTCCCTTGCCTTCGACCAGGCGCAGTTGTGCCGCCTTTAATTCTTCCATGCGTTTTTGCTCCAGTGCTGGATTGCGCACCGTGCAGTAACGTTGTCCGTTAATCAATCGCTCAAGCGTTGTTTCCCGCTCGCTGGTTCCTATACGTATTCCACCATAGGCGAACTCGACGTTGGCCCAGTGCACAAAATCACCCGGCGTATTACCATCAAGGGAAAATCTGGCAAAATACCCCCTCCAACCTAACTGTAAGCCGCTAAAAAACATTAACACCGGCTGTGGCCGCGCATCAATCCAGTGCGCTTTGGGAATCGGCGGCGGCAGAGGCAGTTGATATGCGGCCGAAAATGCCGCAATGGTACTATGAAAGCGTGGTTGAATAGGCGGTGCGACTAGCCAGTGTTGCGCGACGGGCACGGGAATATCCGTACGCACCGACCCGATCATATTGGCGGCCGCATCTACATAAATCATCGGTGAACCCAGAAATACCTCGGCCGGCGGCATAACGGTAATGGTAGTGCGTTGCCGCAGATCCGACTCGGTAATCCAACCCGCTTCACCCAAACGCGGTTGCCCCCATGTCAGCGGCGGATTGGTGTGATAAGTAAAATAACAACGTCCGGTGGCGACAAGTTTTTCCAACACCAGCGCAGAAAATTCATCGGAAATAATCAGATGCTGGTATCCATCATGCACTGAAAATCCGCGAAACAGACGAAATATGCTTAAATCCTCCGGTGTCATTTTGATGGATCTGTTCGGAAAAAACGGATCGAATCGCCGCAACGAGCCAAGACGCCCATTCTTTTTCAAAGTGACCTTGTTAACGGTAATAGCCATTGTGTGGGGCATGGACGACAACGCGGAGAGAATATAAACAATCTGCGTCTTATTTGCCGCAGGTTTCATATTGTGATCGGCATCTCCCAATTCCCGAACCGTACTCAATTGCTCCAGCCATTCTTGGACGTCCCATGGCAACGGATCTTCCGGCGGAACTTGCGTATTGGCAGAGCCGATGGCCCTCGTTGCGAGCGCCGTTGGGACGGGACGATCTTCCGGATGCCGTTGAAAATAAGCCTCCTGTTCCGCAACCTCTTTGAGAAAGTTGGTGATGGACTCCGCGCCACCAATGGCAATCAGCAGTGCCGAAATATGATGACACCGCGTCTGAGAGCCGCACTCACATGCCCCTATAAGTTGAATGACGCCATTTGGATCATTTTGTATCACAACTTTGACCGCAATAAGCGAGTTATCTTCCTCTTTGACAATTCCTGAAATTGTGGAGGCAACCGGATTGAACTCAATACGGCTAACCCGCTTGGCGACAAAGTATTGCGTCCCTTTGGCGATGCATCCGGGAGTAAAGTTCCCGGCAAATTCTCCAAGATTCGTATCCATGTGCACAAGATGTCCTTAAAGTTTTGCAAATCTTACAGTTTACGCTTTAGCGGGCAGGCGGACAAACCAATTTCATGTTCGTTGATCGCGACACTATAATTCGCAATATAAGAATATTAGTTTGTATTAACGACATATATAATAATTATTGTTGTTTTCATTGATATTATATTGCATCTTGATCCGATAATTATCATAATAGGCGTTGTCTTTGTTGCATCGGCAAGGGATGTAGTCCGCCGGGACAAGGCTTTTAACCGTCGTGAAGGAGCGCGATCTTATGCAGGAATACGAAACTCTCAAACAATTAATTGAACAGGCAGCCGACGATATTGCCAAGGCTGAAGGTGGTAATAGAAACGCGGGGACTCGTGCACGCAAGACGATGCAGCAAATTCGCCAAAGCGCACAAAGCATCCGTGTGAAGATTCTGGAATTGCGCGGACAAGAGCAGCCCGCGGCCTCACACGAGGTTACACCTCCGCAGAGCTAAAGTCGCCGCGGCCAACCTTTACCAGCATGGTCACTGCGCCGTGCAGAGTCGTGGCGGATGGGGTGGATTAGGCGAATGCGCTGAGCGCTAAGTATTAACGTTATACGCCCTGTGAATTGTATAGTTGCCCGCGCGGTCGGTGTGCGTAGTTTATCCAACACATCCAGTAAGGTTGTAGTGTTGATGCCATCGGTATCACCGCTGATGGCGGTAATCGCCATACGCAGTGCCAGCGCTGCGGGCGCCGGTGCGGCTTGAGCTATAACATTCCGCGCCAGGCTTGCGCCTCCACAACGGCGCCGATAGTTGGCGGTACGCAGCAATTGCCGGGCATGTTCGTTTAAAAAATCCGCCGTCGCCCGGTCATGTCGGGCATTGCGTTGCAGCAACTCCCGGATACGTGGTTGATAGGTTTCCAAAATAGGTAACAACTCATGCCGGATGCGGTTGCGGAAAAATTTCGGGTCCGAATTACTGCGATCCTCCCGCCACAATGCGCCTAAACGTAAAAGCCAGGTTCTAAGCGCTTCCCGTGGCCAAGGCAGCAGCGGACGCACCAGCCGGATTTTCTCGCGCCGCTCATCATCACTCATGCCAGCCAAGCCCGTAACTCCAGCCCCGCGCAACATTCGCATCAGAATGGTTTCCGCCTGATCATCCGCATGATGCGCCAAAGCTATGACGGTGCATCGGTTCCGCTTCGCCATGGACAGCAGCGCCTTATAGCGGGCGTCCCGCGAGCTATTCTCACTGACCCGTTTTAATTGCCGTGCAGGTTTGAGATTCAGGTCTTTGCAACGAAAAGGCAGGCCCAATGAGAGCGCCAGCCGACGAACAAAATCTTCATCCCGCTTTGATTCCCGGCCTCGCAGACCGTGGTTGACATGCCCCACAATCAGCGTCCAATGCCAATAATCCGATTTGTTTACCGCATGAAGAAGCCGCACCAGAGCCACACTGTCGGCCCCGCCGGAACAGGCCACCAGAATCCGCACGCAGGGTTCCAACAACCGTCGCCGGTGCAAGTATTGGTCAAGCTCTTGAATAAGACCCTTGGGTGCGGGCATAATACATCCTATGAAATACCGGCTGGATTTTAACGCCATACCGTTGCCTTGGCCATGGGGATACCTGCTTAGACACGCATTGGGCATGGGGAGCTTTCTTTGCGGCGTGCCGTGGCGACATCCCCCCCACCGGCTTTATCGACGGTGGAACATGCCTTGGACGCGCCGATCGATCCTGGTGCGACGAGACGAGCGTCATTGCATATCACCGCCAAACAATGTTGAATTTTATGCATTTCCTGCTGACGCACCGGGACAGCACCGGCGGCAATGTAAGTTTCCGTCAGTTCGGCAAAACGTGCGATGGTGTATTACCCTCGGTATCGCCATGGCGGCGGTGAACTGCTATGCCTGCGTAGAGGTGCTTAATGCGCAAAGCCTTAACAGCCTTATCGCTCATGCCCGCACCACCACCGCGCCGGCTAGCGGAAAATTCCGTCCTGATGATAATGTCCATCCCTTTGCGAGTTCCAACGGCAACACCGATCTGGCGGTGCGCAAAGGCCGCGTCCGGTTAAGCGATGGCCGCGTTATTTACGGAGAGGTATGGACAACCCTGAAAACACCATTTAGGGTCTGGCTAGCCGCTATCAAGCAATATCGTGACCTGGATATACGCTTAATAAAAAGCATTCGCGTTCATGTGCTGGCTGCCCGGCAAATTCGCGCTTGGCGCTTCCAGCAGGAAGGCAGTGATATCAAGAATTATGCGCACCACACCCGCCCGCGCATCAGCTTCGCGTACAGCTTTACCATGCTGAACGGCAAAACCATCACCGGCACACTCGATGCGCCGTTGTATGTCCGTTCCGCCGGACATACTTATGATCTGATTATTTATAAACGAGTGGAAGGAAAACCCGGAGAAAAACTTTCCGCAGTGGTGTACGTAAAATCCGTTACCTTACAAGTTACGCCGGCGCTGCGCCATTATGCCGCCAGTCTAACGCGCCATTTGCCCCTGATTCATTGGCGGCAAATGTTAGCCGCGCATCATATCCCGCATTGAGTTAGGCAATAAGGTTAGCGGTAAGTTTTCCGGACGGAACTCAAACGCGACAATCTACGAAAGTTCATTGACAGCGTGGTGGTCGAGTTATACGATTACACAGGTTTCCGCTCGTGGCTTCTTGTGAAAGAAATAGGGGTATGTATGCCATCCGCCGGTTTAATTGTTTTATTTGTGATCGCACTAGTCGTTGTGATTATCGTGTTTATCGCTGTGGGCAACGTATTTAACCTCTGGTTGCAGGCGTTTTCCGCCGGCGCGGATATCAGCCTTTTTGATCTCATCGGCATGAAATTGCGGAAGGTCGATGCCCGCGCGATTGTCACCGCCAAAATTTCCATGGTGCAGGCCGGTTTACCAGTTGAGACCAATCAGCTGCAGGCGCATTATATGTCGGGCGGACACGTGTTGAATGTCGCCAAAGCGATGATCGCGGCGCATCGCGCCAATATCGAATTACCATGGAATCAGGCCACCGCCATCGATCTGGCCGGTCGGGATGTACTGGAAGCGGTGCAAACCAGCGTCAACCCCCGTGTTATTGATGTGCCAAATGCTGCCAGTGGTCGGCAGACGCATGAGGGTGTAGCCAAGGACGGCATTCAGTTGCGTGTCAAAGCTCGGGTAACGGTGCGCACCAACATGCGGCAACTGGTCAGCGGAGCCGGTGAAGAGACGATTGTGGCACGCGTGGGCGAGGGCATTGTGGCGGCCATCGGCTCGGCCGATACCTACAAGCATGTGCTGGAACAGCCTGATATGATCAGTAAGACGGTGCTGGCCAAGGGGCTGGATGCCGGCACGGCCTTTCAGATATTGTCCATTGATATCGCGGATATGGATGTCAGTGAAAATATCGGCGCCCGCTTACAGATTGCCCAGGCGGAAGCCGCTAAACAATTGGCGCAAGCGGAAGCGGAAAAGCGCCGTGCACTAGCGGTGGCGCAGGAGCAAGAAAATAAAGCGCTGGCTCAGTTTAATCGGGCCAAGGTTATTGAGGCCGAAGCGCAAGTCCCGATAGCTATGGCGGAAGCATTTCGCAAAGGTAATCTGGGCATTATGGATTATTACCGCATGAAGAATATGCAGGCTGACACACAGATGCGCGAATCTATCGGCGGTTCCAGTGCCACCGGTTCCGGAACGGATAATCGGTCCGCGGGTACCTGATTTGAGCGGCGCGGCCATAGCCGCAACCATCATGTCACGCAGAGATGAGAGGCTGGCGTGGAGAGAATTGGATCACGGATGACACTGATTTTTGAGGAAATGTACGAAGAAGCGACATAACAAAATCTTTGCATGCTGCGAATAAATTGACGACTTGTAGTATGGATCGCCGCCTGTCGGCAGGAAAGAATTCAGGTTAAGTTTGCGGTGTGCAATGTTCCGGCTTGGGATACAGGTGGAAAACGGGACAATTAATACCCAGTGATGAAAAAGGAATCCTCCATGGGCCAACTTCCACAAGATCCGCAACAACTTGCGCAAGATATTCTCGCTGGGCGGGTGACGATTCAGCAATTGCGGGCCGAACAGGCCCGCCGCCGGGCGGCGCAGGAAGCCTTACGGCAAAATATGCGGCCCCGCGCCGGACCATCCACCGCCGCTCCAGCACGGTCGCAATCTCCGCGACAAGTTGGTCCTAACTCCACGCCAACTGACCGTCCATCATCGCTGCGGCAACAGGTAGTGCGCCCGGACAATATGGTTTCGTCCTCGGCAATGGTCAGGAAAATAAGGTCTCCAACCCCAAAGCGTCCGGCCTCTTCTGACGCCAGTGGCATATCCACCGCTGCGTCGGCAACGCCGCCGTCGGCTACTGTGCCGGACGGAAAGAAATCCTCCATTGCACCGTCGCAATCCGGGCGCACCACCGCCCAGACCGTTCACGCGGTAATGACCCATCCCAATACATTGCGCAGCGTTTTTGTATTAAGTGAGTTATTGGAAAAACCGATGTCAATGCGACCGGACCCGCTGGACCGATTTTGAAGCGGAATCCTCTTAGTTACGTCATTTTGGCTAAATAGTCCACGATATCATCGGCAGACATGTTGGTAATATCTAATGCGACATCAGCGGCAGCGGTGTACTGAGGATCGCGAATTCGCTGCAGGCGCAGAATTTCCTCCAGTCCGCCGGCACTGGTCATATTGGGCCGATTGGCTGGCGTTCTGGAGTTGGACTGAAGACGTTTCCAGATCACATCCACAGGTGCTTGCAGCCAGACAATCCGGCCATTGGCCTGAAGTTTTTCAACGTTGGCTTTTCGCAACACCACGCCCCCACCGGCGGCTATTACAGCGTTATCACTTTCCACCAGATCATCGATGACTGCGGACTCCAAATCACGAAACAGCGGCTCACCACCCTGCTCAAAAATTTCGCGAATGGTCTTGCCCGAACGTTGCATGATAAGTTCATCGGTATCCACAAAGTCCATGCCCATGCGACCCGCGAGTTGCTTACCAATGGTGGATTTACCCACGCCGCGATAACCGATTAACACAATATTCATACAATCCCTTTATCGCTGGTGGCTGGTGAATTCGTTGCCACAAAACGCGATTGGCCAGCAGAAATTCGAGGGCCGCCGGCCATGATATTTAACGCGGCGTCTGATTATATTCCGGATGCGTAGCCCGAGCGGCGCTTAGCGCACCACGCCAATGGTCAAAAGAATATTGGCATAAATCCGACTTTCACCCGTGGCAATGATCAGGCAGACATCGGATGTGGACGCAGCATCATAAAAGGCAAAGCGTTCCATTTTTTTTAGTTTATTGCCCGGTGCGCTGTGATCGAACAACGCCGCATATTCCTTGAATATCGGCGGATCCTGCGTGAGTTTATACGGCCCGGATTTATTGGGGGCCATCACGATCGCCGCCTCCACTGGAATGCTTTGCAGCAGGATGTTCAGCACGTCAGTGGCCTTGAGTAAATCCGCGGCCAGATTCAAATTCACCACTTCCGCATTGGGGCCCCGGCGCGTCCATACCGGGTAATTACCATCGGCAATCAACACTTTGCTGCTGTGGCCGGCGCGGCCCAGCGCCAAGAGTATCTGCGGATGAAGCAAGGTTGTTTTCAGCATCAATGAACTCCGTTAATCCAGAACTTTTCTATTTCTTGTTTTCATGCGGAACAAATTCACGCAACATGGAGGATTTGGCAACCAGTTGTCGGCCAGCCGCAAGAGAGTCAAGCTGCCCCGTGGCCATCGCCTGAACCATCACATTGCCGATGGCGGTGGCCTCCACCGGACCGGCGAGAACATGCAGCCCGGTGGCATCCGCCGCCAATTGATTAAGCAACTCATTCTGCGATCCACCGCCCACGATATGCAGGTGCGTAAACTTTCGCCCCGTGACTTTTTCAATCATATCCCGCACCTGGCCATACGTGGCCGCCAGCGATTCCAAAATCAAGCGGGTGAATTCTCCCGGGGTTTCAGGGATTTTTTGGCCCGAGCGACGACACTGGGCAACGATTTTCAATGGCATATCTCCGGGAGCGAGCATTTGCGGATCTTCAAGGTCTAGCCGAGAGACCCGGGCCGGGGCCTCGCGTGCCAACTGCACCAGTGTGCGGTAATCAAAATCTTTGCCATCTTGCGCCCAGGCCCGGCGACATTCCTGCAAAAGCCAGAGGCCGGCAATATTCTTCAGCAGGCGGATTTTGCCGCCCACGCCGCCTTCATTGGTCAGATTAAAATTCATAGCGTCGGCGGTTAAAATCGGCTGATCCAATTCAACCCCCAGAAGACTCCAGGTGCCGCTGGATAAAAACAGCCAGTTTTCCGCCTGCGCCGGTACGGCTGCCACAGCACTGGCGGTGTCATGGGCACCAACGGCCAAAACCGGGACGCCCTGGGCCTGCGTGGCGGCGGCGGCTGAACCGGTTACATGCCCCAGCAATGTTCCCGGCATAACCAAATCCGGCAATATCGGCGGATGTATGGGGATGCAGGCCAGAATTTCCTTGGAATACTGGCGTTGGTGGGCATCCAGCATTTGCGAGGTGCTGGCAATGGTATATTCATTGGCGATGCGGCCACAAAGCCAGTAAGCCAGCAGATCCGGAATATAAAGCAGATGCCGGGCCTGATCCAGCGTGGCCGGACGATTCTCCGCCAGGGAACAAAGCTGAAACAGCGTGTTAAAATTCATGGTTTGTATGCCACTGATGGCATACGCCCTTTCCCGGGGCATACGGGAAAAGAATTTTTCCGGCATACCATCCGTTCGGCTATCCCGGTAATGCACCGGATTGGCCAGCAGTTCACCATTGATATCCAGTAAACCAAAATCCACGCCCCAGGTATCTACGCCGATACCCGCAACCCTTTGTCCCTTGGAGGCCGCCTCGGAAATGGCTTTGCCGATGCCGATTTGAATTTCTCCCCACAGCCGCAGAATATCCCAGTGTAAAACGTTTCCCACCCGTACCGGCCCATTGGAAAAGCGGTGCATTTCCGCCAGCGCAATGCCGGCCTGGTTGACCGTGGCAAGCATAACGCGGCCCGACTCAGCCCCCAAGTCCACCGCGATGTACTGCTGATCCTGCATAACTATTCGTCTCCGAATGACTGATTGTTTTCTCGGATTGGCATGATAACGTGAAGGACTGAATCGGGCGAGTTATGCCATCGAGTTATGCCATCGAGTTCCAAGGACATGCCGGCGATATTAAGTTATAATTCCGGTATGTATGGAAATATTGACAAAGTGCAGTGGCAAAAAAAGTATCGTGAAACTTCCAGAATGCTGGAAATCATTCGCGATCGAGAACTGCGGGCCTTAACCGACGCAGATGTATGGCGGCGAATTCAAACCCTGAAAGTGCCGGGAAAGCCCTGGCGCGAGCGTCCCGATTGGTCCGGTCTAGTCGAGCAACAGGCCCTGTTTCACCGGCGGAGGAAGCAGCCATGAGCGGCCTGGACGGCGTCATCCTGGCCGCCGCGGAAGTTGAAGCCTTCTGCCGCGACCACGGATGGCAGTTCTGCTTCATCGGCGGCGTGGCCGTTCAGCGATGGGGCATGCCGCGTTTCACGCAGGATGTGGACCTTACCCTGATGGCCACATGGGGCACCGAGGCAACATTTATTGACATACTGCTGGAAAAATTTTCGGCGCGACTAAGCAATGCCCGCAATTTCGCTTTGGAACACCGAGTGCTGCTGGCGAAAACAGCTACGGGAATCGACTTGGATATCGCGCTGGGAGCATTTCCGTTTGAGGAGGCTTCAACAGGGCGTGCCACCTTGTGGCCAGTCAACGACCAGATAACATTGACAACCTGCTCAGCCGAGGATCTCATTATCCACAAGGTCTTTGCCGGACGCGATCGTGATTGGAGCGATGTTGACAGCGTCCTGGTGCGACAGCGAGGCAAGCTGAATCTTGCTCATATTCAACATGAATTGCCGCCATTGCTGGAACTTAAAGATGATGCGGAATCCTTTGAAAAGCTCCAGCGCCTGATTACGGACGCGGATAGCAGATCGCAGTAGACTCCACGCGGTGGGATCTATTGAAAACTTATCTGAGACGGGGCCGTCAACCACCTGTCAGGGATACATTTCGCCCCGTGGCGTCGGCTTCAAAAATATGGCATTTATCCATGGCCACAAAAAACGAACCCGGTGATTGCGGACGTATTGCCGCCAGATGATGCGCATCGGTACGACAGACCATCTGCGGCTGATTGGCCAAGGTAAAGTAAACGTCCACCTTATCTCCCAGTGGTTCAATAACGCTGACGGTACCGCGGATACAATTGTTTTCCCCGGCAAAGCGTCCTTCATTACATAGTGACATGGACTCTGGCCGAATGCCGAGAATCAGCGGACCAGCGGCACTTTGACCGAGATTTGCCGTCAATTTTTCCGGCAGTGTTAAACGTTGATCACCGAATACAAACTCCCGACCACTTTGCAGTGTGCCGGAAAAAAAATTCATCGGCGGTGTGCCGACAAATGACGCCACAAACCGGTTCACAGGACGTTCATACACCTCCAGCGGCGCAGCGCATTGCTGAATCAGCCCATCTTTCATGACCACAATACGATCACCCAGCGTCATGGCCTCTTCCTGATCATGGGTGACATAAATGGTTGTGGTTTGCAGCCGCAAGTGGAGCTTTTTTATTTCTGAACGGGTTTCCACACGCAGCTTGGCATCCAGATTAGACAGCGGCTCATCAAAGAGAAACGCCTTGGGGTCGCGAACAATCGCTCGCCCCACCGCCACGCGCTGCCGCTGCCCGCCGGAGAGGGCTTTGGGTTTGCGATTCAGATAATCGGTCAGGCCAAGAATGGCCGCCGCCTCCCGCACACGCTGGTCAATAAGTTGTTTGGTCAGGCCGAGTTCGCGCCGCCGCAGTTGCAGTGAAAAGGCCATGTTTTTATAAACGCTCATGTGCGGATACAGGGCATAGTTTTGAAACACCATGGCAATGTCACGATCTTTGGGGGCCACGTCATTGACCACTCGGCCATCAATACTCAATGTCCCCTCGGAAATTTCCTCCAGCCCCGCCACCATGCGGAGCGTGGTGGTTTTGCCGCAACCGGATGGCCCCACCAGCACCACAAACTCCCGATCCTTGATCGTAAGGTTTATGCTGTTGACCGCGCGCACACCGCCGGGATATATTTTGGAAACCTGCTTGAGTTCAACGGTCGCCATTGATGAATATTCTCCTCCAATGACACAGCACCGGTCACAACGACATTTGGCTTGTGATTCCGTGTGGCGTTCAGAATCATCAAACCACGGTATCATCGGGAAAAATGCCCATAAGTTCAATGGCGCGCCGAGAATTGCGACTTTACCCCCAAGAGAGGCTCTCCGGCACAGTCGCCAGGAAGCCACCTTTGTATGAGCAAATATGGCAAATCTTTTCCTCATCTACCTCCACTTCCTCCCTGTGCAATCCCCCCGTCATATCCGATCCATTCGCGTAATAACCGATTCAATTCAACCAGATCGTATTGCAGATCAAGCGCGGTTTTTGGTTGTCGGCACCGCCGCGTCGGGTCAGCCATAGCAGCCAGCAGTTGGCAAAGACATGGGGTTATTGCCAGCCCTCGCGTTACCACCTTGTGGGCGAAGATTATTTTATAAAATACCCCGAAGCCTTCCACTTTCCGTCTTTCGCCAAGACAAACGTGACCGTTTCAATTGCGGTTTTTTTGTTGGCAAACGAAGAAGCAAATTGCATGACAACATAGTGGCCATCTGGCGCGCCGGGCAATGTAGTTACCTGCGTTGCGGACTTCAATTTGCGCGAAAGCAGACTTCCCAGTGGCTTGCGAAACGCATCCATTAAGCGAATCCATTTCGCATCCGATACGCTATGCCGGAAGAACTTTGACGCCGCAGCCCAAGCTGCGGAATATTGCCCGCGGTCAGTCATCGCCAGCCACCCGCGCGCCGCCGTCACAGCAGGTTGATCGGTGTTCGCCACAGTGGCCGCGGGGCCGGTACCCGGAGGATTGGGTTCCAAGGCGACGTTGTGAAAAGTAATTGTGTGGATAGGGCGGGTAACAAAGCGAAACCATTGAATCGCGGATTTACCGTCTGGGAACCGGAGCCGCAGCCATACCCGCCCGGGCGCTCGTGGAGAGGACCCTCGGCCACACAGATATTCCCCAATCCAGCCGCCGTCGCCCAACGGCACCGACAACGGAGCCGCCTCTCCCGCGTTCAGGGCACCGTAACTTGTGGGTTCGGGAAACACCCACTTTCCGCGATTGTTAACGGCAATAAGGGTCCTTTGCTCTTTGGCCATAGCCTTCAGCGGCACAACCATGTCGAGGGTGTAGCCCCCATAATTCGTATTGATTCCAATCATGGTGACTCCGGCTATGGTTCCCAAGAGGGGCATTATGTTGATGCCGAGCTGCCCCCATGCCGAAGGGCCGAACCGTTCAGGCTCGGAGCGGTCGTACTGCCACTTCCCTCGCGCCACGCGCACGACGAGCTTCGCCCTTGCGAGTGCGGGGCCTTTTATGTTCCGAAACTTCAATATCATCCATGCTCCCCGCGAACCAGTTGGGTAACGCATTCTCCAGTCGCATAGCTTCCCGACGGCACCGGAGATGTGGCAATTGATCGCGGAAGCGTCATCCGTATTGCGGGGCGCCCGCCACTTCGCCGACGCAAGTATAAATGCCAAGCAGGTTGGTGCTCTACCGCGGGACCGCAGGGATTGGTAAGGAAAGTCGGGGCCAATAAGGGCTTTAATTCCCGCCAACAACGCGGGGGTCCCGATTGGCTTGCCGTTCGGGCTCCACGCCCCCGCCACCGTGGCAGTAGCGCGCCTAAGAGACACAACGTTCCCCGACCGGATTGAAGCTTGGGCCATGCCGCTTTGCTCTCTCACGATGTAGTGGAGCGTGAGCCTCCCGGAATCGGAGTTGGACCGGGGAACCGGCGGGAGGCTGCTCTCCGCCACCGCGACCTGGGGTGATGGAACCAAGTGCCATCTCGGAAACGGGATATAGGGAGCAATGATCGCTGCGACCGAGAGAGCAAATACACATGCCGCAGCCGCGAAAAATGCCGCGGCCCAATAAGGAAGAAGCTTCCCCGATAAAATATTCCTCAAGCCGATAAACGCTAGAACATCCAGTGCTAATGCACAGGCGAGGGCGTTCAAAAGCAGATGCGCTTGCGCCGGCTGCCAGAAATTCGTAAGGTAGCGAGTCGCAGAGCAAAGAGCGGATGCACGCTCAAATTCCTTGCCATTTAAACTCATGAATACCTTCCCAGGCCTTGTTTTCATGAACCAGAAATGGTTGTCAATATGCCGCGCCAACGGGGGAAGCCAATAGATCAGATAGGCCGCTAAGAGGGCTAGCAATACGGTGTGAATAATGAGCATACGGTGTGAATGCGGCTTGGCCGAGCCGGTTGGGTCGTCCGGCGCCAGGCCGCGCGGCCGCAAGCGCGGTTGGGAGGGCGCGGATGCCCTTGTGCCCGGAAGTTCCGATGTTCCCACTACTGTCGCCACTTGTGTCTTTATTTCACTGGCGTGTTGATAACGCTGTTCCGGTTGCTTTTCCAATGCCCGCAACACAATTTCATCCAGCCGCACATCAATGGCGATTTTCTGCGATGGCGGAACAATCTGCTTCCCCGGCAACTCGCCGGTGAGCATCTCATAGAACACGACGCCCAGGGAATAAATATCGGCCCGATGGTCTACGGAATCGGATTGGGCTTTCTGCTCCGGAGCCATGTAACGCGGCGTGCCGAGAATTTTTCCCGGTGCGGTACATTCTCCTGCTTGATCCGCTCCGACCATCCCTTCCTCCACACCGCTGTTTGCGCCAACGCTTTCGCCCGGTCTTTCCTCCGGTACTTCACCCATTTGCCCAATGAGCTTGGCTAGGCCAAAATCGGCGATCTTCACCTGCCCCTTTCGGTTAAGCAGGATGTTCTCCGGCTTAATATCCCGGTGCACAATTCCGTGGTCATGGGCGAACTGCAGTGCTTCACAAATCTGCGGGACAATGGCCAATGCTTCATTGGCCGATACGCCGCCCGTGTTGAGAATTTGCCGGAGGCTGCGACCATCCACAAACTCCATCAGGAAGTAAAACAAATCATCGGCGTGGCCAAAGTCATATATGGCGACGATATGCGGGTGATTCAATTTAGCCATGGCCTGGGCTTCACGGGCGAATCTTTGGGTAAAGTCGGCCTCCCGCCCGATTTCCGGCGGCAATATTTTCAATGCCACCACACGGTCGAGACTGGTTTGCCGGGCCTTGTAGACTGCACCCATGCCACCGCGCCCGATAAGCTCATTTATTTCCAATCCGGGAAACCGCAGGGCCAATTCCGCGGGCGTTGGTGGCACCCACGCCGGCCTGCCGGTGGCCATGCCTTCCGACGCCAGCGTATTGGATTCCAAGCCGCGCTTAAGCAGACAGCCCGGGCAGTCGCTCTCCTTCATTCCCGGCGACAGCCGGGTTCCGCAGACTGAACACACTGTCATTTCATCGCCCATGGTTCTACGACCTTCACCAGCGGTAAACCAGCCCGACGCATTGGCCCAGCACGCCAAGCGTCCGCCGCTCAACTAATCGCGCCCTGAAACATCTTCGCCCACCCCCACTTATACTGAAGCAAAAATCACAAAACGTTACAGCGATTGAATTAAAAATTTTATTTCGTCATCCACTTCCGCCGGATCGGCCACGGTCTGCGCAATGTGGTGACGCAGAATTTCCCGGTATCGCCGGCGCAAACGGTGCATGGCAACTCTGGTGGCACCAGCGCTGATCCCCAGTGCTTCCGCTGCCTCCGTCATAACCTCAGAACCCTGGGCACCGGCCAGCGAAGCTTTAAGCTCTTCAAACACCGGCAAAGCTCCGCGTTGCTGATATTCCCTCTGCAGGCTCGCCATTACCTGATCCAGCACGGATAGTGCCCACTGACGTGCGAAAGCCTGATCCGGTGAGAGATCCTGCGCCGGGAGGTTATCCAGATCGCCATCTTTATACGCAATAGAAATAATTCGGACTTTTCCACCGCGCTTGTGAGCTTTGGCTTGGTCTCTCTGATTAGACAAAAAGTGTTTGACCGCGGTAAGCAGAAACGATCGGAACTTGCCGCGTTCCGGGTCAACGGTATTGAGAAATCGCTTTTCCAGCAGCCGGGAAAAGAATTCCTGCGTTAGGTCTTCAGCATCGGATGCACAGGCCGTTTGCCGTCGGATAAAAGCATAAACCGGCTGCCAGTACGCTTTAGCCAGTTGCTCCAACGCGGCCACGGTACCGGTGGCCATTGGCTGCCCGGCGGCGGCCCGCACCAGGCTCCACCGCGTGGGCATAAAATCCGCCCTTGGGTTGGCAGAAGAGCCAGGATTGATGCTCAATGATGTCATCCACTTATCATATCACGGTCCGCGATATTGCAGTAGGCCAGTTGGTGTCACACGGCTTGCCGATGGTGTAAATGCCGTTGCGGGGACAAGTCATATCTGGCTGGGAATTTGCCCCGCGTGTCATAGCTTTTATGCGTAGCGGAAATGGCTACTGCCACAAGTAATATATTTGCCCCGGTTTAATGCACTTTCGCACATAGCCCCTACTTGGCGTCGAGCCAGTTGCCGGCCCAATGGACTTCCACTTTTACCGGAACGGTCAGGACGATGGCTTGTTCCATTTCCTGACGAACCAGGGTGGCAAATTCGTCTACTGCTGTGCGCTGACATTCAAAGACCAGTTCATCATGCACCTGCAGCAGCAGTTTTATTCTTGCATCATCATGGATGATTCTGGCAATGCGAACCATGGCCTGCTTAATTAAATCCGCCGCCGAGCCTTGAATGACGGTATTGACCGCGGCTCTCTGGCCGAAGTTGCGGACCGATTGCTGGTGCGAGGTTATTTCCGGAATAGGTCGTCGGCGGCCCAAGATGGTGGTGACAAACCCATGTTGTTCGGCTTGCGCAATGCAATCATGGGAAAATGCGGCGATGCCGGGAAAGCGCTGTTTATACGCGGTGATAAAAGCTTCGGCCTGAGCTTGCGAGATTTTCAGCACCTGTTTGAGGCCAAAGGCGGTTTGGCCATAAATAATGCCGAAGTTCACGGTTTTGGCCACGCGGCGCATATCCGAAGTAACCTGCTCGGGAGGAACGTGATAAATTTCCGTCGCGACAAACTGGTGAATGTCCTGATTACGCGCGAAGGCGTCAATCAGCGCCGGTTCCCGGCAATAATGAGCCATGACACGCAATTCAATCTGGGAATAATCGGCGGCCAGGAGGACGTTATCCAGGCCGTCGGCGATAAAGGCTCGACGAATTTCCCGGCCTTCATCGGTGCGGATGGGGATGTTCTGCAAGTTCGGATTGCTGCTGGAAAGCCGCCCGGTTTCGGCAACCGTCTGATTAAACTGGGCATGAACGCGACCGGTGCCGGTCGCTTCTTGAATTAACGAATCGACATACGTATTTTTCAATTTTCCAAGCTGCCGATATTCCAGCACCAGCGCCGGAACCGGGTGCTGATCCGCCAGTGATTCCAGCACATCCACGTTGGTGCTGTAACCGGTTTTGGTCTTTTTTCCGCTGGGCAGGTGGAGTTTCTCAAATAGAACTTCAGCAAGCTGTTTGGGGGAATCCGGGTTGAAATCACTCTGGGCCGCTTCCATGATTTGCCGCCGCAGAGAATCAATTTTCTTCCCCAGTCGAATGCTTAAATCGCCGAGGTGTTGCGTATTAACTTTGATGCCGGTGGCTTCCATCTGCGCGAGAATTTCCACCAGCGGCATTTCCAACTCAAAAAGCAGTCTGTCCATACCCATGGATTGAATCAGCGGAAACAGCACCACCGCCAGACGATACGTGACATCCGCATCTTCCGCAGCGTAGCGCGTGGCACGGTCGAGCGGCACATCCGCAAAGCTGCCCTGCTTGCTGCCGGTACCGATGAGATCGGAAATGGGGATGGGCCGGAGCTTGAGATAATCCGCAGCCAGAGAATCCATGGACAGGCTTTGCCGTGCGGCATCCACCAGATAACCGGCGACCATGGTATCAAAATAAATGCCGTCCAGCGGCATATTATGGCGGCGCAAAACGTGCATATCATATTTTAAATTCTGCCCGATTTTTTTTATGCTTTTATCGGCCAGCAGCGGTGCTAAACGCGCCGAAACGTCCGAAACCGAAAGTTCACAACCCGGCCCCATCACGGGGATATACCAAGCCAAAGCTTCTTTAGCGGCCAAGGACACGCCGCACAACCGAGATTGCAGAGCGGAAAGTGAATCGGTTTCCGTATCCACCGCCAGCCAGCGGTCGGGGTTGGCAGCCAGCAGTGCATGAATTTCTTGCAGCATGGCTTCCAGAGCGGAAGGGCTGTTGACCAGACGATAATCACCCTGCACTTCCCGCAGTTCCGCTGGTGATGCCGATGGCGACTGCGAAGGTGGATTGGGGGATAATTCCGCCGACGCGCTATCCGGCGCATCAAAAAGACCGTTCGGTGCGGCGGAGGCAGGTTGCTTAATGGCAACGGCACCCATTCGAACCGATGGTTTTACAGCAATAGCCGTTGCCTGTACGGGAGTAATGCCGAAGGCCTGTTGCGTTTGTCTTAGTACCGGCAGAAGGCGTTGAAATTGCAATTCGTGAAATACACTTTCCAAGTTAGCCAGCGAGCCAGGATCAAAATCTGCGGTTGGTAACTCCAACGGAACGTCATACTGCAAACGCACCAGTTGTCGGGATTGGGCCAGAAGCGGCAAATTATCGCGTAACGCCTGGCCGATTTTTCCCGGAATTTCACCGACATGCGCGATGAGATTGTCCAGATTGCCGAATTGGCTGATCCATTTGGCGGCGGTTTTGGGGCCGACACCAGGAATGCCGGGGATGTTATCCGCGGTATCACCAGTTAATGCCAACACATCGCCAGCCTGCTGCGGAGAATAGCCTTTGCTTTGGATTAAAGCGGCGGCATCAATGGTTTCAGCGGTTTGAATGTCATAGAGGCGAACATGATCGCCGACAAGCTGATCGAGGTCTTTATCGCGTGAGCAGATAAAAATATCCGGTGGCTGGGTTTGGGCCAGTACACGTTGCACCAACGTGGCGATCACATCATCGGCTTCAAATCCGGTAATACGTAGCGTAGGCAGCGCCATAATATTCGCGATGCTCATGATGCGTTCAATCTGCGGGCGCATATCATCCGGCATGGGTTTGCGATGCGCTTTGTATTGGCTGTCCATAAGGTCCCGGCCACTGGAACCTGCGTCCATCGCCAGAACCAGCCGCGATGGCTTTTTTGCCTGCAGGAGCTTCAGCAGGGCGGAAACAAAACCAAAAGTGGCATTCGTGGGTTCACCGGAGGGGGCATTCAAAGGGGGAAGCGCATAATACGCCCGATAAATCTGAGCGTGACCATCGATAACGTAAAGTGTCTGGGGCGTAGTCATGGCTGAATTTTAACCCAAATCGCGGCGATTGTGGGTAAAAGCAATGAGTGCGTTTTACGTTGCGGAATTAAATGTATCCTGAACAAAGGCCGGAGTGGGATTCGAACCCACGAATCGCGGATTTGCAATCCGCTCCCTTAGTCCACTCGGGCATCCGGCCAGTGGGTGGAATAGTAATAATAGGATAAGTAGCTTAAGCCGACAACTGCCGGCGCGTAAAAAGCTCCTATAGACTTGCAGTTTCAGGCATGGTATCGTAAATTGCTTGGCTCGGCGGGCAGATAGCTCAGCTGGTATACAGAAGCGTATAATTAAAGGGACATAATCAGTGAGTTGTGGTATACTCATTGGCATGGGTGCGTGCAAAGGAGTGTGCCATGGTTCCTCGAATAATTCGTTTGGACGAGCGGGCGCGTCAGCGTTTGATGGGGTTGCGGAAGGCGGCGGAACGGGATGGAGCGTATCGCGTGGCCCGGCGGTTACATGCGGTTAT
>JBMFGW010000006.1:0-62765 GCA_049977145.1 Phycisphaerae bacterium
AGTGTTTTGGCACCTTGGGCGCGGCCTTTTACTTCGATGAAGCGGAGGTGACCCGTTGGGCCGGTGGAGGATTCGATGTCGTAGCCGATTTTTTCCGCGCTGACATCGCGGGGGGTAAAACCGAGATGGCGCTCGGTTTCCATCACAGCGGCCATGGCGCGGCGTTCGGATTCAGCGGTGTTAAGGGCAAATTGTGGCGGCGTTTGGCCGGCGGCTTTTTGCAGCAGGCCGCCGGGGATAATCATGGCACCGCCAATGATGACCGGCGGCAGTGGCGATAATTTAAGTTCCTGTTGCAATTCAGCGCGGCGTTTTTGCAGGCGGTTGGTCAGATCGTCGGCGCGCCGGCGGGCTTTATCGGAATTCAACTTGGCGTTGGGCTTTCCGGCCTGCTCCTGTTCATGCAGATCAGCGGCACGGTGGTCCCAGTAATTTATTTCCTTGGTGAGCCGATCCTGCACAGCGGCAAGGGTTTTAGTAACCCATTGTTGCTTGCGTGCCAGAATTTCGGAGAGATGATCCGGGACTAAATGGGTAGCGGCGTATTGGATGGCGCGGGATTCAATGTCGGGCGGGACGCCCGACCCCCTTTTTATGATACCGCCCGACCTCCCGGTTGGGTTTCCGTTTTCCAAGCGGGCAGGGTCATGCGTTGCTAATTCCCGCAGTGCGTGAAGTTCAGATTCGGTGGCAGGCCGGCAATCAAGATAAGGCGCATAGCCGGCGGCCTGGGCCGTGTCATTGTGATTTAATGAAACAAACTGCATACGGCGGGAGACGATGCGGCGCTTGCCGGCGTGGTCGGTGCCGGCGTCCTGGATCGCGTGTTCGAGCATGACAAGCGTTGAAATCTGATCACCGGGGTCGGTTTCATTGACCAGTACAGTACCGCGTTTAAGCAGGTCGCGGTGGCGCTCAAGAATCAGGTCAATGGTGGCATCGAGCAGTTGATGGCCAGGGCAGACAAAAGCGGCAACGGGCTTGCCGGGGATGGTGATAAGCTCCTTGTGGAAGGTGATACGTTCATAGCGTGGGAGGACCGGTTCAGAGCGGCCAATCTGGCGGTCACGGTTGCGGATGGCGGCGGGGACGTTTTTTATTTCATAGCGATTGGGTTCGCGCTCGTGGATGGTCCCGCCAAGGAACGCGAAGGCTTCACGGAAGAACGAGGCGATGAAATGGGGCTGCAGGCGGCGGGCTTCGGCACGTTCCATATCCTCGCGGATGCGGCGCACGCGTGAAGCATCCATGGAATCGTGGGCCAGGGCACGTTCTTCAACCAGAGAAATTAAATGTTCACGGTTCACAGCGTTGTCGACAGCCTGGAAAAGTCGGGCACGGACTTCGGGCTGATCGCCGTAACGCACAGCTTCAAGCAGAAGCTGGCGCAGTGGCCGGTCGCCAAATGTAACCTGCCCGAGCACATCGTAGACACGGCCACCAAGGGCCTGGCGGGCTTCATCAAGTTTTTCCAGCAGGCGGTGGAGCACTTCACCTTCACGGGTTTCGGAGGCGACGAGATTCCAAAGATGGCAGACTTCGGTCTGGCCAATGCGGTGAATGCGTCCGAAGCGCTGTTCCAAGCGGTTGGGATTCCAGGGAAGATCATAATTGACCATTAAATGGGCGCGTTGGAGGTTAATGCCTTCGCCGGCGGCGTCGGTGGCGACAAGAATTTCGACCTCTTTATCCTGCGTGAAGGCCTCCTGAATTTTGCGGCGCTCTTCCCGGCCAACGCCGCCATGAATGGCAACAACCGCCTCGGGGCGTCCCAATACCGCGCGGATGCGTTCAACGAGGTAATTGAGGGTGTCGCGGTGCTCGGTGAAGATCACGAGCTTGCGGCGGTGGCCCTGGGCGTCGAACATTTCTGAATCGTTTTGCAGCAGGCGCGAAAGCTCATCCCATTTGCAGTCGGTATTGGACTGGCGGACATGCAGGGCCGCGGCGGCAAGGTTATCGAGAATGGCGATTTCGGTTTTGAGTTCGGCGACGGTGCGGGCGGCGGTGGCCTGATCCACGAGGTTGTCCTCGATTTGTTCCAGTTCCGCGTCCGGGGCATCTTCAAGATCATCGAGGTCGTCGGGGGAGTATTGCGGTTCTTCAGTGTTGACGGAAAGGCCGGTGGTTGCGCGGCTAAGCTCTTCTTCGCGCATGCGCTTAAGCAGACGTTCTTTGCGACGTTTGAGGGATTGGTAAATAGCTTCGGGCGATGAGGCCAGGCGGCGCTGCAGGATCGTTAGCGCGAAGCCAACGGTGCCCCTGCGGCCATTGTTTTCCAGGGCGTCGGCACGGTTGAATTCCTCGCGGACGTAATCGGTGACACGCTGATATAAATCTGATTCCAGAGGGGAGAGCTTGTAGTTTTTGGTGTAGGCGCGACGTTCGGGAAACAGCGGGGCACCGTTAAATTTGAGCAGTTGCTCCTTGACCATGCGGCGCATAAGGTCGGAGGTATCGGCGGCATGGACGCCATCACGGAATTTGCCTTCAAAACGGTCGCCGTCGAGCAGGGCCATGAAGAGCTCAAAATCGGCTTCTTTGCCATTGTGCGGCGTGGCGGTAAGAAGGAGAAAATGGCGGGTCAGCCCGGAGAGTATCTGGCCGAGTTGGTAGCGTTTGGTGTATTTGACTTCGTTTCCGTAATAACTGGCGCTCATTTTATGGGCTTCATCGCAGACGATGAGGTCCCAATCGGTGGATTGGAGTTTTTCCTGCACATCAGGATTGCGGCTTAGCTTATCCAGACGACAGATGGCCAGGGGGTTTTCGGAGAACCAGTTGCCGCTGCGCGCGGCGTTGAGGGCGTCGTTGGTCATGATTTCAAACGCAAGGTGAAAGCGGCGGTCCAATTCATCCTGCCATTGTTCGGCAAGGTTGCCGGGGCAGACGATCAGGCAGCGTTGCAGATCGCCACGGACCAGCAGCTCTTTTATCAGCAGGCCGGTCATGATGGTTTTTCCGGCACCGGGGTCATCGGCCAGAAGAAAGCGGAGCGGCTGGCGCGGCAGCATCTGTTCATACACGGCAGTAAGCTGGTGCGGCAGCGGTTCAACCAGAGAGGTGTGTACCGCCAGCAGCGGATCAAATAGATAGGCCAGGTGAATACGCCGGGCTTCAGAAACCAGGCGGAACATGGCCCCGTCGCCATCAAAACTCCAAGGCTGGCCCGTGGTGACAATTTCAATGGTTGGCTCGCGGTCACGGTAGACCAGTTCGCTGCCGAGGGTGCCAGCGGCATCTTTGTAGGTTAATTCAATGGCGACTGTGCCGATCCATTTGACGTTAATAACTGTAACCAGGCCTTCGGGCAGGATGCCTTTGATGGAGGTTTCCGGAGTGATGTGTTCCAGTTTGGCCAAGGCGTACTCCCAAATTACTGATAGCGGAGGAAAGGATACACGAAAATGGGAAATTTGCCGAACCTGAAGAGGCGGCGCTTTGGGGTGGGCCGTGACAACTTTTCCGGGCAGGGGCGGAAATTTGCTAATGGAGGCCTGAATACAAGACTGAAGATTGATCTCTCCAGCGTGGCGGCGCCGCAACCAAAATTTCACGCGAAGTCGTAGCGAACGCGGAGATAGTCCGATACTGTTGTAGCGTCTTCCGAAGCGGATAAGATCGGCTGACACTCCCTCTCGCCAGTTCCCACTGGCCATTGGGCGCTGGTAGCGCCCATGGACCACGAATCCCTGTCACCGTGGCTGTTTCCGTAACCGTTCACGGTCCTTCGGCCTTCCAAACTCGGTATCCGTTCACGGCAATAACGCTCCCTTACGGTCGCGGCTCGGCCTGCCGCCGCACGTGGTAGGTACACAAAACACATCGTGCGTGAACGGTTACCTCTGATGGTGCGCGTTTTTGAGTATAGCATCGGAACCTCTGAAGCAGGCCGGATATTTACCGTCATGTGTTTGAAAGATACGCCATAAATCACCTCTTTATGGTCTTTGTCTTTGAAAACCGAAGCGGAAGACGGCAATGCCGACACCAACAAGACAATTTGGAACTGTCACTTGCGCCAATTATTAATATTGGGCAAAAATAGGACTGCACCTTCAAGAGCTAACCATGCACGCGCGGGACTTTTCAGTATTGTTCAGGCGCTCTATGATCTCCAGAAGTGGCGTGGCCGTGCCGGCGTAAAAATTCCGGCAATTGTCGGCTGGTATTTACGACGGAATAAACTTGAGCGGGATTGTGACAGCAGCATCAAGAAACAAACAGCCGACGTATCAGGCGAACCCCGCGTGCGGCGGGAAATTTCGCCGCGCTGCCTTGGCCGCTATCTTGGCCACCATTGCCGCCGGCCCAGGTATGGCATGGAGCCAAATTCTGGAACAGCCAATTGCGCCCACTATTTATCCGATACTTAAACCCACCGGCTCGATCAGCGTGCCGCTGCTGGTGGCGGCGGACCACACCACAACGTGGGAGAATAACGGCGGCACCATCCATGTTTTAGCCGCTGGCCATGTGCGCATTGATGTGGGATACCGTCGGATTGCGGCGGATCATGTGGTGATTTGGCTGCATCCACAGGGGCAGGGACAATCCGGATTTTTTAAGGTGCAGATGTATCTCGCCGGTCATGTCGTTATCCGAGAAGGCGCTGAGAACGCGGCGGTAAGCACGGCCAGGGAAATGCTGGTGACAACGCGCATCACTGCGCGGATACGCCTATCCGGCCCGCCGCCGATGGCGAAAAATGAAGCGCATAATCCCATCGTGTTGCGGGGAAAAAAACTTATTGAGCAGATGGCGGCAGCACCCCAGGCGCAACCGGCCATACCAACCATTGAGATATCACCAACTGAGTTAGCGTTACGCAACGGCTGGTTTGCCAGGGGATCGCGCTTGCCGATACCCCCGGCGCCGCACCGGCCCGGAATACCTGCCGCCATCCACGCCAAGCCGGGCCAGCCTTCCCACCCAGTACTAACGACACCCCTCGTCATGGCGACGGGCAACATCATCACCGAGCAGGTGATCGGAAAGCAGCGGGTAACGGTGGCCAAAGGGGAATTTTTTCTCTTTCGGAAATTGCCGGGGCATAACGCACTGGAATTACGCGCCAATAACGCGGTAATGTTCAGTCCAGTCGACACGGGTGGAGCGCCAGAGGCAACCAAAATTAGTACCAATCCGATAACGCAAAAGGTGCTGGCTGTATATCTGGACGGCGATGTAACGATCACCTACGGCCATCAGACACTCCATGCTGATCAGGTTTATTATGATTTCACCACCAACCGGGCGATTCTGCTGCATGCGGTATTAAGCTCGGAAATTGTCAAAGCGAAGTCACCATTGTACATGCGGGCCAAGGAAATTATCCAAGAAGCGCAGGGACAGTTTGAGGCTAAATCGGTAAAATTATCCACCGATGAGTTTTATCAACCCCATTATTATATTGGCGCCAGCGCCATGACCGTACAGAGCGTCGCGGCGCCGGGCACCAAACCCAAGACGGCGTATTATGCTTTTACCGCAACGAAGACCACCGCCAATTTTTTCGGCGTGCCATTTTTCTATTGGCCCTATATTTCCGGTACGACCCAACAAAGCCCGTCACCGCTAAAGGCGGCCAGCGTTGGCGATTCGGATATTTTCGGGGTTACCGTGGATACCGACTGGAATCTGCTGGAACTCATGGGCATCACACCGCCCGGGGGCGTGGAAGCGGATGTGAGTGTTAATGAGTATTCCAAACGCGGCCCGGCGGTAGGGCTGAATTCGCGCTATGATGTCGGTGCCATGCGTGGCGTAGTCAACAGTTCGCTGATGTATGACACAGGAACGGATCAACTTGGTGCCAACCGCGATAATCTGCCGGTGACGCAGCACACGCGCGGCTATATATTTGCGAGGCATCTACAGCAGTTATCCGAGCAGTGGAGTGTGGCAGTGGAGGGAAGTTATGTTTCCGACCCGAATTATCTGGAGCAATATTTTCCCTACCAATATGCGACCGCGCCGGAGCAGCAGACTTCCGTTTATGTCGAACAACAGCATAACACCGAGGCGTTTACAGCATTGGGCAAATGGAATCTCACCGGCTTTATCACCAATGCCGACCTGGAAAACAATGAATACACCGTGCAGCGCTATCCGGAAGCACATTACTACCGGGAGGGCGATAAGCTTCTGGGCCTGTTTACTTATTACAGCGATACCAGCGGCGGTATGATCAATGATCAGTTCAGTGACACCACCTCGGGGGTGCGGGCGCTGCAACTGAACTTTCCGGGTTTGAATCCCAATGAAACTTTTTCCCAATACTATCTGGGTAACGGTTGGACGGATCAGCCCGTGGCCCGGGCGGATTCCCGCCAGGAAATTGATTTCCCCATGGCGGTGGGTCCGGTGCAGTTTGCCCCGTTTATCAGCGGACGTTTGACCTACTGGGATACCACCTTCCCGGCAGTTGATAATCAGATCGGCGGCGGCACCACACGGGCCTGGGGCACCGTGGGATTTCGTAGTTCCACGACATTCTCGAAACTTTATCCAGATGTCAAATCCGATTTACTGGATATTGATCAACTGCGGCACATTATTGAACCGCAGATCAGTATGTTCGCCACCGGAGCTAATGTACAGCAGGGATACCTGCAGCCGTTTGACCGCAATGTGGAAGGTATTACCGATGCCAGCGGCGCGGAATTTGCGTTACGGCAGATGTTGCAGACCAAGCGCGGCCGGCCGGGCCAACGGCAGATTGTGAATTGGATAACATTCAATGTGGCGGCGGATGTCTTCTGGAACCATCATCTTTCCGGACCATTTGATCCGAATAATCCGCAGTACGCCGGCGCACCTTTTTCCACCAGCGATTTTGGCACGCCGGTAATTGGATATTATGATTGGAGCCGTCCGGAACTAAGTCAGATCGCGGACAGCATCAATGCCAATTTTACGTGGCGCATCGGGGCGAATGTGGAGTTTTTGGCGGATGAAAGCTGGAATATTGATGTGCAACAACTGGAGGAGCTGGATTCGGGGGTGGAAGTAAATCAATCTCCGAATTTGAGTTATTTTCTGGGTAACCGGTACATCCGGGCGGTGGATTCAGACCAATGGACCGCCGCAATTTCATATAAATTGACCAGTAAATATTCGATAGCGGCGGCGGAAAGTTACGACTTTGCTTTAGGACAAAATGTTTTAAGCGAAGTGAGTCTCGTGCGTGAAATACCGCGGTTTTTTGTCGGCATCACCTTGGCATACAATGCCGATACGGCGTCCAGCGCGGCGATGGTGAGTATATGGCCGGCGGGCTTTCCGCAGGCGGGCATTACGCATCAACAGGCGCTGCAGGCGGTTGAACCATAATGCTGTTGGGCCAAGGAGCGCAGGGATGATAAATAGGGTAGGTATTGTTGCGGCCGGCAGTCTTCTGACTTTGGCGCTAGTCGGACCAGCGACCGCCACTGGCGTAGATAATGGTCTTATGCCGCTACCGACACCGACCTTCGGTCCCAATAATCCAGCCAATGTGGTCAACTCCGGGAGTTTGCCTTCTTGGGCGGCTTATCACGCCCATCCGGAGGAAATTCACCTGACCACGCAATTTGGCTACTATAATGATTACTGGTTTCGTTACCATGACGTATCACCCAATCGCCTGAACCTGCAAAATATTACGCTTATCAGTTTAAGTTTAAAAAAATGGGGTAGTGTTTATCTACGCACCTTCACTGATTATTCCTATGACATCCGCAATGTCTACATCAACTCTCTGGCACAGGACACGGCGGGAACGCCCGGCGCGGGCGGCAACATCGGTTTTGTTCCATCCAGCAATTTTACGGAGGCGGATGTCACCATAGGCTATCAATATGACATTATGGATATATTTCGGTTTGATACCGGTTACACCAATTACATTACACCGGTAAGCCGGTATTTTGTACCTTCGGAAAACCCCATCGGCAATACCGTCATAGGCCATGGCCAGGAGGACAGTCAGGAGGCTTACATACGCTTAAGTCTCAACGATGATCGATATTTCGGCCAGTTCGCCTTCCATCCATTTATTATGGTTGGATTCGATTATGATGGCGCGTATTACACCAGTGGCGCCGGTCAATACTTTGAGTTTGGTCTGGATCCGATTTTTGTGGTGCCGAATACCGGCGGCCTGACCATTTATTCGCCATTAAGCGTTTCCTTTATTCACGATGAAAAACGGCTGGATGTCAACCAGCGTAGCTACCGCGACGGCTATCTGGGTACGTTTGTCGGTACCACCATTACCTATCCGCTTAACGGAATTTGTCATATTCCGGAGGATCGCGGCCACTATGAAATCGGAGCGGTCATCAATAGTATCTTCGCCGGCACGCGTTATGCACAGCCCGCCGGAACGCATAGCGATGCCACTATCCTGGGTTTATTTATTCGTATGAGTTTTTAAGGCGCCCGTGGCGAACCGTCCGCGCTTACGATCAATCCGCGCGTAGAATGAAATCATGATTGCACCGTTACAGGTTATTCTTCTTCTTTTAATCGTGGCGGCTTTTGGCGGCGCGCCGCAACGTCCTGCCATTGCACTATCCCCCGTTATGGTGGTGTTACTGGTGGTGCTGGCGCACGGAACCCTGTTGCTTAAAGCGCGACGGCACTTCGCCCGTATGGGCCAGCAATTACAAGCCGGAGCGTTATCATCCGCGGATATCAGCATGGAAATCCAACGCATTGTGCGAAGGTTGCTGGCGTTGAACACAGCGCTGCTGGCTGTGGATTTGTGGATTTTCGGCCTTGGCTGGCTGGTAAAATTTCAATGGAATGCCGGACGCATTCCCGTGTTGTCACCTCTGATTTGGTTAATCGCCCCGGTGCTGACATGGTTGGCCATCTGGTGGTTGGAATATCCGCTCGAACTGACACTCCATGATCAGGCCGAACTGTTGTCAGATTTGTCCTCCCATCCCATTCACCCGCCGCCATCGCGTATGCAGTACGTGCATATGCAATTCCGGCACGGATTATCTCTACTGATTGTGCTATTGGCATTTGATTTTATAACCGTTGCGATCACGGCTCTAATGAACCATTGGAATCTGGGCAACTGGTCAGTGGTCTTCACCGTGTTGCCGACGCTGGTGCTGCTGGTCATACTGCCAGCCGTTGTGGTACGTTATTGGCGTACCACCCGTCTGCCTGACGGACCGTTGCGCACACGGTTAGAGGAGTTATCCCGCCGTCAAAATGTCGGCTTTGTGGACATACGCGTGTGGAACACCTACTACCGCATTCCCAATGCCGCCATATTGGGGTTGCTGCCTTGGTGCCGTTATTTTCTGCTGACGGATTTACTGCTCGAGCGGCTGGAACCGCAACAGGTGGAGGCGGTATTCGCACATGAAGTGGGGCATGGGCATCACCGGCATATATGGTGGTATCTGTTAACATTTGTGGCCGCTGATCTGCTGGGTACGGGCCTTTCCCTGTGGGCTGGCAATTTCTGGTCATTGGGAGACAACGCCGTCATGCTTCTGAATTTTTCCATTGTAGCGGTGCTGGTAGTGTTTGCTTTTTCACGTGTCAGCCGATTATGTGAACATCAGGCGGACTGGTTTGCGGTCCGGCACATCGCCGCCACGCTTGCCAGGCAGGCCTCCGGCGTCACTGCGGATATGGCCGACAATACCGGGTACGATCCTCCGGCCACAAGCGAAGATAGGATGGAAACGCCCGCGCGGGCCGGTGCAAGGATATTTTCCGAAAGTTTAAGCACGTTGGTAGGCTTGGCCAACCACCCGCGGGATCGTGCCGGATGGATGCACCCAAGTATGCAAAACCGAATGAATCTACTGACGGCTCTGGCCATATCCCCAAAATTGCAACAGCGGTTCAACCGTCAGATACTGTGGATGCATATTGCCATTCTCCTCGCCGCCGCCACCGGCATAGCGTTGACTTTTTGGGCGGTACATCAATAATTATAAAAATTACCGCTAAATTTGGCCTTATGCCGTAGCAAGCCTCACTTGTAATACCTATATTTCAAGAAAAACAGCAGCTAAATTCTTAGTATCACCATCGGAGTTTTACCTATGATGGATTCAGCGAACTTCTGATATACATAACCCTTGCAACAGGCGATGATGATAGTCGTGAAATTTAGGAACCGTCCTAAGATGCCTACGAGGGCAGGCGGACGGTTTTGATGATCCATCTTGCCCTCGCATGGCCGGTATAGGGTAGCAGCTTCCCTTGCTGGCCATGCTTTTTTTGTACACGTTATCAAACTGCTTGCGGCTGAAGTTCAAGTTCCAGTACGCTGCGACGTCCGGAAAATCCCGCACTGCGGTCATGCCAAAAATTAATGGTTGGCTCCCCAATCTGCCAGCATAGTAAAATATCCCGGTCATTGAAACGCGATGGAAAATCCACCAGTCCGCGGGTGGGATCTTTCAACTCCACACCCACGGCGAACAATTCCTCCAGCAGTTTACTGATTTGCGCGGTCATGGAATCAAACTGCGCCTCCATCTGGTTGGCTTGTTCCGGCGTAGGTTGTTCATGGCACGATGCGGTCTGATGCACCAGTTTGCGGCGTTGCATCTCAATACACTGAATATCTTCCGCAATCCGCTTCACCAATACCAATGCGCGCCGCGCCTCAGCCAGCGTAAAATAGCGCGGCGGCGTTGCCCTAAGCGATTCGCCATTTTGTGGTGCTATTGAATGAGTCATACCGCAAGCCACCTTTCCAACCCTAACCTGACTACCAACATTCTCCAACGAATGTCCATCTCTATCATAGTCCTCAAAATTCAAATCGGCTGTTTGTTTCCGAAAACTTCAAGGAATGGCGATAATAAGTTTGATAGCGACGCCGTTGACCCACCTTTGCTCTAGGGAGATGGGACGGAGGAGTCCGCGACTCGGTAGGCGTCCGCCGACGGTTCCTTAATAGTGGCCAGCAGGCGATCAACAACGGCGTCGGTGTCAATTCCCTCGGCATCAGCATTAAAATTGGTAATAATACGGTGCCGCAGCACAGGTTTGGCTACATGCCGGATATCATCAGTGCTTACATTAAGCCGCCCGCGCAACAAGGCCCGGGCCTTGGCTCCTAAGACTAAATTTTGTGCCGCCCGTGGCCCGGCTCCCCAGGTTAACCAGTTATTGATGAAATCAGGGGTATCTTTTTCCTGCGGGCGTGTGGCCCGCACCAGGTTGACCGCATAATCCACCAGATGGTCACTGACCGGCACGCGTCGCACCAGCTTTTGAATGGCCAGAATATCCGCAGCTGTCAGGACCGCCTTAGGTTCACTGCGAACATCCATGGTTGTATTTTTCACAATACTACGCTCATCATCGCGCTGCGGATATCCCACCTTTACCATAAACATGAACCGGTCCAACTGCGCTTCCGGCAACGGGTAGGTACCTTCCTGCTCCACTGGATTCTGCGTAGCGAGCACAAAGAATGGCTGCTGTAACGGATAGGTTTGCCCACCGGCGGTCACCTGGTATTCCTGCATGGCCTGTAACAGAGCCGCCTGTGTTTTCGGCGGCGTACGGTTGATTTCATCAGCCAGCAGCATATTGGTGAATACCGGCCCTTTGATAAAGTTAAATACGCGTTTGCCGGTTTGCGGATCTTCCTGAATAATATCCGTACCCGTGATGTCCGAAGGCATAAGATCAGGGGTGAATTGAATCCGGTTAAAGTTCAGGTTCAAGACCTTGGCCAAGGTGCTGATCATCAATGTTTTGGCCAGTCCCGGCACCCCCACCAGCAGACAATGACCACGCGAAAATAACGCCAGTAAAAGCGACTCCATAACCTCCGACTGCCCCACGATAACCTTATGGATTTCGGTGAGCATGGCCTCACGGACTAACTTTAGCCGTTCTACCGCTGAGGTTTCCGTTCCCACGGGTATGGCGGAAGCGGTGCGATTATGTGCCTCATGGGTTGGATTTGCAGTCATCTGGGTACTCCCAAAAAAGTCCTTACCGATCTCCCTGCGGCAGTTTATTTTTGACCGCTGGGTTCGACAGTTACTCCCCCGCCGCAACGCCGTAACAGGCCCTTGGTTGCGTTTGGCGTGCAGTACAGCAAACCACATTTTAAAAATTATACACGATAGCAGCGCTCGGCGGCTACCGGCGCCAGCGTGCACGGGTGTGGCCATGTTTTTAGCAAGGCTCGCCGTTGCCGCTGCAACCGCGCTGGCCCAGGGGCCTGTCCGAGTAATGGCCGGGATTGCGATGGGGCTGCAATGTAGCGGATACCGCTGGCGCAATTGATAATACGTTTTTGTATAACCGTTCACGGCCTTTCGGCCTTCCAAACTCGGTATGCGTTCACGGCGGTATCACTCCCTTACGGTCGCGGCTCGGCCTGCCGTTACGCGTGCCAGGTACGCCAAAAACATCGTGCGTGAACGGTTACGTTTTGTCAACAAAAATGGCCTATTTACGCCATCACCCACAACCCGCAATGTATCACCACAACCCGAAAAAAAGCATACATCAATGCTTACCGCCAGCCGTATTGACCTCGCAGCGGCACAAATCGGCAATCCAAAATATCCGTTTCGGTGATGGCGTTGCCATGGCGCTGGCAACGCTTGAGCACCTGCATGGACGAATCACCAATGGGAATCACCAGATTTCCACCATCAGATAACTGTTCCAATAACGGCTGGGGAACAGCAGGCGCGCCGGCAGTGACCAGAATGCCGGTGAAGGGGGCGAATGATTTCCATCCAATGGCCCCATCACCGATGCGATAGTGAATGTTGGTATAACCCAGTTGTCGAAGGCGGTTCTCGGCGGCCTTGGACAATTCCGGCACGTATTCAATCGTGAAGACCTCCGCGCCCATCCGGGCTAGAACAGCGGTCTGATAGCCGGTGCCCGTACCGATCTCCAGAATACGTTGTTGCGGCAGAGTATCAAGCTCTGCGGTCATAATAGCGACCATAAAAGGCTGACTGATCGTTTGTCCGTAATCAGAAGCCAGCGCATAATCGGAATAGGCGGCGGCACTGGCTTCAAGGCGTGTGAAAAAATGCCGCGGCACACGCGCCATGGCTCGGATAACGCGCGGATTCCGAATGCCGCGTGCCAAAATCTGCTGCCGCACCATATCGTGCCGCCGCCGCCGATCTTCCGGCATATCCACGCCCATGCCGCCGGTCGGCGGCCCGTTAAGGAAAGAAGCCTTATCCATCATCAACACCAAAATGTATTATAATCGGTAACATGAAAACACCGGATACACAGACACTTCTACAATGGGACCGCCAGTATGTCTGGCATCCGTTTACACCCATGAAAGCGTGGCTGGAGAAAACCGATCCACCCATCATTGAACGCGGGCATGAGGAATTTCTATTTGATACGCAAGGTCGGAAATATATTGATGGTGTATCGTCGTTGTGGTGTAACGTCCATGGGCACCATGTCCCGGAGCTGGATCAGGCGCTGCGGGATCAACTGGATAAAATTGCCCACACCACGCTGTTGGGATTGTGCAATGTGCCCAGCATTATGTTGGCCAAACGGCTGGTGGAGATCGCCCCCACCGGATTAACGCGCGTATTTTATTCCGATAATGGCAGCACGGCGGTGGAAGTAGCGTGCAAGCTGGCGTATCAATATTGGGTGAATCTGGGGTGGCCGGAGAAAAGCCGTTTTATATCCCTGCATCATGCGTATCATGGCGATACGCTCGGTGCGGTTTCCATAGGCGGAATACCGGCGTTTCAGCAGGTTTATGAACCGTTGTGTTTTCCCGTTGACCGCGTCGCCCCGCCCCTGCTGCCCCCATTTGCGGGAACCGATGCGGCAATCGCGACGCGGCTGCCAGCTATGCCGTGCTCCGGAAATCAGCATTGGCGGCAGGATATTGAAACACTTTTGGCGCAACATCCTGGCCGCTATGCGGCTATTGTTCTCGAACCACTGGTGCAAGGAGCCGGCGGCATGCTCATGCACCCGCCGGGAACGCTGACCCTCCTGCGACAAATCGCCGATCAACACCATCTGCTGCTGATCTGTGATGAAGTGATGACCGGCTTTGGCCGCACGGGAAAGATGTTCGCCTGTGACCATGAACATGTTACTCCGGATTTACTTTGTCTATCCAAAGGGCTTACCGCCGGATACATGCCGCTGGGTGTAACGCTGACCACCGCTGAAGTATTTGCCGCATTTTACGCCGACCCGCGGGAAGGAAAGACTTTTTTTCATGGCCACACTTTTACCGGTCATCCGCTGGCCTGTGCGGTGGCCTTGGCTTCGCTGGATTTAATGGAATCCCGCAAAACGCTGGAACACGCCCGTACTCTGGCGGCAACAATGGAGGAAGGATTGGCACCCTTACGGGATCACCCCCATGTTGGCGATATGAGACAGACCGGTCTGGTGGCCGCAGTGGATATAGTACCGCAGCGCCAGAGCGACGCGCACTTTGATGTACATTGGCGCATCGGCGGCGAATTATGCGCCGTTATGCGGGAACAGGGCTTGATTCTGCGGCCATTGGCGGACACGCTTGTGCTCATGCCGCCGTTGGCAAGCAGAGTCGAAAGTGTGGAGCACATGACGCACATTGTTGTACAAGCTGTACCGAAAGTGGAAGATATAATCCGTCGGAAGAAGGATTTCCAGACATGAGGAAAACGCATACGCATACATTGAGCCCTACCAATATGGACGCCACACGACCAGCGTCCATCCTGACTGCCTTCGGAAAACCAGGGTTATTCATCACTGGAACCAACACCGATATCGGCAAGACCACGGTAACCGCGGCACTGGCGGGTGCGTTTCGGCGTTTGCATATCCGGGTGGGTGTATGCAAGGCCATTGCCACGGGCTGCTCTATACGTCCGGAGTGCGGCAATACGGAATCTTTAACAGATGATGATTTAATGTCCTCTGACGCGCTGCTGCCCGCAAGGATCGCTGGGCTTGATCCCACGGATGAAGCCTTGTTAAAAGTCATCAGTCCGATTCGATTCGCCGCGCCCGTGTCGCCGCACGTTGCGGCGCGACTTGAACAACGCGAACCGGATTGGAGACGTCTGGCAACGGCCATGACTTATTGGCGCACGCATTGTGATTTTCTGCTGGTGGAGGGCGCCGGCGGTTGGCTGGTGCCATTAAACAGTCGTTTGTTTACAATCGCTGATCTGGCCACGCTATTGGCGTTACCCGTTGTGGTTGTGACCGGGGCCTATCTGGGCACCTTGAACCACACCTCTTTGACCGTTGAGGCCATCCGCACACGAAATCTTCCCGTGGCGGGTCTGGTGGCCAATCGCGTACCGATTGAACGCGATATATCCGTTCAAAGCAGCCTTGATGAATTACCGCATCTCATGCACACGCCGATGCTGGCGGTGCTGCCAAACGATCCGCAGATATCACCCACCAATGTGCCCGCAACTTTTATCGATGCTCTGGAGCCGTTCGCCCGGCAATGGTGGAACCATGCGCTGCGGTAACAGGAAAGTGATGGTGTGTCGATGAAACCGTACAGCGGCCGATAGGGTACTGATATATTTTCCGCCGCGCCCGGATGTCCAAGGGCGTCTGCCCATGGAACGCCATGGACCATTTAACAAATCTCTGGCACCATGCCCAATTGAAGTATTTTACGGTGCCATAGCCGCAACGCCTGGCTATGATATAAGCAGGTGTGTCCGTAGGCGAACCAGCACATCCGACAGGGGCTGCGGTTATGAATTGGCAATTACTTCTTCCTTTAGCACATGCGGATGCCCGCATTGGCATGTTGGCTTTACTGCGACTTGGCACTGGATTTCCATCCGGGTTGGGTCGCATACTCTTTGAAAATCATTGGGCAATTTGGGGCGCAATGTTGCTGCTCGGCGGGGCCGGATTGTGGCAGGGAATAAATATGCGACGAACCGTGATGCGAAATGTCGGCGTCGGAATTCTGGCCGCGCTGGTACTCTGGATAACCGCGGCGTGGATGGTCGTTACACCTTATGAACGGCTGGTCAACGCCAACACCGCGGTTATCAGCGCCGCCGCACGGGACGATGTGCCAGCGATCATGCGGTATGTTTCCAAACGTGCTATTTGTGGCCAGTGGAATTATGCACAGATTCAATCCGGCTTGGCCGTGCGGCTCAAAATGGCGCATATTACCCATAATATCATTCGCACCATGGCGGTGCGGATAATCAAAAATCAAGCTATTACGCATCTGGTGATCTGGACGAGTACCCGTGACTACGGACCGGTGGTTACAGTCTGGCGACTGGTCTGGCAGGATCACCATCGCCCCGGTAATTGGCGGATCATGGAGGTGGATTTACTGCGCATCAATGGGCATCGTGAACGCTCCGGTGCGGCCATTCCAATGACCACGGATCAATGATCACGAATTAATGCGCAAATCACTGGGAATCCCGAATTTGTGATCCGTGATCAGTGCTGTCCGTTTAGAAAACATAGAAGTGACTGACAGGCCTTATTACCGCATTTGCACGCAGTCGTAACCGTAGGCGATTTGAACCGTCTTGCTGTTAAATTACGTTTTTTTTGTTTGCAGTGGTATCATTAAATAAAGGGTGTATCAATCCGCCTGGCTCTGCTTTCGGGGTTCGGTGAATTTGGGGCAATTGTGCCGCACGGAGTAACCAGTCATGGAATTACCTCATCGTGATCGCGGAGACAATACACTTCCGCCAGGCGAACTAAGGGATATTCGCCGACGGTTACGCCTGATCGCCGCCCGGCATGATCTCGTGACGATCATTGCTTGCGCCTTTGATCATCGCACACGTATGTTACCATTTATTTATGCCGACACGCGCATGGTGCCGGCGGGCATTCGGGCCATCGGCTCGGCCATGGTGGATTCGGGATTCATTAAGACACGCATCGTGCTGCAACAGTGGAACCGGAACTTCAGCCCCGCGCGCATGAGGCTCGATGGACGAATTCCTGATCTTTTTATGATTTCGAGCATGGGTATGCACTTGGCTCCGTGCCGGGAAATGATTCGCGATGCACACCGGATTGACCCCGCGTATCGGCCGCTGATTATCGCGGGTGGCTCGCTGAACGTGTATCAGCCCTATGAGGTATTTGCCACGGGCCACCCCGCGATGGCCGGTGCTGATGTCGCCGTTACCGGGGAGGAATACGTTCTGCTAAGCCTTCTGGAGGTTCTGTTATCCATGCGCGGTAACGGGGAGTCGATGCGCGGCGTATTTGAACGCGCGCGGGACGGCGGGGCACTGCGGGACATCCCCGGTCTGGTCTACGCGCACCATGACCATGGCCAATTTGCCGGAGAACTTATTGATACCGGCGTGCAGCGACTGGTGATGGATCTCGATGAATTACCCGATCCGGTATTGGGGTATCGACTTCTGGAAGCACCGAGCCGTGGCTTGGAATTGGCACCCACCGCGCTGCCGCCAAGTCGCGTGCGCCAACTCACCCCCATCAGTTCGCTGGTGATGACATTCGGCTGCAAATTTGCCTGTCCGTACTGCCCGATCCCCGCGTACAACCAGCGGCAACACCGTGTGAAAAGTGGTGGACGCATCGCGGAAGAGATGTGGCGGCTATACCGTGAATTCGGCCTGCGTTACTTTTTTGGCACCGATGATAATTTCTTCAACAACAAAACCCGGACACTGGATATAGTGGAGACGTTGGCCCACGCGGAATTTGAAGGCGTGCGGCTAAGCCGAAAGGCCCGCTGGTACACGGAAGTCACCGTGCACGACACATTGCTTATGAAGGAGCATTTGCCGCTGGTGCGTTCGGCTGGCTGTCGGGCACTTTGGCTGGGCGTGGAAGATATGACCGCCACATTGGTAAAAAAAGGGCAAAGCGTGAACAAAACCACCGAAGCTTTCCGCAGCCTGCGCGATGTGGGCATTTGCCCCATGCCCATGATGATGCACCATGATACGCAACCGCTTTACACCCCCAACTCCGCATACGGATTGCTGAATCAAATCAAGATACTGCGGAAAGCGGGCGCGGTTTCACTTCAGGTTTTGATGATGACCCCCTCGCCGGGCACCAAACTTTATGATGGCACATTTACCTCCGGACAGGTTTTTGAAAGTGTGGCGGGCCGCAGCGTGCTTAATTATATGTATGACGGCAACTATGTTATCGCGTCGCAGCACCGGCACCCCTGGCGAAAGCAACTCAACCTCTTGACTGGATATCTGTACTTTTACAACCCAGTCTGGCTGCTTGTAGCCCTGATCCGGAGCCGGACTAAAGTATCGCTCAAGCCGGCCGGTATGCAGGTTCTGGGCATATTGGGATTGATACAAACCATTCGTCGGACATTTGGCTGGGCAATCCGCCTGCGTTTTGGTCGCATCAAGCACAGGACGCAACCGCCGGAAAGCCCCATTCCGATGCGCAGCGTGACCGGGGAGACAGGTTCGCATGACCTGGTTCAGTTGGCCATTAGTGCGCGGCGTGCAGAGCTGGAGTATTTGTGAATGCCGGAAGCCACGGTATTCCGGATGCTTTCAGCAATTCCGGAAACATGGCCCGGAGCGTTTCCATCTTGGGCAACACTACGCAAGACGATACTGGTGTTACCCACAAACAGTAAACAGTTACGCGACACGAACAATACACCAAGTTACGTCCCGGTTGCGTTTCTTGGAGATGTGGTCGGACTATCCGAAAATTCTTGCCCGGTGATACGGAGGAAAATGCCGTTGTGTCCGCGTTGGTATTATTCGGGTGGGCTTTGACTCGCTTTAGCCATATTTTCCAGCAGCGGTCGACGGCGGCGGATTTCACGAAGGAACAACAGCACAATTCCCGGCCCAAAAGTCCAGAGTAAAACGGTGCCGCCAAGAACCAATCCCGTATATGAACCCGTTTCACAATAACACTGCCCTTTGCTTTTTGAGCGAAGAATCATCACGTGCACCGGAGCAGCCACGAGCAATTCCAGAATACTGCCAGCGAACAAGCCACGCAGCATGCGCCCCAATTGGGTGCCGCGATCACCATGGTACCAATATAAAAAAAAGACCAGTGCCCATAGCGCCCACAACGCGGCCAGTGCTGCCAGCGCTGGCCAATAGCGCATTTCCGGTCCGCGCACCGCATTGACGTGATGCACCACCATGAGTTTATCCCAAACCCCGATCAACTCCGCCGCCGTTGCCAGCAAACCCAAGCTCAACAATGCCGCCATGAGTCCACCAATCCAAACCGATAGTCGTAAGGGGCGTCCGTTTTCATCCAACCGGATGCGCCAGCCACGACTGGGGCGGAGGAAAAACCATTGGCTCACAAAAAACAGCCCCGCCACAGTCCCCGCAAAAAGCAAATAACTCCACTCGGACTGCCACTCCAGCCCCATGACACCTTGTAAGCCCCACCCATAAGCCATTTCCTGGTGATTTCCTTTATTGGAGAAAACTCGCCAGTGGGGCCATGCGATGTTAAATACCCAGAATATTCCCGCCAGCCAACAGATCAGCACGGCTACGAGTAACCACCATCGGATTTTCCCGGCGACCCGTTGGTAATGTGACATCGTTTGACCTCCGGCTACCAACAATATTATCAGTTAAAGTTATTGTTACCTTCCTCGATTGAAAGTCAACCGGAAGACATCAGACCCTAACCAGCATCAAGCATAATCAAGCAACAGCGGTAAAATGATAGCCACCAGAATTCCGCCCAGTTCCATGCGGAGGCTCGCCACCGCCAGCTGTTGTCTGGTTTTCCTCCTTGGTGTGGTACGCCATCGTCGCCGTTGCTTGCTGGGCGCCAAAAGCCACGCCGTCGCAAAACGGCGATTACTCGGACAGGCATAGGAAAAGGTATAATTTACTGGACGGTAAGGCGGGGCAGCATCGCCTGTATAATGGAATCGGGTTCGCTCATGCGGCCAGTGCCGACGGTGCGGCAGGCTTGCCAGCCGGATTCAGGACCGATGATAGCCAGACCGCGGCTGCGTAATAAGGCGATGTTGGCCTGCACCGCGGGGTTGTTCCACATTTGTTCATTCATGGAGGGCGCGACCATTAGTTTTTCCGGAGCGGCGGCCAGCAACACGGTGCTGACGAGATCATCCGCCAGACCATGGGCGATTTTTCCGATCATGTTGGCGGTGGCGGGAGCCACAAGGATAACATCGGCGTTTTGCGCCAATTTTATATGTTGCGGGTCCGAGTCGCTGGGATTGTTCCAAAGATCGGTATGAACCGGGCGCCGGGACAGCGTTTCAAAGGTCAACGGCCCCACGAACTTTTGGGCCCCATTGGTCATGGCCACATCCACGTTGAATTGGCGCTGTGCCAATTGACTGACAACGTGACAAACCTTGTAGGCCGCAATTCCACCACAGACGCACACCAGAATATTTTTTTTTGTTGCGGTCATGAAGGCCTGCTGCTCCCGTGATCCGGCATAGATGATGCTATTTCCCCGCATCTATAGGAGATGGGATTATTTATGCCCCAACGCTTCCGCCGGTTTGGTAATATGGCTTTTATCAAAATCAATGCTCAGTTTTCCCTGAAGAATTTCATCAAGGATCACCTCCATATCATTGCGACCATTACGCTCCACCAGCGGGCGTTGCCCCTCAATGAGTTCCGCCAGGCGGTGCTGCACCAAGGCACAAAGCTTAAACCGGCCGCCAAGTTTATGTACAATTTCGTCGCTCTTTATTGCTTCGATCATGCGCTGAATACTCCTGCTTATATTCCGACGGTTATTACCGCCCAAATTCATTTCCGTTATCCGGGCATTGGCGGCCCGCAATCATCGCGTTACGCACGCTGCTGCATGGTTTTCACAAACCCGATCAATTCGGTGATCGTTTGATCCAACACGCGATTGACCACCTTGATACGGTACGCACCACATTGTTCAGCAACGGCCATTTCCTGCTGCGCCTGCCGAATGCGGTTTTCGATGACGGCGGGGTCATCGCGTCCCCGTTCCCGGAGGCGGCGCATAAGCTCCTCCTCACTGGGAGGGAGGATAAAAACGCCAAGGGCCGCCGGAAACATTTTAGCAATCTGTATGCCGCCCTGGATATCAATTTCCAGCAACACCGTTCGGCCATCCGCCAAGGCCTCCAGCACGGGTTGCCGTAGCGTTCCGTACCAATGCCCGAACACCTTAGCATACTCCAAAAATTCGTTGTTGGCAATACGCTTCTTAAATTCATCCCCATTTACGAAAATATATGGTTTTCCCCATCGGTCCTGTGGTTTCCCTTGCCTAGTCGTGGCGGAAAGGGCAAATTGGGCTGGCAAGTCTGTGGCTAATCGGTTACATACCGTGGATTTACCGACGCCAGACGGGCCTGACACAAAGACTAGCAAACCGTTTTTACTGTATTCCATCCTTTGAAATCCGTATTGTTGAAACGTACAGCTCGCAACAGTACGTGTGCTGGCTACTCCACGTTTTGTACCTGTTCCTTAATGCGATCGATAAGTCCTTTAATCCGCATGGTAAGTTTGGCGATTCCGCCGTCGCTGGCTTTGCTTCCAATGGTATTGGCCTCACGCAACATTTCCTGGGCGATGAATTCCAGCGTCCGGCCCACCTGATTTTCTTTTTCCGCCAAACCCATGAAATGTTCAAGATGGCCGGAAAGCCGGGATATTTCTTCGCTGATATCCGCCCGCTCGGAAAATAGCGCCACTTCCCGCAATAAATCGGCATCGGAAAGTGATAACTTCGCGTCGCCCACCAACTGCATCACCCGCGCCCGCAACCGCTGATGGTATTGCTGGGCGATCTGTGGGGCCTGCTGCCGAATACCTTCCAAGGCTTTCGATATTTCACTAAGGTGTAATTGTAAGTCTTTCCAAAGCGCTTCACCTTCGCGCTTGCGCATTTGTACAACTTGTGCCAAGGCCTCGGCCAGCAGGCGATTGATCACATCACGGCGATGTTGATGTTCCGGCCCTGTCCAACCGTGATTGGGCGATTCGCAAACCCCGGGAAGTAGCAGTAATGCGGTAAGGTCAATGGTCATCGGCGCCGCCGAATCGTTGGCCCCGCGTGCCAACTCCTGCATTTCCTTAAGGTAATAATCGGCGGCGTCACGGTTGACCGGCGCCGCCGTACCGAATGGCAATATCGCGGTAACCGTAATATTGATGCAACCGCGGCAAAGTTGCTGCCGCACCAGTTTGTCAATGTCGGCTTCGCATTGCGCCAATTCATCCGGCAGTCGAATGGAAACTTTCAGGAAGCGGTTATTGACCGAACGAATTTCCACCTGGCAGAAGAAATTTTCTTCCTCCAGGCTAGCCCTGCCGTAACCGGTCATACTGATGATCATCGATACTCCGAGGCCATTGCCAATCGCCGCATTTTGTCAATCCCGATAACCGAGTACACCGTAAAAATGCCGCACGCTAACCCTCAGGGATGCGAACCAGGCGGCTTGGCGGTCGCTGCTTTACGGATTGGTGCGGTGGACTTTACGGCGGCAGTGACCGGCTTAGCGCCGGTGCTGGCCTTAGTCTTGGCGGGCGCAGGTGTGGCGGTCGTCTTGCTTCCATTCATCCCGGTTTGTGTGGTGGCGGCTGGTCGTGAAGCAGCCACGGTGGCCGATCCTTGCACCATCCAATTTAAGCCAATGGCCAGGAACATAAACAGTACGAAAAGCACAACGGTAACGGTGGTGAACACATCACCGGTTTTCGTTCCAAAAGCTGATCCGCCACCGCCGGCGCCAAACGCCCCGATCAGACCGCCGCCGCGCCCGCGTTGCAGCAGAATCACAATAATCAGCACTACCCCCAGCAGTACCAGTAAGATGGAAAAAAAAGTTGTCATGCGTTGTTATATCCTTGAGCCATCGCTCCATTAATCCACATTACCATGACCGCTTTGTGCCGCCACTGCGGCCTGCACGATACCAATAAATTCATCCGCCATCAGACTGGCGCCGCCAATGAGCAGGCCATCAATATCCTTTTGCGCCAGGAGTTCCGCGGCGTTGGACTTTTTGGCTGATCCGCCATATTGAATGCGGATGCTCTGTGCCAAATCGCGGCCATATTTTCCCGTCAATTCGGTGCGGATAAAAGCATGCACTTCTTGAGCCTGCGCTGACGTGGCCGTCAAACCCGTACCAATGGCCCATACCGGCTCATAGGCGATGACCAGTTGGCCCGCCTGCACGCTGGCGGCATCAACGTGGGCCAACCCGGTCTCAAGTTGGCGGCCTACAATTTCCATGGTTGCGGATTTCTGTCGCTGTTCCAGTGTTTCCCCCACGCACAAAATCAAGCTGAGGCCTTCGGCGACGACGGCGTGGGCTTTTTTCCCCACCAGTTCATCACTTTCAGCCAAAATGTGGCGGCGTTCGCTGTGCCCCGCCAACACGTATTTGACTCCCATATCCTTTAACATTGCGGTGCTGACTTCACCGGTAAATGCACCTTTCTTTTCAAAGTAGACATTTTGCGCACCGAGTTGGACAGCGCCGCCACGAATTGCCTGTCGCACCGCCTCCAGATGCACTAATGTGGGTATGATACTGACTTCCACCGCGCAGGGCACCGGCATTTTCGTGATAATCTTACTTGCTAAATCCACGCTTTCAGCGCGATTTAGATTCATTTTCCAGTTACCCGCAATTAAAAGTTTTCGCATGTTATAAAATTCTCCTGGCATTGGTGCTTTCATTAATCCACATTCGCACACGCGCTGTGGCATTATTCATCATCTTACCGCCGGTGCGTTAAACCGTCACCGGTCCCGCGTTTGGCAGTGCCGCCAACTCGGAAAAATTCCGTCCCAAAACTCCGGCGAGCTTTCTTAGCACTATCATTAAATCCGCAAATGCATCGGGCAACAGTGCCTGCGGCCCGTCGCACAAGGCCTGGGACGGATTATCATGCACTTCCACCATGATACCGTCGGCACCCGCCGCGATACCGGCCCGCGCCAATGCCGGAATATATTCCCGCACGCCGCTGGCGTGGCTGGGATCCACAATCACCGGCAGGTGACTGTTAGCTTTTACCACAGGGACTGCGGAAATGTCCAGTGTAAATCGCAGAGAGGTTTCAAAGGTCTTGATGCCTCGCTCACACAATATGACCTGGCGATTGCCCTGGCTAAGCACATATTCCGCACTCATCAGCCATTCCTGAATCGACGCGGCCATGCCGCGTTTGAGCAGTACCGGTTTGCGGGTTTTGCCCACTTCAAACAGCAGATTGAAGTTCTGCATATTCCGTGCGCCAATCTGAAATACATCGGTGTATTCTTCAATAGTTGCCACATGCCGCGTATCCATGACTTCGGTGATAATGGGCAGGCCATTTTCCCGGCCCGCATCACGCAGCCACTTTAGCGCATCCTCGCCATGGCCTTGAAAGCTATATGGGCTGGTGCGTGGTTTGTACGCGCCGCCGCGGAGCATCGTGGCACCGGAGACGCGGACGAACCGCGCGATGTTATGCACCATGACCTCATTTTCACACGCACAGGGTCCGGCGATCGCAACGCAGTAGCCACCACCAACTTTCACGATTCCGCCACCCGGACATGGAATTTCAACAATGGTATCCGCCTTATGAAACTCGCGGCTTGCAAGCTTATACGGCCGCATGATCGGCAGCACCTGCTCCACACCGTTAATGGCCAGGAGATGTTCTTTGTCCACCTGGACCTCTTCGCCCACCACGCCAATGACGGTACGAAATTGGCCCTTGGACAAATGCGCCCGCAGACCTAAGGCTTCAATTTGTAAGACAATATCCTGCACTAAGGCGTCATCAGCGCCTGGCTTAAGAATGACAATCATGCGGTTGCTTCCAATGCGTTATATAAGCAGCGGCCCAAGCCACAAAAACCAAGTCCTTGATTATCTATTTTTCGCGCAATAATTCAATTGATCGCAAATACGAATTTACGCACGGGTTATTTTAGCACCGCCAGCACGCAGGCCTGCGGTGGCGTTACGGGTATCGACAATGCGCCGCGCATGTTGAGCGATGAATCGCCAATCATAGGCGGAATGATCCGTCGCAATGATCACCAGATCATAACGCTGGAGATTCGCCGCCGTCAGCGGGATGGATTTCATTTTCAGATCATGCTGTCGCTGAGGATGGGTGCGGGGAATAAACGGATCATTATAATCCACGCGGGCACCACGTTTTTTAAGTTGTTCAATGAGCACCACGGATGGGGATTCCCGCAAATCATCCACATCTTTTTTATAGGCCAGCCCCAACACCAGAATCTTGGAACCGCGAATGGCCCGACCAACGTCATTGAGAGATTCGGCAACTTTTTCAATGACATAATAGGGCATGGCGGTATTTAATTCACCGGCCAGTTCAATGAAACGGGCGGTGACATCATACTGTTTGGCTTTCCAGCTTAAATAAAATGGATCAATCGGAATACAGTGCCCGCCGAGACCGGGACCGGGGTAAAATGCCTGAAATCCAAACGGCTTGGTTTTTGCCGCCGCTATGACTTTCCATACGTCGATACCCATGCGATCAAAAATTATCTTTAACTCATTGATCATTGCTATATTGATGCAGCGGTAGCAGTTTTCCAGAATTTTACCGGCCTCGGCAATTTCACAGCTCTCCACCGGGACCACGGTCTTAACCGCCTGACCATATAGGGCGCAAGTGGCTTTCAAGGCTTCGGTGTCCATGCCGCCGACAACTTTTGGAATATCGACTGTCTGAAAATCCTGGCGGCCCGGATCTTCACGTTCCGGAGAATACGCCAGCAGAAAATCTTTTCCACATTTTAACCCGTTGGCCTCCAACGCCGGCATTACCACTTCCCGCGTGGTGCCGGGATAAGTGGTGGATTCCAGAATAACCAATTGGCCGGGGCGCAAATGGGCGGCAATGGCGGCGGCAGTGCCGGAAACATAACGCATATCGGGTTCACGGTTGACGGTCAGCGGAGTGGGCACGCAAATAATCAGCGCTGTACAATTCGCCATGCGTGAAAAATCAGCAGTGGGTGAAAACCTCCCCTCCCGCAGGAGCTGGCTAATAGTGGCGGACGCAATATGGCGGATATAGCTTTGGCCTTTTTCCAGCTTGCGGACCTTGGCTAGATCAACGTCAAAGCCAATGGTCGTAAATCCGGCGTCGGAAAAGGCCTTCACCAGCGGTAGGCCCACATAACCCAAGCCAATAACGCCCACCACCGCCCGCTTATTTTCAATTTGTGCGATCAATCTGGAAACGGACCACTTTTCATGTTTCATCTGCTGTTCCAGTTTCGAATTCATGGCCTGCCCGGCGCCGGAATTATGCTGGGGGCCACCTGTGTGGTCGCCTGCCGTACGGGCGTAATGCGCGCTGTGGTCTGATGCTGTGCCAAATACACCAATCCCAACAGCACCAGCAATCCAATGATAATTTCCAAGGGATAATTCGTGTCCATAACCGTCTGTCACCTCAAACGCGCTACAGCGGCATAACCCGCGCCCCACGGACGCAGCCATAGCTTCCATGGCTACCGGTCTTTGGGCGGTGTCGGCGTTTGCGCACCTTGCAGTAGCCAACATAAAATAAGCAGCGGTACACCAATACACAACATGGCATCCGCGAGATTAAATATCCATGGCCAATAGTGCAACAAAATAAAGTCCCGTACTTTGCCATGATTGAACGCCCGGTCATAAAGATTTCCCATGGCCCCGGCCAAGATCAGTCCCAGTGCCGTGTGCATGACCCATTGGTGGCGTTGCGTATTCATGAAAACGTAGACGACAAATCCGATGGCCACGAGACTAATGAGAATAAAAAGCGGAGCCAACCCAGGTCCGACGCCAAACACCGCTCCGGGATTTAACGTTGTTCGCAGTTGGAGCATACCTGGGATCAACACGACACGCCGTGATCCCGGCCCGTAACCTAAGTCCGCAAACGCCAGATGCTTGGTCCATAAATCAGCGGCCAGCCCCCCGCCCGCAATGAACAGAAAACGTATCCACGCCACCGGCGAGAATGCGGCAATGGGTAAGTCTTTGTCGGCCACGGTTGGTGCGGAAACGGATTTTACCGTATTGGCCGCCCGGCTGGTTATGGAATTCATTGGTTGATTCATGCTGCGGTCCCGCAAATATAAAATCGTCCGATACCATAACCGGCCATAAAATTATTTTAATGCGCCAAGCCAATTCGTCCAAGCGGCGTCCAAAAGTCCAACAAATATGAGCGTGGCCGGTTACTTTCTTGGTAACCGTTCACCGGCCTGATGGAAGAAGCGAAGCTGTCGGCCGTCCGGCGAACTGGGTGCTGACGCTTTGATGTGGGAATTCAAACACGCTGCGCTGCTGACAGATTTGTTTGGTGCGTGCATCCATGTTGTTTCGATCAATCCGTTGATCCGAATATTTTATCGGACAGATTGTGTGGACCGCTCAAATTTTATCATAGAAATACATTTGTTTGTTTCTGGGGGGAGGGTATAATTTGTTTTCATGGTCAAGCTCGTTATGCATTTGGCTGGCCAGAGGGTCGTGAACGGTTACTTATGGGTGAAGATATGTGGAAACAATTGGTCGGAAAAATATGGACTTCGGTTATCGGCACCGGAATAATCACCGCCGGTTTAATTTCAGTGGCAGCTATTTCAACATTGCCTCATTATTGTGCCGCGGGAACTGTTGCGCCTTCACCGCCTTCAGTTGCGGTCGCCACTAACCCGCCCACCATCGGACAAATCCGGAAATGGATCACGCAACTCGCCAGTCACCGGCTTTTGATTCGGCACATCGCCGCGGAGAAGCTGCTGGCGGCAGGTGATGAGGCAGTGCCGGAAATGAAGAAGGCTCTGGCCGGTTTGACCACACCGGAAATGCGGCATCTATTGCGACAGGATATTCGAAAAATTGCCCATGCGGATTTGCTGCGCGGACCGCTTATAACACTGGATGCCAAGAACATGTCCGCCAGACAGGCCTTTGAAACCGTATGCAAACAGGTGGGCGTAAGGCCGCATTTTATCAATCAGTTAGTGCTGCCCCGAGTTACAATTCATGCGGTGCGGGAACCATTTTGGAAAGTCATGCAGCAACTGGCGATTCTCACCGGTGTTTCCCCCGCGCAGGGTTATTATGGCAATCCGCAGCAGATAACTTTGGCGGCCAACGGTGTCTTGGGCAAGGGACATATTGTGGATTTGGCCGGAGCCTTTGCACTTATCCCGCAAAGCATCAATTACAGCCGCAACCTGAATTTCATGCAGCCGCAGCAGGCTGCGACACAAACATTTAACATTCAGGCCGTGCTGCTGTCGATTCCGGGAAGCACGGGGCCTATGCAAATTCCGCAGACCGTGGTGACCAAGGCGATTGATAATCATGGTAATTCCCTGATTTCGGCCACGCCGGGTAACGTCTGGTACGGCAATCAAATGGGGGGCGTGACATATTTCAACATTGCCTTGCAATGGCCGCACCATCCTGGAACGATAATTACAGAATTAAAAGGTTATATTCCCGTGATGGTCACTGTGCACAAGCAACTGCTGGATTTAAAATTCAAAGCCAAAGGGATTGCCAAGGCCTCAATCGTGGGCGTAACTGTCTCGATCAGTCATCGCACGATGCAAAACGGGATGTGGCACTTCACGTATACCATCCAACAGCCGGGCGGTATGTTTAACCCGAACTCCGATACGCAGAATATTATGAATCAGCTTGAGCAGATTAACAGCGGCACGATTCTCACGGCTGGAGGTCGAACAATTCAGTTGGCTGGTTGGGGCGGCGGGGGTGGAGGCCCACAGGGCATTACGTATAACGCCAATATAAATGTAACGGGCGGCAAGCCGGCTGAATTTCGCATGGTGGTGTTTACCGGGCATGAAAAGCTGGAGATTCCGTTTGATTTTAAGAATCTTTCGATGCCGTAAACTTTTCCGATGGCATATTCCGGACCAACGACCGCATCCATCCGGCATTTAACGCGGCGATGTCTGAACCGGTGCTATTCTCATCGTGTCGATGCACTTGTGGATCGCCGCGGGATAGGCCAGTCATTCCTGCTCAAAGACGCGGGCAGCCAGCTTCTTAGCAGTGTCGCCGGGCAGTACCGGGCAGGTTTTCTGGACAGTAAATCTCGGGACAGTCGCCTGTTTATTGACACCCGGGCCGGATGGTGATACTTTGTTTTTTCTGCTTCGACTTTTTTTTCGCATTGCCATCCCCGATGTACCGTACCACGTTACCCGGCGTGGCCAGTAAACGTCAAGATGTGTGTTTTGGCCGATAACGATCGCCGGGCAGGCCGCCAGCGGACGACAGCACCATGAGCAATTTCGAGAAACCTGTCGGACGTGGCCTTCCGGGCAGTACCCCCCGGAAGGCCACGAAAAGATACAATACGCTGATTCGCAATGGCGAAGCCCAGCGTAAACCCCGCATTTAATAGGTGACTGTCCCTGGTATCTGGTGATCATGCTGGCCTACAAGATTGTGCAGGAATTGGCCCGGCGGTGGCAGGCCATCGACGCCACCGTGCAGGAGGGTCTGGATGAACTCAAAACGCTCTGCATGATGCGGATGGTTATTAAGGGGAAACCCTTGTGCCATTGCATCCCGCAGCCGCGGGAATCGGTACAAAAGTATTTGGAAAAGGCCCAAGTCGTCTTGCCCGCAGCGCTTCCCCATCGTGGCGTTCATGTGGCCACGAGAAAGAAACTGCCGCCAAGACGCAAAACTCGTTGATTTTACAGCGCATTATCCCACTGCAAACCAGCGAGTTTTGCTGGAACATCCGATACAACACGCTGATCCGCAATGACGCAGCACAGCGCACACTCTGCATTTAATAGGTGACTGTCCCTAGTATCCCCTAGTATCCCCCCTAGTATCCCCCTAGTATCTCGCACGGCAGCGTACCAAACGCGAGGAGAAAATCCGCCTACAACATTTGGGGTTTACCACTTGGACTTTGCGGGGGTTGGGTGGTACTATATGTGAAGCCATTCGCCCGCCGGGTTGGCCCAGCTTTGGATCGTTTGGTCACGAGGTGTACTTTCATGCAAGAGTCATTATTTGTTGGAGTATTTGAGTCCATTGCTAAAGAGATTCTCGGTGATTCAGCAGTCTATCGCAAGGCCAATCTGTTTTACGAGCTATTCCTAGACCAAAAGCTAGATTTGGCAGCCCACTGCCGGGACACGAGGCATCCAAAGCGAGGCTTCTCCGCCTTCCAGACGGATATTTGCATTTGTGAGATGCGGCAGGGAATTCCGTTTCCGCGCGTGGTTATCGAGTTTAAGAAGGACATTACCACTCACGATATTCTCACATATTCTACCAAGGCCGGCAGGCACAAGCAGATATACCCCTGCCTTCGCTATGGTGTGCTTTCCAGCGACACGGACTCCATTCCAAGCCGATTCTTTGTCCACAACGAGCATTTGGATTTTTTTGTAGCCGCGAAGAGATACCAGAACCAGGAGACTCTGCGGCCCTTCACGAAGAGTTTGTTAGAGAAGGAGTTGGAGATTTCACGTATTTTAGAGCAGATTCATTTTGGCGACCGGAAGTGCGATTATTATCGGCGAGACATCGTATTTCAAAATCTCGGATCCGTTCACAGACAAAAAAAGGCAAAACAAATGAAAATCAAGTGATATTACAGGACTTAATGTGCAAAAAAGAGGTTAAAAATGGGCTTGTGTCGCTTAAAACATTGGCTATTTAACTAATTTTGCCACTTTTTCCCGTGAACGCTTCGAAAATCTTCCAATTGTCTTTGAACTCATGCGCATCCTTGAGGAAAAATGAATGCCATTCTGAGCCGGTCGAAGCTTTAAAAGGTACCACCCGCTTGGCGACCTCCGTACTCGGGACAACATAAAAATCGACGGTCTCTACCCCCTTTTTCGCCCGCAGATTGACAAATACATAGATATGGGTCGGAGATACTGGAATGTCTTTTCCAACTAGCCAAAAATTGAAGGTCTTGGCATTGCTTTTCACCTGAACCGAAAAAGCCCGCATGCAATCACCGGTGGTGACGAGAATATCGGCACCCTTTGCACTTCTGGACGTGGGTGAAGCAATCAGCCCGAGTCGCGACAATTCCGCGGCTACCAGATAGACGCCGCGCATTCCAGTAAATTGTCCCTTTGTCGCCATCGCCATCCTCATATAGGGTCTTTTGCCCTTATCGCCGATAGACTTTTTTAATTCGGCGATATGTTCGTCGATACCACTTTCCCAGCCCGCCTTCCACACGAGACCTTTGCCCTCGGTATTCAGATCACCCTTCTGGCCGGCCTTATAGCCCTCCTGAAACTCGGGTACATCAACTTCCGATGGCTTTAAGATGGTGATCACCAACGGGTCGGTAAATCTATCACTGTTCCGGGTCATGCTAAACACTCCTTGTAAATATGCTTCTTGCTTGAACTACTAGGGACAGTCGCCTGTTTATTGACACCCGACCCGGATGGTGATACCTTATTTGTCCTGCTTCGAATGTCTCGCATTGCCATCCCCGATGTACCGCACTACGTTACCCGGCGTGGCAGTAACCGTCAAGATGTGGCCGATAACGATCGCCGGGCAGGCCGCCGGCGGACGACAGCACCATGAGCAATTTCGAGAAACCTGTCGGACGGGGCCTTCCGGGCAGTACCCCCCGGAAGGCCACCAAAAGATACAACACGCTGATCCGCAATGGCGCAGCCCAGCGCACACCCCGCATTTAATAGGTGACTGTCCCTAGTATCTTAGTTCTGATATGCGTGGTGACCTTCAATCCACCTCCCGGTGGGCGATTGTTGTAGCAGACAATATCGCAATGCTCGACCACTTTCAGATATGCTCCAACGAGCAACTCACCCATTTCTGTATTCATATCGGTCATCCTCTGAATTGAAAGAAACAGCGAAAACGAAGTTCATCACGAAGGCCAGGCGGACATGATCAAACCGCTATACAAACCCTTCCGCAATCAGACGACTTCCCTGGCCCGTAATCTCATGCCGCTGGCCGGAGCCACCAACCACCCGGCACCAACTCTCAGTGATAAGCTTGGCGTCATCCCCCTCCCCTTCCAGCCAATAACTGAATCCACCGTACATGCCGGAAACAGGGAACCACGCCTTTGGTTCGTCCGAGGTAAGCAGCGGGCGCAGATCCGGCAGCTCGACACGGTGCTCATCAACCAGATTGCCCGCCCGTTCACGTATCACGGCGTGAAAATGTTGCTGGATGGCGAGCAATGTATCTTCAGGAATCGGCCGCATGAAACGAACCTCCGGAGCCTCGCTGTATGATCAGTGGCAGCGGGCCGGGAAACGGTCCGCTTGCTTGCCACCGAAATCATCCTCAATCCATCTGCCTACCGCTTGCTGGTAGGCTTGTTCACAGTCTTCGCCATCAATCACCCTCAACGACTCGCCTGCGCTTATATGCTCACTTGGGCATCAGAGCCAAGCGAATGAATCAATGCTGACAACTTGGCGGCCGCCTGCTCAACCGGGATTATATGCGTCATAATCGGTACCTCTTACGTTTCACCGGCGACAAAGCCACCGGCAGCATCTCCTTCAATCTATAATGACAACTCATCCCCAACCGATTGATCTACCATCCGAATGCCAATTACAGTAGTTATTAGCGACCCTACAATTCCTCGGGCCACTATACCTTTGGCACACAGAGGCGATTTATCGTTCCGCGGCGGGTTTACGCCCCTGCTCCGCCAGAAGGTGCTGCAAGTGTGCCAGTTGCTTGGCGCTGGCCGACCCTTCAATAGCCCGTACCGCAATTTCCTGTACCTGGGCATACGCCTTTTCCGCCTGCCCCAGGAGTTTCGTCAAACGCTCGGCCTGCTCGGCAACCTGCTGTTCCAGCGAGGTTATCCGTGTGCTTTGCACGTTTCGTTGGCCTTCAAACTCCTGTTTTAACAGTTGCTCGCGCGCTGCGGATTCCTGTTGCAGGCGGGCCGTTGTTTCTTTTATCACTTTGGCGGTTACGGCTTCCAGCTCCTTCGGGAAGCCCTCCACCTTTTGCCGTAGCGCGTTTACTTCCTGTTCCTGACTCTTAATTGTCTGCTGGCGCTGGGCGAGATCCGCCTCCACTTTTGCCTTGCGTTCGTCCCATTCTTTTTGCGCTTTGGCCATCTGGTCGGCGAACAGGTCCTTAGCCTGCTTCTGTTCACGCGAAAAACTGTACCGATATTCTTCCTTCTCCCGCTCGCGGAGCTTCTGCTCGGTGGCAGCGCGTTCTTTCATTTCGGCCTCACGCTGTTTTTTCTCCTGTTCCCATGATTCCCGCGTTTGCGCGACTTCGCGTTCTAACTGCTCCTTGGCGGCGGTGATTTCCTGCTCCATTTTTTCACGCTGGCGCGCATGGGCATCAATCAAGGCCGTGAGTGTGGAAGCAGAACGCTGTATTTCGTAAATATCCTTCAGTTCCTGATCTTTGGCGATGATCGCCCGCTGCACCTGCGTGTACCGGGCAACCTGTTCTTCCAGGCGATCGGAGAGTTCGCCCAGTAATCGCCCGATACTGGATTTGAGTTCTCCAATTGACTGCACCACGCCATGGTTGGAGAGTTCCTCCGCCGCGGTTACAGCTTCAGTAATGGCCTTGGCGGCAAGTTTCTCTTCAGGAGTTCCTGCCGACTCGCGCCGTTCAACTACAGCCTTTTCGCTGTCCGCTAAAGCCTCCAGCATCTGCTGCCGGGCCGGACGTTTCTTTGTTACAGTTTTTTCCGCCATTGCGAGATCTCCTGCCAGAAGGTCACATTTAAGCCAACTGTCAAAAGCATACCTCTATCACGCAAGCCCCGCAATCTCCGCGAGCCGTCTTGGCCATGCCCCACTATCATCCCCGCACTTCCGCCCGGCGCCATTTTCGGCTAACGTATTGGCCATGCGAATATCGGCTTGCGTTATATGTAGGAATGAAGCCGGCAAGATCAGCAGTTGTCTGGATTCTGTGGCCTGGTGTGACGACATTGTGGTAGTGGATTCCGGATCCACCGATGGTACGGTTGAAAAAGCCGCCGCGCATAAGACGCAACCGAGGATTATTCATCACGATTGGACCGGCTATAACCAGCAGCGACAATTTGCGGTGGATCAGTGCCGCCATGAATGGGTATTGGCTTTGGATGCCGATGAAGAGTGCTCCTCCGAATTGGCGGCTGAAATTCAGAGCCTTCCCGACACCCGCACTTCCGGCATCGCCATGTTTGCAATCCCGCGGAAAAATTTCATTGCCCACCGCTGGGTCCGCTGCTGGTCGCCAGATTATCAAACACGGCTGATTCATCAACAACGCGTGATCTGGGACGACACCAGCGCCCCGGAAATTCGCCGCCCCCAATCCGGTTTCTCCACACAAAAACTTGCCGGGCCTTTATTGCATAATCGGCTGTCGCCCTATAGCATCACGGATATAAACGACGGCCCACGCATGGCTGAACATGCCACAATTCTGGCCCAGAGTCTGCATGCCCGCGGTCGCCATGCGACAATGGCCGCCCTGTTGTTTCGCCCCGCCTTAACGTTTCTGAAATATTATATTTTCCGGGGTGGATTTTTGCAGGGGCGTTTCGGCCTGGTAATCTGCTACAAAACCACGATCGGGGTGATGCTTAAATACAGTGTTCTCTATGCCACCGACGTGCTGCCGCAACAAACAGAACCGCAAGCCCGGAACCGTTAATCCATCTATGATCATGATTGTATCGTTCCCAAATAATACCAAGGGCGTTGCCACCGGGTCCCTTCTTGATGCCCGCTGGGCCGAGAACGGTTACCTCCATTGCACACTAAACCAGAACAGATGGACATCGACCCAAAACACTGCGCGCCTCCGCGAATACACGCCTACCTACCGCCGCCTGGCACACCAGCGGGCCGCGTAGATTTATTTCCGTCAATGTTCTTAAAAATTGGACTTGCTTCGCCAAATCTTTCATCAATCAGGAGATATGTTTTCGGCAATTTAACCTTCAAATCCTTTTCCGCGACCTTGTTACTCCAGCTATTTATTAAATAGACTTCACCACTAAATTTTGTATGCTTCGCAGCAGGGTAGTGGCATGTGAGAACTGAATCTACTATATACTCATTTCCTCTTGCTCTATGGCAATGAAAAAGAGTCTCAAATGTTGTCTTGTTATTATCCGTTCCATATATGCGAACGGGAGCAAATCCCTTAGCCGCATCAAATTCGGATACCATATTTTGGTTAACCACATTTGTGATTCGACCTCCGGTAAGCCTATCCAAGTAAGAGATAGACCATATACTACCTTGAGCCTTAACGGTTATCGTTTGATTCGCGAGGGGAGGGCTTTCAAGCGCCATATACCACGGCGCCAGGGATATATCCAAGGACATTATGGTGGGATAATTCAGCCCAAGCGAAATTCCCGATTTGATAAGTGTCTTGTTATTCTCCAGCCTCAGCAAGGTCTTACCGTCATCGCTTACGTCTTCATCGACAGTAGGCAGTATGACCTTGACTTTCTTACCATGTAAACGCTTGGCAGCCCGTTTCTCGAGCTTCTCTATGTTATGACCATATTCTTCAATACTCTTCTTAACAAACCGCCATTGCTTTCCTTGTGCCTTGTAATAGATAGTGCCCCGATAGGCAGTCATACGGTCAATTGATGGTCCGTACAACAGCGCACGAATACGATCGTTCCGCGCCTTGCCTGATACTCCCGCAGCATTTTGATCAAAGGCATGTTTAATCTTGCGAAAAACATCGGGGGTGCATTTGAATTTATAATACTTATAGTGAATAGTTCCCCGACCTAATTCTGCCAGTCGTCCTTCGAGAGCATGGACCAATCCTTGAAGATCTGCAGCCGCTACCAGTCCAGGCGGAGCGAGAGTCGTGATCAGGCTAAGAAGCAGGAGATAAACGTAAAATTTACGACACATCATATATTTTACCTCCACATTCATTGTTGGGAAGAAGTAGTGCTCTGTCAATCCTACTTTGCAGGCTTGACAGAGCACGAGTTTACGACCACAAACCCTCCAGAGCGTCGTAGCATACAAAGGTCCACACTGGCCAGTGCCCCCGCATTGGCATTATAATTGCAAACTGGAATAATGTTGTGATACCTCCATGACAGGAAATTCAAATGGCTGATATTCAACCCCTGGCTGCAATCCGTTATCCGCAAACGGAACAGACCACTTTTATTTCGCCACCGTATGACGTGCTGTCTGCGGCGGATAAGCAACATCTTCTGGCCCGGAATCCGCATAATGTTGCCGCCATTGATCTGCCGCATGTGCCGCCCAAGAACGCCGGCCCGGTGGAAGTTTATCAGCGGGCCGCCAAGACCATGGAAAACTGGATTAAGCAAGGCGTGTTGCGGCGTGATGGCACACCGGCTTTATATCCGTACGAGCAAACGTATACGTACGACGGCACAACGTATCATCGGCGCGGATTATTCTGCCGCGTGCGGCTGGAGGAATTTGGGTTGCAGGGCACGATTCATCCACATGAACAAACCTTCAGCGGCCCCAAGGAAGACCGCCTTCTGCTCATGCGGGCCACGCAAGCCAATTTATCGCCGGTGTTTGGCTTGTACGACGACACCGCCAACACCGTCACCGGAAAATTATTTGCAGCGGTTGCCAACCAGGCGCCGGCGGCACAGGCGCAGCTCCCGTCGCAAGATGGCAAGTCACAAGTTATATCAGAACTCTGGTCGGTAAGGGATCCGGGGGTGATTGCATCCGTGCGGGATGATCTGCGGGAAAAGCATTTGTACATTGCCGATGGACATCATCGGTATAGTACATGCCTGAACTACCGTGCGGAAATTACCGCGCGGCATGGTGCTGCGCTGCCGCCGGACCATCCAGCTCATTTTGCATTATTTGTACTTATTGCCATGCAGGATCCGGGGTTGATTGTTCTGCCTACGCACCGCGTGGCGGGCAATCTTGCCGGCTTCACCACGGCTTCGTTTCTTCAGGCGGCAGCAGGCAAGCTCCAGCGCGTGGCGGATGAAATCTCCGGCGTTGATATTGATAATCTGGAAAAGCGGCTTGCGGAATATGGCGCTCATGCGATGGGAATTTATGATCCAAAAATAGACCGTGTGGTGGTGGTGCGTCCGGTAAATCATGATCCGCTGGCAAACATCGGTGAGGATCCGGCGCTGGTCGGAAAATCCGAGCCGTGGCGGCAACTGGACGTGGCGATATTGCAGCATCTGGTATTCGACCGCGTAGTGGCGCCGGCTTTTGCGGGCGGGCGGACGATGCAGTGGGCATTTCCGCACGTTGCCCATGAGGTGCGGGAAATGTGCCGATCAGGGCAATATCAGGCGGGATTTGTATTGCAGCCCACGCCGTTGGAATCCGTGCGGCAGCTTTGCAACGCCAATGAGCTTATGCCACAGAAGAGTACGTTTTTCTATCCGAAACTGGCCACGGGCTTGGTGATAAACAGTGTTGCGGGCTGATATGATCAATACCATTGCCACAGTGGAATTACACTTTCTGGGCCAGCAGGGTTTTGCGTGGTGGGGTCTGGTGGCGCTGGCCACGGGCCTGGCGCTGGGTGCATACAGTTGGATGCAGATTCGGTCAGCGGCAACGTCTAGCGCGGCGCCGGAAGGGCCACGGAGACCATGGACCGCCATGATTGCCGCGGGTGTGGCCATTATCTATGGGCTGATGGTCTTAATTGTTCCAACGGCCCGGGTCATCTCCGTGGCGATATTGTTTACCATTGTCATTATGGGATTGGCGATATGGCTGTTTTACCAGCGGGTGTACCAGGTGCTGGGACGGCGGAGAATTTTAACTCTGTTGAGCCTCCGCCTGGCGGGCATGGCATTTATTCTGCTGCTGATGTTTCAACCCGTGTTGGCATGGATCACAGTGCCGCAGCGGATGGCAACGCTGGGCATTATGATTGATGCATCCGGTTCCATGAGTGTTAATGATCGGCCCAACGAACCCAGTCGTTACCTGTTAAGCGTACAAGCCGCACACATGCTGATCCACGATCTGCACAATCATTTGGCCATTCGGTGTTTCGCGTATGATGGTATCCATAACGGCCCCCTGACCGGCCCGGCCCAGTGGAACGCCATCGCCCCGGACGGCAAAGAAACCGACCTGCCCACGGCGATTAAAATGGCGGCGGATGCGGGCGTACAGCAACTAGTGCTTTTCAGCGACGGTATTCAGAACGGCCCGACCAAATTAAGCACGCTGGCCAAGATTCCGGTGCGGGTTTATCCCGTGCGTGTGGGTTCCACGTCCACCCACGCCAAAGGGGTGCCGCAAATTGAAATTGTCCGTGTCAATGGCCCGCAAACCGCACCGGTGGATACACAAATAGCATTAACGGCGCTGGTACGTTCCAGCGCCTTTAATGATCGGACTATTCATATTTATCTCATGGCCGGTAAAAAACAGCTCGATACACATCGGCTGGTATTACATTCCGGGCCGGCGCCGCAAACGGTGCGTTTTCAATTCACTCCGCAAAAAGTGGGCCGCCTGGTCCTGACCGTACGTATTCCCGTGGATCCCGCCGAACGCAGTACGGCGGGTAACAAACAGCACTTTCCCATGTTAATTACCAATCCTAAAATTCCGGTATTGTATCTGGAAGGGCGCATTCGTCCGGAAGTCGGCCCGCTGGAACAGGATCTGTCGACCGATCCCAATGTGAATCTTGTGAGCCTCATCCAAACCCGGCCCGGATATTTCATGGTGCGCGGCGCCAATAAGCACTTGACCGCGCTGCCGGACACTTTGGCCCAATGGAAAGAATTTAAGGTTATTATTCTCGGCGATGTAAGATCCAGTTTTCTGACACGTACGCAGCAGAATGAGCTTAAAGACGTTATCCGCGCGGGGGCGGGATTTCTTATGATCGGCGGGCAACACAATTTTGCCAGTGGTGATTGGGGGGAATCCGACTTGGCCGCAGCGTTTCCCATCCAGCTGCAGCCGGTGCAACCGGCGCAGCTTAATACGCCATTTGTGCCGGAGCTTACCGCTTTTGGGTTACGCAACCCGATTTTTCAGGGCATCAGCACATGGTTTGGCCCCCCTGGCGGCGGCGCGGCCAAACAGCAACTGCCCCAACTGGCCGGATGTGTGGCCTTTGCCGGGGCCAAGGCCGGGGCCACGGTTCTATTGACCGATCCCGAAGCACAGGTCAATGGCCATCCGGCCATCGTGTTGGCCGTACAGCATTATGGCCAAGGTCGCGCCGCCGCATTTGCCGCGGATACTACCTATCGCTGGCAACTGGCCCTAAGAACCATGGGAAGGCGATCGCCCTACCATCGCTTCTGGGGGCAGCTTATCCGTTGGCTGGCAGGTGAAAGTAAAGTTAAAACCGCCCAAGGCCCATCCGTTACGGCCATGATCCGGCGGGAACATTATGATACGGGACGGCAGGTACGTCTGCGCGTGGAAGTAACCGATACCCGTGGCCAGCTGACACGTTACGCGCATGTATCTGCGGCCATGACTGGCCCGGATGGCAAAACGCGTATTTTTTCCATGCACGCCAGATATAGCAATATTGGCATGTACACACGAAATTTCATGCCGCCGACTGCGGGGCTGTATCAGGTGGTGTTTACCGCTCTGCGCCATGGTAAAATATTAGGTAGCGATCACACGGAGTTTTCGGTTATTGCTCCGATCGGCGAAATGGACAAACTGGCCGCCGAACCGCGAATATTGCAGCGCATTGCGTCAATCACCCGCGGTTCCTACAGTGAATTAAGCGGCATCAATGCGCTGGCCCGCCGGTTACAGGCCTCGATTATCGCACAAAATCAGGCGCAGCGTACGGCTTTCCCGCTTTATAATAACGGTCTTTTTTTTCTATTGTTCGTGGCGGCGCTGACGGTGGAATGGTTTCTACGCCGCAAGTGGCAATTGCAATAAAGCAACGGCGCTGCCAAATCCGCATTTTCCTTTGCAATGGTTCACTGCCGTACCGGATTAGTCGGCCCGCGAAGCAATGGTAAGGAAATAACTTCCCGATGCGCACGGGAATCGAATACGCCACCAGCGGAGCCAGTATTTCTTTTATCAGACGCCGCCAGCCAGGAAATTGCTGCAATTGGTTCATGACCGCAGCACATCCTGTCGATAAATGTATTAAGAACACATCTATGTGATTAGAAAATGGTAGTCGTAGCCTAAATGAGGAGAGTGGCAATGATTAACATAAAAGTACTCAAGCAGATTCTTCCCAGTATCGCCCCGGCCATGACCGCTTGGGCGGCAACTATGGAACGCCTGGCCATGGAGCAAGGGGCGTCTCTGGATTCAATACAATGGAGAGAGGCACTGCGGGCTGGAGTACAGCGTCCGGAGAAAGTGCGAATCATGGACGTGGAGGAACTGCCGCATCCCAATCCGGAATTAACGCAATTGGCGCATGAAATTGGCGTTATTACGGAAAATACCGAGGGCCTTACCCTTGGATATGGCATTTTTCTCAAAGCCAATATTCCGGATGCCAAACGCCGCCTGATCCATCAATTGGTGCATTGTGCCCAATACGAGCGACTGGGCGAACTGCGCCTGTTTATACGCGAATATGTACAGTGCTGCCTTGATTTTGGTTACGCCCATTCGCCTTATGAATTGGAGGCCGAAGCCCGCACTAATGAAATATTGGCCGATTTTAACACGACCATCATGCCCTGCGCCTCCGATGCGTAACATTGCACACGGGCTGCCTTTTTATCACTATAATACAAGGTGTAAAGAGGTGACGGTATGCATTGGCAACAACCCATTCCCAAACAATACCTGCGGATTCCACATGCGGAACTACTGGCTAGAATTGCGCAGCGCAAGGCCCAACTGGGCCAACGCCTGGTGATTCTGGGCCACCATTATCAGCAGGATGATGTGGTGCAATTCGCCGATTTTCTGGGAGATTCTTTTCAACTGTCGCAGGAGGCGGCAAAATTATCGGAAGTGGAATTCATCATCTTCTGCGGAGTGCATTTTATGGCGGAGGCGGCGGATGTTTTAACCGCCGCCCACCAGAAGGTTATTTTACCGGACCTGGCGGCGGGCTGCTCAATGGCGGACATGGCGCAGCTGGATGATGTTCAGGATGCCTGGGAGGCCATCAGCGCGGCCAGTGCGGGCGATGCGGATTTTAAGCTCATTCCAATCACCTATATCAATTCCACCGCCGCGGTCAAAAGTTTCGTGGGAGAACAGGGTGGTGCGGTTTGTACCAGCAGTAATTGTGACAAAGTTTTAAACTGGGCTTTAGCGGGGCAAAAGCCGGGAGAGATTCCACATCGTAAAATCATTTTCTTCCCGGATCAGCATCTGGGGCGCAATACCGCGTACCACCTGGGGTTTCCATTAGAGTCCATGGTGGTGTGGGATTATCGGCAGTTGCATGGCGGATTAAGCCCACAGCAGATTCGGGCGGCGACCTTGATTCTCTGGAAGGGCCAATGTAGTGTGCATCAGCTTTTCCGACCGGAACATGTGGATGATATACGTCGGCGTGTGCCAGGCGTGAAAGTAATCGTACATCCGGAATGTTGTTGGGAAGTGGTTCAAAAAGCGGACCTGGTTGGATCAACCGATTTCATTGGCAAACAAATTGCCGCGGCCCCGGCAGGCAGTCAATGGGCGGTGGGAACGGAAGTCCACATGGTTCAGCGGCTGGCCAAGGCCCACCCGGAACAGACCATCGTGGTGCTTTCTGGGTGTCAGTGTTTATGCACCACCATGTATCGCATTGATCCGCTACACCTGCTATATATTCTTGACAATCTGGCGGAAGGCACAGTGCTAAACCAGATTCAGGTGGACGCCTATGATGCATACTGGTCGCGGGTGAGCTTGCAGCGTATGTTGGATATCACCGCTAACCAGCCCATGGTTCCACCGCCGGAACCACGCCCGCTCCGACCAAGACAATCCACTCCCCTGCAGGTGGTGGCGATGGCGGCAGCTGTGGGGGTGTAATACTTTACGCGGTTCGAGTAAAGCCGAGAGACTGCAACGGCAGCTTATTTGCAGCAGCTTATTTGAGATTTCCCATGCTTCAGATGGTCCCGTTATAATGCACTATGGATTTTGTGAACGAAAGAGGCGGAAGTATTGATGCGTATAGTCAACATTATCACTTTGTCCATGCTCTTGGCGGTCACTGGTCGCGTGGCGGCGGGTTCGGACACTGCGCCGACAGTAAACCAGGACGCTTATATTTCCGGCTATGTTTCTGCGGGTCTACAAATAAAATTTCATCTGCAACACGCCCAGGTGGTCGTGCATGCGGGGCAGGTGAAAATCGCCGATGTTCCGGTGTCCCGGGAAAATGACATCAGGCGATTCGTACGGAATATCAAGGGGGTAAGGACGGTGGTGTTCACCCCAACGGTAAAGATACCGCAAAAAGTGCCAACGGCGGCGGCAACCAACGTGTCCAGTACGCCAATACTTGGGAAAAACCTCGGCACCATGCCTCCGGTCCAAGCGCAATACGCCAATCCATCTTCTGAAAACTACCGCATTGGCATGGATACCAGGGCCATGGAACGCGCTAATGTCTATCATTTACCCACGGGCTTTCTACCGCCGGGGCGCTTATTTCAACCACTGCTTGCTGATCCCAAGTGGCCCGTATTTAGCGTTTCGTATACGCATTATTCCCCTTATCACCCCAACGGTCTGAAGGATGTGATTCCTGTGAGTATCGGGGACACGATTCCTTTCGAGCGCGGCGACGGGCCGGATCAATGGCAGTGGGAAGCCGGGATGCAGGCAGATGCCTTCGCCTATTTCAATATGGACACGACACACGCTGATCTGCAAAACACCGATTTCATGGTAGGCGGATATTTGGCGGTCCGACGGCGCAATATTTCTTTTCTGGTGCGGTATTACCACCAAAGCTCACATCTGGGTGATGAATTTCTGATTGCCAACCCCGCGTATTATTATGGCCTGCGTCAAAAAATAAGCTATGAGGAACTCAACGCCCTGGCCTCCATTGATTTGTGGCATCGGATGATCCGGCTATACGCGGGGGCAGGTTATCTCGGTGATGTGGCCCCATCCAACCTGGGACATTGGCGGTTTCACTATGGCGTGGAATATCATGGCCCATTTTTCTTCCATAAAGGTTCCTGCTACATGGCTCCGGTGGCCGGCCTCGATTTTAAAAACTGGAACGAAAATAATTATGACACCGATATTTCCGCAGTGGGCGGCATTCAGTTAACCAATGGCAAACCGGATAGTTCCAAACTGCAACTGCTGCTGGAATATTACCATGGCCATTCCCCGTATGGGCAATTTTTTGTTAATGAAATTCAGTACCTCGGCGTAGGCGTGCATTTTTATTTCTGATTTTCGGCGTGCAGATCATCTCGTGATTTACAACGCCATGTGGCATTTCGCGGAATCTCCCCAGCCCACCGCCCTGCTGGTCAGGAAACGCGCGGAGTAAATTCACTTATATCGACGCATGTTTGGCCCGTGGTAATTAATTCCGCCATCAGTTGGCCCGACAAGGGCGCCAGGCCGACGCCAATTTTGAAATGGCCTGCACAAATAAACACGTTATCCAACGCCGGTGATTTACCTATTACCGGACGACGCTTAGGCCCATTGGGCCGCAACCCGGCCCACACACGCTCCACTACCGCGGATTTCAGAGCCGGCACGATAGCCATGGCTCCATGCAGCAGAAAATTCAATCCCTCCGCGGTATTGGTAACATCAAAGCCCGCTTCTGGTTCGGTAGTTGACCCTACGAGAATCTGTCCATCCGGCCAAGGTACCAGAAAAATTTTTCCGCTTTTGACAATGTGGCCAATGACCGCTTGACGCACTCGCAATAACAAGGCCTGCCCCTTCGCGGGTGTAATCCGTGGGGACATTTCCACGCCTGCGGTGATGGCGGGTACTCCGATCCCGGCACAAAGCACAAATGTATCCGCCGCGTAATGTTTTATACCTGCGTGGGCCGTAACTGCCCGCTTGCCCGAGGTTTGCAACCGATCAATGCGCACACCCTCCTCAATATGCACTCCGGCGTTGGCGCACGCCGTCACCAGTGCCGCCAGTAACTGCGCCACGTTGACTTGGCCGGACCATCGGCAAAGTTGCGCACCATACGGTGCGGCGGCAATCTCCGGCTCATATTCTCGGGTTGCAACTGGAGAAAGGACTTCCATTACCGGTTTATCACCCACCGCCGGCCAAGCCGCATTGGCCGCCGCCGCCTGCTCGACGGCCACTCGATTAGCTTTCTCGGAGTTAAGCAATTCCACTTTGCCGCGTCGCAAGTAATCCACATGCAGACCTGAGGCCGCGTGGAGCGATTGGATAAAAGGCTCATATTCCCAAAGACTTTGGCGATGCAGTTGCTGCATTGCTCCGGCATGCGCCATGGGTGGCGGCCACAATGCCCCCAGCGCCGCCCGGCTGGCTCCCTGTCCACAGCGCCCCTGTTCCAGCAACGTAACCGACAGTTTTCGTTGGGCCAGATACCACGCCGTTGCTAAGCCAATGACGCCTCCGCCGATGACTGCAACATCGCGTACCTGATCGACCATAAAAGGCTCCTGACAAACCACACCAAGGTTTATATACTGCCCGCCCCATGCCGATTTTACAAGCTGTTTCGGCGATAGCACGCCCCCATTTATTACGGCATGACCATAGCTGAACTGGTGTTGATATTCGCAAGAAAATCGCCCGGCCATGCCGGGCGAGCAATGAACTGGACTGCTTAACACAATGACGGTTGGGCGATTTGATTAGCTTTATTGATAGAAGTTCATTATGCCCAGAAAGCTATAGCCGAGATGCATCTCGTTCAAATTTTTCCAACTAACCGAGCCATCGTTATACAGGGTATTGCCGCCATCGGGCTGCCCGTTTGTCGAAACCAAGTGATTGGAGACCGGCAGCGGGCCGGGCCAATTCCAGTTTCCGACCCAGTTGGCGGTTATATCGCCGGCCAGAATGCTGGCACCAGAATCGATAGGCGTCTGTGTAAATTGCACCAGGTTATCCGTATTGGGATTACGGCCAAAAATGGATTCCTTAATCTTATAATAGTAGCAGTAACCATACGCGACATTACCCCAATTAATTACGCCGCCTTTCTTTACCAGAGCCGGCAGATACTCGCCATACACGCTGCAATACGGACCATAAAATCCGGGTTGTGAACAATAAAACATGGTCGGATCGGTGATCATCCGCGTGGTGTACAATAGGCCCAGCCCGGCCGGCGCCGGCTGGCCGTTGGCCTGCACGCCGTTGATCATGGATTGGAAGGGTCTTTCAAAACCCGTCGGTGCCAACTGGGAATTAACGGGATACTGATTGCGGTTATTGGCGGCATAAATTGCAATGGCCTGCCCAATGGATCGCAAATTAGCAGCGCACTGTACCCGTTGAGCCAGGCCGCGCGCCCGGCTTAGCGCCGGCACCAATAACGAAATCATCATGGCAATGATGGTCATGACTATCAACAGCTCAATGATCGTGAAGGCCCCGTATTTCTTGCTATTGCGACCGTATAACATGAATTGTTACTCCCTTGACACCGCCGCAGCGGCATACACAATTGCCGGGACGCCAAGCGGCGCCCAAACACATACAACAAACCTCAAACCACATTCTCATCGCGCTGGCTGACAGGAAGCATGACGATGAGCAATTGCCTGATCGATCTGATTCTCTCACAGGCACCGCATCCATCTATCGGCAGATCCACCGCCAATCTTTGAACTTTTGCGATCTTATCCTCAACTGTTTATGTATATCCGATAAAAGCGGTTCCACCGCCCCACAATCGCCAGTCCGAGAAATATGTCATCCCGCGGCTAGTCCGCGCATGGACGAGGTTAAGGTGGAATATACCGGGACTGACAGCGTAGAATAATTGGTGTGGTGATAAAGCTGGTCTTGGTGAATTACCTGACTATACTATTATCAAAGGAAATGTATGAACCGTAGCAATACTTTGAAACGTCATAAATCGAAGGCTCCCGTCATACGCACACCCGTAGCCGCCCCGCGGCCTGACCCGGAAACAATGGGCGTGATGGTGTGGCCGGAATCGGTGCTGACACGGCGGGCCTACGCTGTGGAGAAAATTGATCCGTGGTTGCTGCGGGTTATTGAACGGATGAAATATCTTATGGAATCCCATGAAGGAATCGGCTTGGCGGCGCCGCAAGTTGGTCTATCCCTGCGGCTGTTTGTGATGACGGAAAAGGCCAAGGCGGCGGAAGCCATCGCGGTAATCAACCCGGTATTGGAACTAGAATCCGAAATGGAGGAAGCGGAAGAAGGGTGCCTGTCCCTGCCGGGAATTCGCGGCCCCATTACACGGGCCAAACGCATTACCCTTACCGGTTACGATCCGCAAGGCGCCCCACTTTCCCTACCCTTGGAAGGCTTGCCCGCGCGGATTGCGCAGCATGAAGGCGATCACCTTGATGGGGTGCTGATTATCTCCCGGATGCCGACAGCCGCGCGAATCGCCGTGGGTAAAAAACTCCGTGCATTGGAGGAGCAAGCGAGATAGTTCTCTCCTTGGCATCGCAATGCAGTGGTCCGTACAGGACTTATGGACAAATCTCCGCCACGCGAACGCGGCGGTTCCCAGGCGGATACCAATCACCGCTGTGCAAATTATTCGTGGAATCACCATGCGATTGCCTTGGCGACAAGGTGGATGAAATTCTTCCGTGCTTGTATTATTGGTTCACAAGTTGTGCAAGATGTACTGCGATTGTCGGTGCAATCATGGTACGCTTTCACCCATAACGAAAAGGAAAACACATGAAAGCTAATTTGTTAAAAATGGGTTTCGTCGGCCTTGCCGCCTTGGCCGCGCTGACATGGCCAGGGATCAACACGTCCCACGCCGCGGATGCGGGCGAATATATTCCCACCGGTCTAACCCCCGCGCAGGTGGAGGCTAAAGCGGATGCGATCTTGGCTAAAATGACCCTGCGGGAAAAGATACATTTACTGGCGGGTAATGGCAGCATGTGCACCCGGCAGGTTCCCAAATTGAATATTCCCCGGCTCAATATGAGCGATGCTTCCATCGGCGTGCGCGTCTATGGTCCTTCAACCGCTTATCCCGCATCGGTGTGTCTGGCCGCCACATGGAATCCCAAACTTGCCTTGCAAGAAGGGCAGGCTTTAGGTTCCGACGCCCGCGCCCGTGGCGTGAACATCATTCTCGGCCCCGGCATGTGCATTACCCGCGAACCACAATGCGGCCGCAATTTCGAATATGTCGGAGAAGATCCTTATCTGGCCGGCCAAATAGTGGCACCGTGGATACGCGGGCTGCAATCACAGAATGTCGCGGCCTGTGCCAAACATTTTGTCGGCAATGAACAGGAAACCCATCGCTACGCCGGTCGCACTTTTGCCGGCGGCATCAATACTATTATCACCCGCCGCGCCCTGCAGGAAATCTATCTCCCGCCATTTCGCGCGGCGGTCCGGCAGGGACATGTCTGGACGATTATGGCGGCGTACAACAAGCTCAACGGCTATCAATGCAGCGCCAACCGCTATCTGCTGACGGATGTTCTGCGGCATCAATGGGGGTTCAAAGGTGTGTTAATGTCCGACTGGGGAGCAACGCACGCTACGCTGCGTCCCATGGCTGCCGGTCTGGATTTGGAAATGCCGAATAACCAATATTATAACTATCAGACCATTAAACCACTGGTAAAAAGTAAACAGATTACCGTACATGAAATTAACCAGCACGTCCGGCGATTGTTGCGCATGATAATTGCAATGGGCTTTACACATAAGCGTGTGGAAAATCAACACATCCCGCTAAACAACCCTAAAAGCGCGGCGGTCGCGTTCAAAGTAGCATCAGAAGGCACGGTTTTGCTAAAAAACAAAGGCGGCATTCTTCCCCTGCGCCGCGCGTCCATTCATACCATTGCGGTTATCGGCCCGATGGCCACCCCGGCGGTCTGGTGCGGCGGCGGCAGTGCGTATGCTCCGTCGATTGTAAATCCCGTGAGCATGTTGGCCGCGATTCGGAAAGCGGCCGGGCCGCAGGTACGGGTGGTTCGCATTCCATTTAATGCCAAGCTCGCTCGTTTCTGGGGCTTAGGCACGTACACGACCCCCGACGGCAAGCCGGGATTGCAGGCTGAATATTTCGCCAACGACCGGTTGGCGGGCAAACCCGTATTAACCCGTGTGGATCAGCGAATTGGTTTTAATTGGGGACAGTTTTTTCCCATCACCGCTCCGGACGCCAAGTTTTCCGTACTTTGGACCGGGAGTATAACGCCTAAAACCTCGGGCGTTTATCTATTCACAGCTGGCGCTTATGGACCTTGCCGCGTCTATCTTAATGGCCACCGGATCATCAAAATCCGCTATCGCATCCGTCAGACCAACTCTCCATTTACCCATAAGTTGGTAGGCTTACGACTCCAAGCCGGTAAAGTTTATCATCTGCGGGTTGAGTATTTCAATCGTAACTGGAATGCGCAAATGGAATTCGGCTGGTTACCCGAAGGCAATGAATTACTGACCGCAAGCCAGAAACAGATCATCAAACATGCGAATGTGGTCATTGCCTGTATGGGCTACGGCCCCAATGTTGAGCATGAAGGTGCGGATCACACCTATCACCTCTGGCCCCCCCAAGATCAATATCTCCGTGAAGCCGCCGGATTAAATCCCCATACCATTGTCGTGCTTAACGCCGGTGCCGAGGTTGGCATGGCCCCCTGGATTCACCGCATCGCCGGTCTGGTGGATGCGTGGTATCCCGGCGAAAATGGCAACAATGCGGTGGCTGATATTCTTTTTGGCAAAATCAATCCCAGTGGCCGACTGCCGGACAGCTTTGGAAAACATTGGCGCGATGACGCAGCCTATGGTCATTTTCCCGGCCATGACGGGCAGGTTAATTTTGCGGAAGGCATTTATGTCGGTTATCGCTGGTTTGACAAGCGGCATATACAACCGCGTTTCTGTTTCGGTGATGGTCTTTCCTACACCACATTTTCCTTTGGGGCTTTAACGCTTACCGCGCATGGCCATGGTAAAAACCGGGTTATTGACGTGGCCGTCCCGGTTACCAATACTGGGAAAATGGCGGGCAGCGAAGTGGTACAACTCTACGTGCGCCCGATGGAAGACCGTGTGAATCGTTGTGTACAGACATTACGGGCCTTCGCACGCGTCAAGCTAAAGCCGGGCCAAACCGCAACGGCGCACATGCAGTTGCATTGGAAGGATTTTGCATTTTATGATTCGGCCCAAAGCCTGTGGAAAGTTCCCGCCGGTAAGTACCAGATTGCCGTGGGATCGTCCAGCCGTGACACGCCCGTTACGGCAACCATCAAGCTACGGGAGTAACCGGTGGTTCCGGCTATCACGATTGAGCATTTTGCGGCCCGCTATGCGGTATTGCTGCAATCGTGGTCGCAACTGCTTTGGCTGTGGGACCTCGCGCTGCTGTCGCTGGGATTAGTATTCCTTTTTACCGCCCGCCGCAGTTATCGCACCCTGATCATGGCGAATTGTGCGGCCTTGGGTTGGTACTTAGCGATGTTTCTGGCCCATTGGTCGTGGATCGCCGGTGCCGTGGCGGCACTGATTGGCACGGTGCTGGGAGTGTTGCTGGTACCGATGATGCGCATCGCATTGTTTATTTCGGGTGCCATTGCGGGCGGTGCGGTAGGCATGGCACTGTGGCACGTTTGCAAACAGTCTCCGGATTATCGGTGGGTGCCAGCGATGCTGGGGGTTATTGTGTTGGGCATCGCGGGGCTGTATATATTTGATATTATGGCAGTGTTATTTTGCACACTGGAAGGCAGCATTTTGATCGTCATAGGGGCCACCGGATTGATCTTACGTTATGGCACGGCTAATTTACGTCATGCGTATGCGGTCAATATCAGCGGCCATCCGATAAATTTGTTGGCGGTGATTATCGGCATAACGTGCATAGGACTGCTGGTGCAATTAAGTTTTACCACCGCCAGTAAGGATAAATCCGCCGCGGAATAATGTCCGCTACGCACCACACTGACATCGCCTTTGGTTGAGCACGCACTTTCGCAAAGGAACTTGATGAAACATCAGAATTCATCCCCCATGCTGCCGCTGCTGGCCGTTGAACCGCTGGCACTTGATCTGCGTGCCGCTGCCCAGAGCGCGAAAACCTGGGGATATGGCGGCTTGGCCATCGGCATTGGCCATCCGGAATTGCATCATAAGGATTTTGGCGCTACCGCCCGGCGTCATTTTCGCCACCTCCTTGCCAGGCTGGGATTGACACTGGGAGTCTTGCGTGTTGGTGCCGGAAAGGCGGGCGCGTTTAATTCCGCAACATCACAAAAACTTCTTGATGATGCTCTGGCCGCCTGCGACTTGGCCCACAGCCTGCAAACGCCCCTGATCTCTGTTTACATTGGTGAACCGACTGATGATCAAACTACCACCGGCGATGTAATGGAAATATGCCACACGCTGGCGGTGCATGCCGATTGCACGGGTGTGGTCGTGGCACTTTCCTGTGGCCGCACTGCGTGGCTGCTTAAAGTTCTCTCCGATATAGAGGCCCCTTCCCTCGCGGCCAATCTCGACTCGGTGCGTATTGTCGCCGCCGGCGGTTCTCCACCGGAAGCCGCCGCAATTTTGGCGGGACGTATTGCCCTGTGGACCTGTGCCGATGCGATCCGTTCCGGTTTGACACTGCAAAGCGCGCCGCTGGGATCAGGCCATGCCGCCGGCCAGCAGGTGTTGCATATTCTTAGAGAGCAGGATTATACCGGACCTGTTGTGGTCGATGTCCGTGATCTACCGCAACCACCCCAAGCCGCCGAATACGCCTATACGCAACTCAAACATTGGATGCTCACCTGACTGTCGGCCAAGTGGTTCCACCATTATCGCCCCCACCACCGATTCTTAGGATTCACAGGCTCTCAATATACGCTTGCAGTTCTTCCACGGGCACAGCGGAATTTACTGCAATATATAAAATCATCAGGCTGAATAGGGCCACAACCGCAATGTCATAAGGGAACCGCAGATAACCCAGCCCACCGGCCATACGCGGTGAACCAATGAAATCCAGCAGCCACAAGCCGCCAAAATACGGCAGCACCCACCAGGTATTTTTCCAGGGTAAAGCCCAAAAACCTGGACGATCAAACGCCAGCCGATAAAGTAAAAACAAAACCAGCATCGTGGCAATTAATCCGAAAAATAAAGTATTTTCAGTCAATCCTCCCCAGTAAATAATGAGATTGGAAATAATGAACGAAAGCGGTGCGAGGATCCTGGCATAGGGAAGTCGGAATGGGCGGTGGCGGCTTTTCTCCGGAAGTGTTCGCCGCAAACTCAACAGTACAACAGGACCAATGCCATAGGAAAGCGTCATCACGCTGCTGATGTAGGCCACCAAGCGGCTCCAGGAAGGCAGTGGAAGTAAAAAAATAGCACCGACGATCAAACTTACTAAACTCGCCAACCATGGCACACCAGCCCGGTTTAGGCGGCTTAGCGACTTAGGGAGCAGACGACTTTCTCCCATTGCTGAAATGACGCGAGCTGAAGTTGTGGTATAGATAAAACCAGTTCCGGAAGGCGAAACAATCGCATCGGCATAAAGCAGCCACGCCAGCCAAGTGAGTCCCAGCGTCTCCGCAATGGCGGCAAACGGCCCAGTCTTGCTGCCAAAATTCGGTATTTTCGCCAGGCCGGCCCAGCCGTATTGCTGCAACGCGTGGGGATTAATCGCCAAAAGAAACGTCAGTTGCAGAAAAATATAAAGCACCAGCCCGATGACAACGGATCCGACCACCGCAATGGGAATATTACGGCTGGGGTTGGAGCTTTCGCCCGCTAATTCCACCGCCTGCCGAAAGCCCAAAAAACTGAAAATAACACCGGCTGTGGCCAACGAAGTGAAGATGCCCCGCACGTCACGCGGCCAATCAGCCCCCGTGATTTTGAGATTTTGGATATGATGCGATTGCGTCAGCAGTACCAGAACCGTTACAGCGGGAATGGCCAGTTTCCACCAGCCGGCGGCATTACTCACCCGCATGGCCCAACGGATTCCAAACAAATTGATAATGGTAAACACCACCAGAAGCGCAACGCATAGGATAAAACCGAAGCCGGTCACAATACCACTGACCGGATGAATCAGCGGAGGGAGAATTGTGTGAATCCGCGGAATGCTGTTCGTGTACGACATAACCGCCACGACTTCCACGGGTGCAATGGCCACGTAACCTAAAAACAGCACCCAACTCCAGATTCTGGCCAGAAATGAACCATGGCTGTAATGCGGAAAATGCACTACCGCCCCACCCCGTGGAAACATGGTCGCCAATTCCGCGTATACTATCGCCAGCAACAGAATCGCCAGACCCCCGAACATCCAGGAAAAAATGCTCAGTGGACCCGCCATAATTGCGGCTTGTCGTGGCCCCAAAAGCCAACCAGACCCGATAATTCCGCCAAGACTGGCATACAATAGACCAATGACGCCCGCCTCACGTCGCAATGAGATTTTTTTGTTCACTGAATCCGTCATGCCCTGTCATCAAATCAAATTCGACAATCGCAATGGACTGCCACACCGCTATTTATCGCGTGCACCACGCCCCGGAAACCCATGTTCACGCACGCGGATGCCGGTAGTCTACCAAGCCTTTCGCCGAACGTCAGGATTAGCCATAACATACCGCTTGACCGGGCGTAAGAACACGGCGGAGTTAAAGCACATTTTAATTCAAGCCACCACCGGTGTCAGGCGCGGACGCCATGATGATCCGTTCGGCGTATCCTTCACTTCCACGCCTAATTCCGCCAGTTGCTTGCGAATGGCATCGCCGGCGGTGAAATCTTTTCGCCGCCGGGCATCATCGCGCTTTAGCATAAGCTCCAGTACTTGCTGGTGCTTCGCCGGCAGCAACGGTTGCAGATTAGTAAAAATAACGCCTAAAACATGATCCACTTGCCTGAGGCTATACAGCGCTGAGCGGGCCTGCGCATAAGCCGGTTTCTTCTGCTTATGCAGCGGATTGGCCCAGGTAAACAGAGCCGCCAGGGCACCGGAAACATTTAAATCATCATCCATCGCGGAATTAAATTCCGCCAGCATCCTGGCATCCGCGTCCTGCAATATCGGCGTATGCGCTGCATCACTTGACTTGGCAAAATCTCCATCGCTGGCCGCTTCATCGACTGCGGTCACTACGCCGAGCAATGTTTCCGCCAGATCGCGTAACGTGGTAATGGCCCCCGCAGCCTCAAACAGGCTCTGGAGCGTGAAATTAAGCGGTTCCCGGTAGCGTGTGGAAATCAGGCCCCAACGAATCACCACCGGATCAAATCCCTTTGCCGTCAGATCACGAATGGTAAAAAAATTACCCTTCGATTTGGACATTTTTTCGCCGTTGACCATAAGATGCCGCGTGTGCATCCAGTATTTGACAAACTGTTTTCCGGTGGCCCCTTCGGATTGGGCGATCTCGCATTCATGATGCGGATGAATGTTATCCTCCCCTCCCGTGTGCAGATCAAAAGATTGTCCCAATGTCCGCATCGACATGACACTGCATTCAATATGCCATCCCGGATAACCCTCTCCCCATGGACTCGGCCAGCGCATGAGGTGGTGGGCATCTGGTTTCCAGAGGAAAAAATCGGCGGGATGACGCTTGGCCGCCTGTTGATTGGTCCTCCCCCCGGCACCGTGTGACAACTGCTCCAGAGAATTGCCGGAAAGTTTGCCATACGCCGGAAAGCTGTGAATATCATAATAAACCACGCCATCAGTACCGACGTAGGCATGGCCGCGGGCGATAAGCGTTTGGATCAGTGCGATAAATTCGGGAATGTGCCGGGTGGGTCGGGGAATCAGCCTTTCCCTGGCCGCAGGCGTTACCGCCGCATCATAGTCCGCCACAACACCCACCCCCAAAAGCCGGGCATCCTGTAAAAAAGCCTCCGCAAAAAAATCCGCCACCGCAAATGGATCGTTCGGATTTTCCACCAGTGGCTTGCCTTCCTTCTTGGTTGCCTTCATTTTTTCCACCGCGACTTCCAGCTTATCGCGCCCCGCGCCATCCGCGAATTGATCGTCGGTCATGTGGCCTACATCCGTCATATTCATCACATGCGTGACGCGCGCGCGGCGCAGTTCCAGATACCGTCGTAACACGTCCGCAAATAAAAATGCCCGAAAATTACCAATATGCGCGTAGTCATACACCGTCGGGCCACAGCTATATATTCCGATTTCCGCCCCCCGCAGTGGATCCGCGGGGTCCGGTCCGGGATGCAACGGTACGAAATCCTCCAGACGATGATGCAGGGTGTTGTAAAAGCGGGTAGCCATGGGATCGTAACTTTCCTTTCACCGGTGATGGTTCCAACCTCTGGAACATTCTATGCGGTTTGCGGTTTTTGGAAAGCCCAAAGAGCCGGTGCCGCACCAATCGGGTACGGCTAAATTGCTTTTTTTGGCAACCCACTATCCGCGTCAACAATCCACAACTCAGCAATAGCTTACTGCTACGCCGGCTTCACTTCTTATTTCGCAGTGACTGTTGCACCGCCGCCGCTTGTCGTGGGTGCCCCGCCGCCCGCAGTGCCTGGGACAAAAACTCATATACCGATGGATGATCGGGACGCTGCGCGATGACGGTTCTAAACTGCCTCACGGCGGCATGGGGATGACCATGCTTCAACAGATCTAAACCATAGAAAAAATGGGCTTGGGCCAAACCCGGATTGATCGCCAGAGCCGCACGGAATTGTTCCATGGCCTGCCGCCAACGCCCCTGTTGGTCCAGCAACACCGCCAGGTTATAATACGCATCGGCATTGCGGTGATTACACGCAATGGCATCACGATAAGCCTTGTCGGCCAGTTTCATATTGCGTAGATGGCTCTGCGCCAGTCCAAATGCTAAATAGAGCCGGCTGGATTTCGGCATCAGGGCTATGCCCCGATTAAGATCCTTCACCGCCATGTCCCAATTTCCCTGCTGCTGGTAACAATACGCTAATTTAACAATCGCCTTGGCCTGATATTGATCCAGCATCAGAGTTTTTCGGAAATAATGCATGGCCAGCGGATAATTATGTTGCTTTAGATATAACGTTCCCAGCAGATAGTTCGCCATTGGATCGGTTCCCTTGGTGAGCTTCAGGGCATCGTGACAATACGCAAATTCCTGATGAACATGATGATGACTACACGCATGCAACGCCAGTGTTTCATACGCTTTATAACATTGCTTATCATAACGCAGCTCATGGACCCAGATTGCAATGGGCGGAACGTAATACATACATTGTGCGTAACTAACCACGCCCAGCAGCGCCAGCACACCGACGACCACCGCGATGGATAACTTGGCATTGGCTGAGGATTCGAGTCCAGCTTCGGCTACAGCCGTATGCCTGGATTGCGCCTGGTCCGTCGCCATTACCCTTGATTGCAGCTTGGCTACAATCACTGCGCCGATTTCCACCAGCAGCACAATGAGGCTCATACAACCCAGATAGAAATAATGGTCCGCAACAAACGTAATAGTCATGCCGGCAAATGCCACAAATCCCAACGCGGGTGACACCATGATGGCGTAAATCGCCAAAGCCGCGAAGACTCCGCGTCCGATCCGGTTGCGGAACGCCCAGCATAGTCCCGCCAATAGTGCCGCCGAGATTGGAAATAATAGATCAACCGGACCGAAAGCATGAACGTGCCAACGTGGGTAGACCATTAAAATGGGATGCGGCCAAAGCAGTTTTTCCACATAAAACCATAGATCTTTCCCGGCAATAACCAGGTGCTGAAAAATGGTAAAATGATAAGCCTTCCCCTGCGCCATGGCACCATAGCGCTCGCGCCATGCCGCCATCCAGGCGGCACCGGCGGTAATGATAAACCACGGAATACTGGCGAAAATATGCTGACGGGTAAGGCGGCCAAGTTTCCACCACGTCAACACCAGAATCGCCGCCGGCAATGCGCAAACAAACGTTTTAGCGCATACCGCCAAGAAATAAAATGCCGTGGCCAAGGCATAAAATTTCCATTTATATGCAGATTGCTGCGATTCCATTTGATTTGCGGGACGATCCAGATTCGCAAAGCGTATCCACGCCCACACCCCGGCCAACACCAGCATGCCGGATATAAGATTTTTCTGCTCGACCACCCAGGCCACGGATTCCACCACCACCGGATTAATCGCAAAAATGGCTGCCGCCACCCAAGCGCCACGCAGGCGTAAACGCACCAAAATCCGCCATAAAATCAGGGCGTTGCCGACCTGTAATAACACGCTGACGATGTGAAAATCCAGCGCATTAGGCCCCCACAACCGCCATTGCAAAAAAAACGCGGTTACCGTGAGGGGATAATATTGCATAAAAGCCATGGGATTAAACCATATAATAGCGAGATCCCGCCAGTGATGCAGAGCGGGATTATTGAGAATCCAATAACCGTCATCCCATATAAACCCGGCGGCGTGTAATGGATAGTAAATCAGCAGGCATAAGCCCAGCAGCGCCAAAGCCGGAATGACTATTTTCGCGCGGAATATCTTGGACCAGCCTTGGTCAACCGCCGATCGATCCGAACCAATGTTATCCACAGGCCCGTCCCCGCCGGCACCTGTCGGTTCCGCAGAATTTGATGGTTGCATATACTCTGCCATACGTCATAATCTAACGTGAATTACATAAATTTGCACCCGACACAATAGGGCCGCATCCAATGCAGCAGAATCCAGCCCTGACGAATCACTTTTTCTTCGCACCTTAACCCCGTTCCAATAGCCCGGTGTTTCTGATCCGAACAGCTAAGCCCGGGGCCAGGAGTGTTTTTTTGCAATTTTGTTATCGCACCACTTGCTTTTTACCGATACTATGATAAGTATATACACTTAGTATAAAGGAGGCCGCCATGCGCATTCCCAAACATCCCACGTTGATCCGCCGCCTACGCGATGCCCGCGTGAAACAGTTGGCACCGCGCTGCCCGCCTCTGGCCGCGTCGCTGGGGCATAATGCCGCCGGCGGCATGCATCTTACGCTCAAAGTGAAAGGCAGGACACGGACTGTCTATGTTCCCAAGGACCTTACGGAGGAGGTTGTCGCATCAATACGCGAACACAAAAGACTACGACATCTGGCGGGCGAAATCACAGCGCTGCAGTTGGCCCTGATCCGCACGCACGCAACGGCCCGGAAGCGGCGTGCCGGGAGGGCTTAGCTCTGGGTGCCACAGTGGCCAGAACCATCACCCACTTCTGGCTGGAGATGGGATCTTGGCTGGGCCAGATCGCGGACACCCGCGATCAGGAAAACGCGCATAGATCGCCTTTGAAATTTCACGTTCCGTTACCGGGACGGTTTGTTCCTCCAGTGCCTTCATGGTTGCTTCGAGTTCGGTTGGAAGTACGGCCATATTCAAACTCCTTGACGGCCCGCGCCGGCAAGCTCCACCCAAGCCAGTAGCTTCAACGCTAGCGAGCTGTTTTCGGGGAGGGTGCCGCGGTGTTGGAGTTCGCGGCGGAGCATGGGGGGGAGCATTTCGGTGGCGATTTTGGTGCGCATGATGGGGTCGGGCCGGGGCGTTTCCGCATTGGCGGGTGCGGGCGGTTCGAGCGTGTCGAGGTGGTTTAGTAATGCTTCGGCGTCGGGCACGCGGGTTCCATGGGGATTGACGGCCAGCGGGATTACGCACTGGCGGTAGTGGCCATTGGTGCCGTGAATTTCGGCCAGCCAGACGGTTAGAATACAGGATTCGCCGGTGTAGCCGGGCAGGCGGCCTGTGAGGGCGCGCTGGTCAACGGGCAGGGATTGCCAGCGGGTTAAATATTCGTTGACAATGGGGTGCTCCAAGCCCAGCAGGGTCAGGGTATCGTGCTGTTTGGCTTGTTCACGGCTGGTGGTAAATTGATGCGTTGAACCATCGGGATTGGAAATCTCATAAGTGTTGTCGTGGATTATTCTTATTTGGCCGCCGAGGGCTTCAACGCTGCGGCGAGCAAACGCCAGCAGGCGTTTGATACCGGCTCCGCCATCATCGAACTGGCGGTAATCATCAAGTTTGAAACCTTCTAAATCCTGAAACAGTTCAAATACCACGCTGCGGGCCAGACGGGCATTTTCCAATGCCACTTCCAATTCCTGTCGGGTGCGTTTGAGGGTGGGATCGCGCACGGCATCCTGATAAAGCTGGTCATAGGAGATGCGGGCGGCAAGCTGGCCTAATACCTGGCCACGTAAATCTTCCGTGACCTGGCCATATTCATCCACCTTGCCCAATGCGGTGGCAATGGCCAAAAGTTTTTGCTCCAGGAGTAAAAATATCTGGCCTTCGATGGTGTCGGATGAAACCAGGTTGTAAACCTGCGCGGTGTCCTTTTGGCCATAGCGGTGGATGCGGCCAATGCGTTGTTCCATGTCCATGGGATTCCATGGCAGGTCATGGTTAAACAGCACGCGGGCGAATTGCAGGTTAATGCCTTCCCGCCCGGCGGCGGTGCAGATCAGCACGCGCGGGCCATCGGGCTTGCGGAAGCGTTTTTCGGCGGCGATTTTTGCGCCATGATCCCCGCCTTTGAGAACTTCCACGCCCTGGCCGGGAAAGCGGGTTTCAATGGCGGCGCGAAGGGCATCCACGCTGCCAAGGTAGGTGGTAAACACGACAATTTTTTCCTGGCGGTTGGAACGCCACAAATGTTCCAATCCGCGCAACAATTCCTCGGTTTTGCTTTCGATTCCGGATGGCATTTGGGCCAGCAGTTCGCGGATGCGCTTGCGTTCTTCCGGGATGGCGACGGCCACGAGGGCGGCGGCGGTTTGTTCATCGCCGATGGCGGATATTTCGGAATCGGATTGCTGGGCCTGGGCTTTGGCGTCAAGTTTTTTCAGCAGCAGCAGTTTGTGATCGGCTAGGAGCTTATCGGCTTGGGTGCGGCCCATGCGGTCATCACTTAGGCCGAACATGCTGCGGATAAGATCGCGGGCCTCGGCATAGGCCCGGTCGCGGCCATCGGTATCCAGATTTTCATCGCAGACAACGGCGTCATGGATGGTCAGCATCAGCAGGCGGCGGCGGAGGGTGGAGCCGACGGCAGCAAAGCTGGAGGCGGCGATTTTCTGGAAGATGGTCATAACGAATCCGAGCGACTTGCCTTTGCCGCCGATTTTTGCGGCCAGGTTATAGCCTTCCTGCAGATAGGCTAAGAGCGCTTTGTAGAAAACATCTTCAGCGGTGGTTAAGTGGAAGGAACTGGTATGCACCTGCCGGCGTGAAAACAGCGGCTCGCCGTTGGCAGAGCAGGCATCAGCTTGCGTGCGGCGAAAGACAATGGTGTTGAGGCGGTGGCGATTTTCCACCATGTCTGTGGGGTCGCGGAACAGGCTGGCGTCAAGTAGTTGTGTGAGCATCCAGAAGCGGAAATGATCCCCTTGATGCGGTGTGGCGGACAGCAGCAGTAGATCGCGACTGTGTTCACGCAGAGATTCCGCAAGTTTGAAGTTCAGCGTTTTGCTGGTTTTGTTGCCGCTGCGGGACGCGGTGAGATGATGGGCTTCATCAAACACTATCAAGTCCCAGCGGGCGGCCTGCAGAAGCCGCTTTACACGGGGGAGGCGTTTGAGCGTGTCGATACTGACGATCAGGCGGTTGTGTTTGGCGAAGGCGTTGCTTTTGCGGTCGGTGACATCACCATCCCAGCCGAAAACTTCAAAATCGAGGCTGAAAGTTTCATTGAGTTCGCGCCGCCAGTTTTCCACCAGCCCGGCGGGCACCACCATTAACGCGCGGGATAATTCTCCACGGGAGGCCAATTCACGCAGGATCAGGGCGGTTTCAATGGTTTTGCCGAGGCCCACCGAATCCGCCACCAGAAAGCGGCGCGGGGAGGCGTTGGCGATTTTATAAGTAAGAACGATCTGATGCGGCAGCAGATCCACCTTGGCGGAGGTAAGCGTGGCGGCAGCGTCCATCAGCGGCAGGCGGTGGGCTTCAATGGCGAGCCAGAGTCGGCGCAGCGATTCCGGCGTTGCGGGCTGCACCGAATTGGCGACCTGTTGTTCCCAGGTTGTGGTGCGCAGCAGGGAAAGCGCCGGCACTTGTCGTTCACCGTGGTTGCGGAAAAACACGCGGGCGTAGCTGCCACCCTCCAACGCCAGCACCACGCCGTCGCCAAGCTCGGCGTGGGATACGGCGGTGCCGACAGGCAACGGCAAGTTGGGCGTACCGGCAGATATCGGTGGTGACTGGTGCGGCACGTTATTGCCAGGCGCAGGAGGCACCGTCATTGACGATTCCGTTGGCATGGCGTTCACGAAACCCTCTCCACAAAATAGCCGCCGATTTCTTTGGTTCTGTCTTTTTCCACCACCAATTGATATGCCCCGGCACCGGACGCGGCCCCGTTCCATATTGCCAGGGAGAGCTTCACTTTTTTGGCACGGTCACGGCCCCGGCCAAAATAGACAATTTCATCGGCCTCATTAAATTCAAACATCGCCCCCGGCCCATCCATGACAAATATCAGGCCGACATCGGGCCAATGCTGTTTCCATGCCCGCACGCTGGCCAAGGCGTTGGAGCGCAGCCAATGTGCGATCTGATCGGGTGTGGAATCGGTGAGCATGGTTTCGACCACGGTTTGCAGGCCGCCGATTAAAACGGTGCGGTGACCGCCGGGCGTGGATTCCGGGAAGCCGGAGTTAAGCCAATGTAGCAGGACGCGCAAGGGCGTAGGTTCAATATTGGGGATCAGATCAGCCAGCAATTCCGGGTGCCAGACAATACTGCTGCCCTTTCGCTTCCATGCGGTAGATGACATTTCCTGCATACGTGGACTCCGAGGGTTTTCTCCGTAGCGGTAATATAACGCGCAGCGGGGTTTTGGGCAGCGATTTGATGGGAAAGCGGTGGGAAGTTAGAAATGTTTGTTATCCATCCCGGCGCGCACGGAATAAACTCCGATCACCGAGGCCACAGAGTTTCCAATAATTCCCAGCGTGGCATCCCGGCAACGAAATGTCGTCACGGCGCGGAGTCGTGGAGATGGGGCCGGGACAACGGGATGGGACCACGGATTGCACGGATAACACGGATTTTTGGGGGATTTTGGCACAAATTGACGGGCGAGGGGATGGGGGACGGAAATTTACCACCCCGGCGCACCGGGGTAAACTACGGGGGCGCATGTCGGCGGAGGTGGAGGAGGATTTTTCACCACAACGACACAACGACACAACGGGCGGGCGACGGGTTTGAGGGAACAACGATTGTAACGATTGTATGGTATTGAACACGGATTTTGCGGGTGGTACTGGTACGACGGGGTTGGGCGCGACCCGCGGTCGCGGCTTTATGGGGCGGTGCCGCGATGGCGCTCGCTTCTGCGGTGCTTGATCCAAGCGTATTCAACCGGTAGCCGAACGCGATTGCGTGCTGGCAATATTAGGTAGGGGTTTGGAACGTTAGGCTGCGCTGGCGGTTGCGGGATTTGGTTGGTGATTAATTGGGGTTGGGTGGTGGGGAAACCGGTGGATTAAATCCACCGGCTAACATATTTGTTGATTGGATGGGGGGTGTGTCGCAGGGGTTGGGCGCGACCCGCGGTCGCGGCTTTATGCGCGGCGTGTGGCGGAAATGGGTGGGGATGACGGGGCGCGGTTATGTTGTTGCGGATTGCCATTCTTCCCAGAGGAGGGGTTGTTCCTGGCGCATTCGGGCGCGTTGGGATTCCAGGGCGGCGCGCAATAAAGTCAGGGCGAGGTTGGCGGCGGTGGGGATGCCGGGTTCATCGGGGCTGGCGGGGGTTTTGCTGTACCAGTCTAAGAGCGCATCGACGCCGGGGCGGATCAGCAGGGTTTCGCGTTCCAACTCTTTTTCAATATTGACGCCGGTGTCGCCTTCTCTTACCGGCAGGGCGGCTCCGATAAGGAAATGGGCCTGATCCAATTCGGTTTTAAGTTCCCGGCGTTGGCGAAGGCGCATGAGCTGGAAGCGGTCATAAATGGGGACGCGCTTGATAAGTTTATCATGTTCGATAATCCAGGGGCTGGTGCCGGTGCGTTCAAAATCGCGCTGTTGGATGGCGGTGCCGCGCAGAAGTTTGCTGATTTCATCGCGGCTGTAGGCGGATTTGGTGCCGAAGAGGCGGAGGAATTGGTAGACCACGGGCTGGACCAGGCTGGGTGGGCGCTGGCCCGGTTGGCCGGAGCTTTCATCAAGCAATTGGTTGATGCCCAGCAGGGCATCGCGGATGGATAATACGACATTTTCTCCGCCGGGGGCGGAAACCAGAACTTTGCCGTAATGGCGGCTGAAAAATTCCAGGGCTTTGCCGCGGAGGATCACGCGGATGTCCGCATCGGAAAGGCCGCGGCTGCGGTAGGATTCCAATACGGGGCGCAGGCGGGCAAGTTCACCTTTGACCCATTGGCGCATTTTGGGCCAGGAGACGGGCGTTGGTTCTTCCAGCCGTTTGCGGCAAACGTGGATGATGTCGTATTCGATTTTTCGGGAGCCGAATTGGCCGCCCTCGCCTTTGGTTTCATCGCTGCGGATCGGGTAGGTGGCCTCAAGCAGCCAGCCGGAATCGAAGAGACTTTGGAGCAGTGAAATCCAAGGTTCGTCGGCGCTGTGGTGGAAGGTAAATGCCATGACGCCGCCATCCTTCATCACGCGGCGGCACTCCGTCCAGCAT
>JBMFGW010000007.1:0-62295 GCA_049977145.1 Phycisphaerae bacterium
GGCGTGGCAATTTTTCCGGGCACCCGTGGATTTTCCGCGCAAAACGCGCGGTGCAAGCACACGCGGCTAAAAGGGGATGGGACGTCCCGGTACGCTGCCCGGATTTATTGCCACGCCCGCTATCGACCACGCTATCGACCACGGTTGATATTCCCCACCATTGTGCTCTATACTACATATCAGTTTCGGATCGCAGGCGATGGATTGGGGAATACTGCGGTCAACTGCGGACGTGCGAGTCGGTTTATCGTTGTGGCGTTGGCGGTAATGTGTCGCCGGGCGGGTAAGAAAAACGCGCTATTGTTGTGTGTGTTTGGAAGAGGACTTGGTATCGTGAAGACTGTAATCTTGCCATCGCCTGACTCTCTGCAGGTATGGTTTGATTTTGACGGAACCATTTCCCGTCAGGATGTGCTGGATGAATTGGTGAATCGGTTTTCACGCAATGAATCATGGAAACTCATTGAGGAGCGATGGAAAGCTGGGCTGATTGGATCAGAACAATGCCTGCGGCAGGAATTTTCGCTTTTGAAAATTTCGAACCAGGAACTTGATTCTTTCATCGATCAAATTGAAATTGATCCCGGATTTATTCCGCTCGTTGAATTGCTGCGGCAAAATCATGTCCCTTTTGCCATACTTAGTGACGGCATTGAAACATTTATCCGCAGGATTCTGCAACGCCATAATATCAGAAATATCGAAATTCGCGCCAATCGTTTAGCGCGGCGCCAAGGGCAAATGCGACTGGTCTGTCCGCACCGTCAGGACCACTGTTTATCAGGGGCCGCACATTGCAAATGCGCCAGCGCCAACGCCTTACGCATCGCACCGCGGAAAACTGTGTATATTGGCGATGGCCGCAGCGATCTTTGTCCCGCCCGGCAAGCGGACATCGTCTTTGCCAAAGGGGTTTTGGCGCAGGAACTAACCGCGCAGCAGCGGCCTTTTATTGCGTACGCCGGACTGTATGAAATTACGGCCACCATGAACCGGGCATGGACCGCGCGTGTGGCGGCGGTTTGATGAAAATCCAGGGATTTTAGTAATTATGCACACGCTCCGGAAGGTACAATCTGGAGCGCAATAGCGACAGCATTCTCCCGCCGCCCGCACGGGCATCGTATCCGTGCCGTGTTGGTTCGCGGATTCACTGTGGCCGCCAAACCTAGAAATTATACGGGCACTTCCGTTCAGGCGGACCATTTCTGCAAGGTTCGCATATAGCGAATGCGTTCACAGGTTTCGGGATCGGGAAGTTGGTCAAAGCGCATGCGGCCACGGAGTTCTTCGATGGAATTGCACTGATGTTCGCGCATGGATTTTTCAAATTCCGTCAGCATTCGGCGCACCGCGGCGGGACCGTCGCGCAGCACCGCCGAAACCACTTGTCCGGCGTGCGCACCAGCCTTGATGGACTTAAAGACATCGTCGCCGGAATTCACACCGCCGGAAATTGCCAGCGAAATTTTCAGATGCAGCGCCAGCACGGCCAGCCAATAAAGGCGGATTTGCAAATGTGAGCTGTCCAGATGATATTCCGGATTTCCCGCAGCCGACAGATCCATATCCTCTTCGGCCTGATAAACGCGGTTGAACAGAACTAATCCGGCGGCTCCGGCGTTTTGGGCTTCCGCGGCGAAATTGGGCAGGGACGAAAGAAACGGTGAAAGCTTGACCGCCACCGGGATGCGCACCGCTTCCACCACCATGCGGATAATATCGAGCATTTGCCGCTCCACATCATAGCCGCTGATGGCCGGATCGCTGGGGAACGCATAAAGATTCAATTCCAGCGCGTCGGCGCCAGCCTGTTCAATATGTTCGGCGTAGTGTATCCAGCCGCCGGGCCGGGACCCATTGAGCGAACCAATCACCGGAACATTCACCGCTTTCTTGATGCGCTGAATCTGGCTGAGATATTCCTCCGGACTGATGCGGAACACAGCGGGATCAAGGAAGCCTTCCTGCTGCGGCTGCGACTCGGCGTACATTTCCCGCAGATAAACGGTGGAAAAGTGCCCCCCATCCAACTGCTCCTGGAAAAGCGAATGCATCACTAGAGCCGCCGCTCCGGCATCCACAAGTTCGCGCACTTGATCCGATTTATCCCCCAGCGGCGACGCCCCGATAATCAAAGGCGTCGCTAGTTTTATTCCCATGTAGGTCGTTGCGATATTCATGACTATTCTCCAGTACGCCCTTGTCGGCACAAGGTTGGCTTGGGTATTTTACAGCATCACATAGGAGCCTGTCCAAGTAACGTCAGGGGCACGGGAGGCACAAGCCAAGAACAACCTTGATCGCCTGAACATCTCGCTTCGGTATGCGGATTTCCGAAAAACATCAGGTGCCGGGGCCGGCTCTTAGAAAAATAGAACCTGCTTAGACTCGGTGATCAGGTTAATGAACGTACCAACACCGACATAATCCAGATTTGGATAATCCATCATTTCCTCGGCTTTGAAGCCCATGACGTTCATGGACATCTCGCAGATGTGAATACGCACGCCCAATTCGCCCGCATCCTTGATGAGTTCCTCGAGGGATTTAACGCCGCGCTGTTTCATAACGCCACGAATCATCTTCGGGCCGATCCCGGCCATTTGCATTTTGGACAGCGGCAACGCCCTGGAACTGCGCGGCAGCATCAGGCCGAACATGCGGTCCATAAAACCCTTCTTGGCTGATTTTTTCGGATCGCGCAGGGAGGCAATAGCCCAGAACGTGAAAAACATGTCCACTTGAATATCATACGCCACAGCGCCCAAGGCGATGATGAACGAAGCGATCATAGAGTCCAGGTCGCCCTGCATAACACCGATGGCGAGCCGGTCATTGCCGGCGGACTTTTCAATCGCACCGACCCGATCAGTCAATTCCGAAATTCTTTTTTCAAGATCTGAGATTTCCGCTGCTGCCATGATAAACTCCTAATCATTATCGTTATAGATATTCACTTTTTACCGCGGGTCGATAGAAATTAACTTTACCACAACACGCCCTCAGGCGGCTATGGCCTCCGTGGATTCACCGGTGGATGCCGCGGCGGCACCAGCCGCCGCTCGTTTTACACCATCCAGATACATTGACAAGGGCCGATACATAATATGCGACCATTTACTGAATGGGACTTCTACCACCAGCATCGGCACGGCGATGGAAAGGTGAATAACGTAAATAACGTAGGTTGCCAGTGGTAAACCACCCACCCGGAAAATGTTCACCATGATTCCGGTCAAAGCGGTCAGAAACAGCATGATTAGAAATATCCAGTCGCTGGCTTCGCTGAATAGATGGATCGGCTCCTTACGCCGCCAGCGGGAAATCATGAAATCAAGCGTAGGATAAAGCAGCGCAATAGTGGCATAATATCCCCAAAGCCGCTGCGGGTAATAGAAGGGATAAACCTTGTCGGTTTGAAACCAGCGCAACAGGATCAGCACCAGTGTCAACATGCTAAGATAACCCGATACCAGCAGCAAGTGCTTGATCCAACGAATTCCGCTGTGCTGGGATCCACACTTTTTCCATCTTTTCTGGGTAAACATGTGAATAAAAAAAACCGGAATCTGCTGGATGAAAATCAGTGGAGAAATGCGAAACATCTTCTTCCGGCCCAGCGTCCACCATGTCATGCGGGCGGCACCCGCGAGCAGGAAGAATGACAGCGTTGCCGCCATGATCCAGTCTCCCAATTCCACCGCGTGAACCGGTGCAAAGGTATTGAGTTCCACCTTGTTGAACACCATGGGACCGTGAAACGCCACGAACAATCCGGTTACGAATAATCCAACGAGTATAATAGCCGCAATTTCCGCCACTGCGGATTTATAGAATAATTTAGCCAAGCCGGTAAAATCATACCGCGAAGTCAGAAAGCGGCGCGAAGCCATCATGGTCTCGGCCGGGTTGGCTTGCCGCGGGCAATTAGTGGTGCAATCACCACAATAATAGCACAGCCAGGGATCAAGGGTTTCCTCCAGTTTACTTTGCTGGCCCGTTTGAATCAGACGGATCACGCGGCGGGGAAAACCACCCCCCGAATCTTCCGACATGGGACAGATGGTGGTGCACGTTCCGCAGTTCATGCACATATCAATATCTTTCGCACCAAAGTGCGTGATATCCAAGTGCAAATCTGGATTAAATTTTCCGGCCATGATATTACCTCGTCATTCTGTTATTCATCTCGGACTCCCGGGCGAAACTTAAGTTTTCTTCTGTGGCTCCGCTTCTATGGGGCCGTAGCGGATATACCCATCCGCTTCCCCGAGTTCCCGCACTTCGCCATACTTGCGCATTCCGGCAATGTGCCGCAGGACTTCATTCGCCGGCAATTGCAGACTTTCCGCCAGTGCCGGCACTGTATTAGGCTGGCTTTGCAGAGATTTTCGGATGGCCTTGCGCGCGGCGAGAAAATCCTTATGCCGCTTCAACTTGGTCTCATCCGTGCCACCGATGCGGCCGCGAAAATCAGCCAGAGACTTTTTTTGTTCCGCCGTAAGCGTTTTTTTTACTGCCATTGCACACCATCCTTCTTAAACCGCCGCCGGAACCATGTCCCGCACCAGCCCATCGACCATCGCGTCGTATTGATCAATGCGCCATCCGCTGACATCAATGGCTTGGTTGGGGCAAACCGCAACGCACGCCCCGCAGCCTACGCATAAGCCAGGGTTTACATGAGCTTTACGAACGGTGCGGCCATTTTCCCGAGTTTCCACCATCTTCAAGGCCCCATCATATTCACATTGCGCGATACAGGCGCCGGTGCCTTCACACAACCGCGTATCAACTTCGGCCACATAGGGGTTCAGTTCCACCTCTTCCGTTCTAAACATGGCCCGGGCCTTAACCGCCGCGGCACCGGCGGCAGTCAACACTTCCTGGACCGTCATGGGAGCCTGCGCTGTTCCAGCCAGCAGTACACCATTAACGGATATTTCAACCGGGCGCAACTTAGGATGAATTTCCTGCAGGAACCGGTCTTCGCCGCGCGGTAATTTCAGTTGATCGACCAACGTTTCACAAGGGCCGGGAGTCATTCCGACCGCCAGCACCACCATGTCCACTTCCAACTCGAGTTCTTCACCCCAAGACAGGTAATCCTTGACGGAAACCCGTAAGGGAGATGTGGCGCCATTGATATTGGTTACCTTGGGTGGCTCGTCGCCATGATAGCGGAAAAACACCACCCCCGCGCGCGAGGTATCGGTGTAATATTCCTCGTGGCCGCGGCCATAAGTACGAATATCCTGGTGCAAATCGTACACGCGGGTATCAGGGAACCGCTGGCGGACCTGTAACGCCTGATTCAATACCGTCATACAGCAAACACGCGAACAATAGGTATTCAGGCGACCATCCGGACCGGGCGTATGCACGCCGTCAACCTGCCGACTGCCGACACAATGAATAAAGGCAATGCGGCGGATGGCCCGCCCGTTAAACTGGAGCGTTTTGCTGTCACCTTTTTGCTGTGCCAGCAGCGCGTTGAAGTCCACCGTGGTAATCACCGCCGGATGTTTTTTATACATGAATTCGCCATCCGCGGGGACATAGGGCTTGAAACCGGTGGCCATGACAATAACGCCGACGGTAGTTTGAATATCTGTAGTTTTACCCGCAGGCCCGAAATCGCCGTGAATATTAACCTCAAAATTACCGATAAAACCGCTGACTTTAGTCACTTCACTTTTCAGGAGAATCTCAATTTGTGGATTAACCTTGATCTGCGACTCAAGTTTGGCAGCCAGCTCCGTAGCGGCCTGTCCGCTGGGAAACAGACGGTTAAGAGTGGGCAATTTTCCACCCAGACGCTCGGCCTGCTCAACGAGCAGCACGGATATGCCGCAGGCCGCTAAATCCGACGCCACTTTCATCCCCGCCGGCCCGCCGCCGACCACCAAGGCCCGGCGGTGGTTGGGCAGACGGATTTTCTCCAACGGTGTCGAACGACTGACTTTTCCAACGGCGGCGCTGATAAGTTGAATGGCCTTGGCCGTGGCGCCACGGGGATCATGTTTATGCGCCCAAGAGCATTGTTCGCGGATATTGACATGCTCATACAAATAAGGATTCATCTTGCTGCGCATGACCGCGCCGCGGAAGGTCAGCTCATGCAGAAACGGGGAGCATGAAGCCACCACCACGCGATCCAGTTTTTCATTCTTAATATCATCGCCGATCGCCTGCTGCCCGGGATCAGAGCACATGAACGTATGCACCTTGGATACGGCAACACCGGGAATGAGCTTGCAAATATCGGCGACATGATCGGTATCAACCACATCGGAAATATTGCCGCCGCAGCGGCAGATATAAACGCCCACACGGGGAGCTGCCGGCGCCTCGGCATCCGTGGTCGTTGTTCCTTTTACGTTTTCCATAGTCAAGCCCCTTTTATGCAATCATTTCCAGTTCTACGGTGCGCGGCGGCGCGGCGGCGGTGCGGCCGCTTAGATTACTGAGGTAGCGCCCCGCTTCCATAGCCGCGGCGCCGGCCTCGGCAATCGTATCGACAATATCCTTGGGACCGGCCGCGGTGCCGGCGACAAATATCCCCGGCACGTTGGTGGCACATGGTGCCGTGGGATCCGGCGTGGCGACAAAACCATCGCTGCCGATGCGCACCGGCGAAACCTCGGATGGATTCCACTGGGGAATCATACCTTGGGCCAGAACCACCAAATCATGCCGATTCTGGCGCACAAAATCCTGTGGTTCTTCGGTCAACTCCACATGCACCAGCAAATCGTCTTTGTCCACGGGATCAATTTTGGAAACCTTGCCACGGACAAAGTTGATACCCATCGCCTTGGCATTCTGATAGAACTGCTCATAGCCTTTGCCAAACGCGCGAATATCCATGTAATAAATGGTGATATCGGCCATCGGCAGCGACCCGGAAAGCAGCATGGCCAGTTTAATGGAGTACATGCAGCAGACCCGCGAGCAATACGGTACACCGATGGTTTGATCCCGCGATCCGGCACACTGCACGAAGGCGATGGATTCAGGAATTTTTCCATCGGAAGGCCGCAGCACCCGGCCATAAGGTCCGTGTGGTGCCAGCAAGCGCTCCAGCGTGAGCGGCGAAATGACATTATTATTTTGTGCCGCACTATATTGGGGTTTAACGGTCATGGCATTAAGCTGATATCCGGAGGCCACGATGACCGCATCCGCATGGAATGTTTCCTGCTTGGCCTCCTGATCAAATTCAATGGCGTCCGTGGGACAGGCCCGGGCGCACAAGCCGCAGGCCAGGCAATAGTCCGCATTCAAGACCGCCTTTTGCGGAATGGCATTGGTAAACGCCACGGAGATGGCACGTACTGATCCCAACCCTTGCTCAAAGAGATCGGGGTATTCCGTGTCGCACGCATATTCGCACAACCGACAGCCGATACACTTCTCCGCGTTGACATAAGTAGGCTTGCGGGTCAGCACCACCGTATGCCCTTCCGAACCGGGACGGATGGAATTTACTTCCGTGTAAGTCAGCAATTCGATATTGTCATGGTGTGCGGCGGCGGACATTTTGGGTGTGGTGATGCAACTGGCACAATCCAGCGTGGGAAATACCTTACTTAGGCTGATCATTCGCCCGCCGATGCTGGCGTCGCGTTCCACCACAATGACTTTATAACCCTGGTCTCCCAAGTCCAGCGCCGCCTGCAGGCCGCTAATGCCGCCACCGATGACCATAGCGTCTATATGCCGCGGATTATTTGCATTGGCAATCATAAAAATCTTACCTTTCCATCTTTGCAACTGGTCCAATCGCCGAGGCTTCTTCAGGCGGCGTGCTCATGTTGCATCTGCCGCATATCGGTCCGGGCCGCAACGGCCAGCGTGTTGGCGATATTCCGGTTTACCGGTCCGAGTTTTCGCAAAGCCTCGTCAAGCTGTCCAACTTCCTTCAAATACGCTTTGATACAGACCGTACAAATCGCGGTCAGACGAATACGCTGCATTTCCAACCCGCCGCCTTTCATGCGGCTGGTCAGAGCGTCAATGCGGGCGGCCAACCGGTCATAGGCTCCACGATATGGACAATCCGAGCCACAGGCGGCAATCAGAATTCCATCAATGCCCTTGGCGTAGCACCGCAAATAAAAATCCTCGGGAAACAGCACCGGCGAAGGCACGCGAAAAACGTACACGTTGGCACCATATTCTTCATGCGCTTTGCCCACCGCATCCGCCCCCGGATAGGCACAAGATTCTGTAGCCAAAACCAGTATTTTCGGATTGAATTTATCCGCCGACAACATGTCGCGCTCCTTTTTTGCGCTCCTTGAAACCATCTTGGGCCGGGAAGAAAACTATTTCTTCCGGCAGACAAAAATGCGATCATGGCCATCGGCTTCAAGGATGCCGAGGAACTCATGGCCGATTTTTCCGGACCACGCCGCAATGTCCTTGCGTGATCCAACATCATTGGATTTCACTTCAATGATCTGCCCGACCTTGACCGCACCAATACCTTTTTTCGCTTCCAACAGCGGTCCGGGGCACGCGGTGCCGCGTGCGTCAATGACCTTGGTCGGAACTACCTGGGCTAATGCTGCCGCATCCATAATGAACTCCTTAGAGTAAGAAAACAAACACCGGGCTGATGCGCATCCACAATCCGGACGCTATTCACCGCCCTCAATTTTTATATCCCATCCGCCGCGCCGTGCCGAATGAACACTTTATGGTTCCCTTTCCCGACTGCGCCAGTGCGTCCGCCACCATATTGGCCGCCTCAATAAACCGCGGATCCGCCAGATGATAATAAACACTCCGCCCGGACCGCTTGCTGTCCACGGCTCCCTGTTGGCGCATCAGCCGCAGGTGCTGCGAAGTATTGGGCAGGGTAATGCCGGCCTCCCGGGCAATTTGCGATACAGATCGCGGCCCATTCTGCAGACAGCAGAATATTTTCATCCGCGCCGCATGCGCAAAAATACCGAAAAACTCGCCGAGTCTTTCGCATCGCTGATCATGAGGTGATGATTTCATTGTCCGTATCCATCCAGCCAACATTCCAAAGATTGCAGAAATCTGCAATCACTGAAGTTATCATAAGACCTCAAAACCGGGCGTCAATAGTTAAACCGCCTGAATTTTTTGACCAGCCACTACCCGCCTGACACCCCGCCATCACCACAGCGCGGAAAGCCGACATGGACGTAATGATAAAAAAACCATATAAATCAATGGTATTCGTGGCCTTTAATCCCAATAATAAATAGGTTGCTACGAAACTTTCCGATGCTGCGTTAAGAAATATTCCTATACTGGAAGCCGCATCGTCCCTTATCATTTGTAACGGATGGCCACCTAGAACTTTTATTTTGTGCCTACGCTAAACTGTGCTTGTTCTTACGGTTAGAGGATAAAAGGAGTATGAACATGTTGTGGAAAAACTTCTTGTGTGCCGCGGCGGCGGCGGGGCTGGTGGCCATGGCTTGCGATCAGGCTATAGCCACCAATGGTTATCAACTTATTGGCATTGGCCAGTACCAAATGGGTATGGCTGGTGCGGTCGTGGCGGATCCCGGTGATCCGATGACGGCCATTACCAATCCGGCGGGCTTGGCCTGGATCCAGCCGCAGGCGGCCTTTTCCATGGAAGGATTTTTTCCCAATCGGGACGCCAATTTCGGGGCGGGCACAATCGGCAGTCACTCTAATTTATATGGTGTGCCGGCACTGGGATGGTTGGCACCGGCCTTCGGTCCACACCTGTATTTTGGTGGAGGTTTCTACGGTACCTCCGGTATGGGCGTAAATTATCAGCAGTCGAACTACTTTGGCGGTAGTTTGGAATCGTACAGTAATATCTCGTTTGCGAATGTCGCGCCGGCACTGGCGTGGAAGCCGGCAAAAAACTGGAGCGTCGGTTTCGCACTCAATTTGGCGTATGAAACGGCCTCTTTCCAACAGACTGTCACCACCGGCAATACTATCTCCGGCCTGAATCTGGGGAACTCCACGAGTGCCTTCGGCATAGGTTGCACTATCGGTGGAATGTATAAACTCAATAAATACGTTACGCTGGGGTTATCGTACCGCAGCCCGATCATCTTCACACCGCTGACTTATCAGGCCAGCTATGAAAGCCTTGCGGCACAGGGCGGCCCGACCGGCGGGCCGGGGCAATACAGCACCCACCTTGATTATCCCGAGCAGGTGGCCTTGGGCGTGGCGTTTCACCCCACCTCCCGCTGGACCATCAGCGTGGAAGGCCAGTGGATTAACTGGCACGAAACCATGAACAATTTGAATATCTATGGTCCCTGGAACGGCACCAGCCATGTCAGTCTGCCTTTGCACTGGCATGATGAAGGGGTGGCTAATTTCGGCACGCAATACCGGATTAACAAATTCCTGACGGTACGCGGCGGTTATTGTTACGGCAGCAACCCCATTGGTTCGCAGGACTTGGCATCGAATTTAATTCTCCCGGCCATTATGGGCAGTCATATTACCATCGGTGCTACGGAGCAGCTTGGCATGGGCTGGACGGTTACCGAGGCCTATATGCACGCCTTCCAACAATCCATGAGCGGAACCATGGATCTCGGTGGTCAGAGTATTCCCATCAGCACCACCATGTCCGAGGATGAAGTTGGCGTGGAGATCGGCTACAAGTTTTGATACAGAAAATCCGGGCCTGATGATTCCGCCGCCGCTGCGCGGGTGTTGATTTGCCATTGGACGATGTGGTATATACAATAATAGTGTATTGACCATGCTGGCGGAATTAGGGAGGCCCACCAGCTGATCGTTTTATGAGGTGATAAATCATGCTCGGGTCTGTTCATATATTACCGTTGGCGCTGGGTTTCGGGAATCTCTTCGACGGCCCGGATCTTTTGATTGTTCTGGCCATCGCGCTGATTTTCTTTGGCAATCGGCTGCCTGGTGTCGCGAAAAGTCTTGGTCGATCCATTTTTGAATTCAAGAAGGGGCTTACTGAGACCCGCGACGAACTTAATAAAGCCGCCAGTGAAGAAGAACCACCGCTTGAAAAACCGGCCATTACCGCGCCGCCGCGAAAAACTCCGGCGAATCCTTATCAGATCAAGCAGGTGACAAACGTAACCGATGAACCCTGAAATTTCATAACAATCTCCGCAAGTAACCGTGCCCGGGCCTGCGGGAAGAAGCGAAGGCGTTGGCCATCCGGCGAAGCGGTTGCTGGCGGTTTGGCACAGCGCGGGTGCGCCGCAACCGAAATTTCACGCGGAGTCGCGGAGAACGCGGAGATACCAAAACGCGACGACGGAGCACAGATTTTTGGAAAGCTGTGCTGAAAAACGCTACTAAAAAATCTTTGCACGCTGCGAAGAATTTGATGGATTGTGACACAGATACTCAACGCCACTGCGTTGCTGCCGGTGTTGTTGGGACCACAAAAAGGTGACATCCACCGTTGTTGGCGGGGATGGGGCCATGGGCTATGGCCTTGCTTTATGTCATGGACCGCATGAGGATTTTTCGCAAGCTCGGGGACTACCTGTCGTTTGTGGAACTGCTGATCACCGGCAAATAGCGCATCGCTGCGGTAAACCGCGTTCTATTCATTACTCATTATTTCATTACCTCGATCCCGCGCTAATCTCTGGCGTCCTTCTGCTTTTTTGCGGTGACACACGGCTTAGCGCAATTTCAGGGTGGCCAGGGCCATGGCCGCGAAGAGAGCGGACAGGAGCCAGAATCGAACAACGATCTGCGGTTCACTCCATCCTTTGAGGTGGAAGTGATGGTGAATCGGACTGCAGAGGAAAACCTTTTTGCCATGGGTGACTTTGAAATAACCGACCTGAATCATTACACTCAGGGCTTCGATCACAAATATCCCCCCGACCAAAAGCAGCATAGGTTCTTGCCGGATGACAATGGCGACATAGCCGACCACGCCGCCCAGGGCCAGAGAACCGGTATCGCCCATAAAGACCTGTGCGGGATTGCAATTAAACCAGAGAAACCCCAGACAGGAGCCCGTAATAGCGCCGCAGATCACGGCCAATTCACCGGCGTAGCGAATATGGTTGAAATTAAGATTTGCGGCCCAGCGGGCGTCACCGGTAACGTAAGCCAGGATCATAAAAGCGAAGGCGACGATGGCCATGCAGCCGCTGGCCAGACCGTCCATGCCATCGGTGAAATTGACGGCGTTGCTGGTACCGGCGATGACCACCACGGAAATAATGGCAAACAGCCAGGTTGGCAAAACAATATCGCGCGGCAGAAATGGCCAGTTGAGGTAGTGGGCCTGATCATATTTACCGTGGTAATAGATAAATAGCGCCAGCAAGACGCCCAAGCCAATTTGAAAGACCAGTTTTTCCCACCAGAACAGGCCGTCGCGGCTGCCGGGGACGCGGCGTTTGGCGGTGAGCTTAAGCCAATCATCGAAGCCGCCGAGTGTTCCGAGATAAACCAGACACAACAGTCCCATGCGGACATAAAAATTATCGAGGCGCGCAAAAATCAGCGTGGTGACAAAAATACTCGCGATAATCAGAATTCCACCCATGGTCGGGGTATTGGCTTTGGCTTTGGTTAAGGCGTTAATTTGCGCGTGGTTAAATTCCGGTTGATCTCCGAGTTTTTGTTTTCGCAGCCACTCAATGGTGGGTTTTCCGGCAATGAGCACCAGCAGAAAACTGAAGATAATGGAAAGTGCGGAACGGAATATCACCACGTCAATGGGCCAATGTCCAGGCAACCAATGATGCCCCACCATCCACGTATACAAGAGATACAGCAAGTGAGCCTCCGAATATCAAATTACCGTTAAGCCGCGCGATCAGGTTCCAGGGCGCCAAGGACCGGTAATAATTTTTCCAACCGCATGCCGCGGGAAGCCTTCAGTAGAATCATATCGGATTTATGCAAAAGTCGTGGTAAGGCGGCCGCCGCCGCCGCAACATCCATAAAATGAAACACCGTCATACCCTGCAACCGCGCCAGGGCGGCGGCGTGCTGCATCAACGGCCCGACCAATAACAGCATATCTATGGGATTTTCCGCAGCCAGAGCGCCTATTTGGCGGTGTAACTCCACCGCCGCGGGCCCCAGTTCCAACATGTCGCCGAGGATGGCGACCCGGCGCGCACGCCCGACAACATCATCGGGAATCGGCAACGTTGCAAACATCTTAATGGCCGCCGCCATGCTGGTGGGGTTGGCGTTATAGGCGTCGTTGACGATGAAGTGCGTTCCGAAACGGAGCGGCTCGAGGCGCATAGCCGCGGGTTTTACATTTTGAATTCCAGATTGAATTTCAGCATCGGTCAAGCCCATCCGCCGGGCCACACCGATGGCGAGCATGGCGTTAAAGACATTGTGCCGCCCCAGCAACGGCAAATGGTATTGGGCACGGCCATTGACCACGAAATCTGTGCCAGTGAGCAATTCGTGAATTTCCGTGGCTTCCATATCCGCACCGGAACCGCCACCACCGATGGTGAAGCGTGGACCATCGGTCAGCCGCAGCGCTGCCAGCAGCTCCGGCGAATCATTGGTTAAAAGCAAAATGCCATCATTGGCGACAAATCTTGCCAGTGCGGCTTCCTCCCGTGCCACATGCTTAATATCGGTGAGGAATTCCAGATGTTCCAACCCCACCCCGGTGATAACCACAATATCCGGTGCCGCCACCTGCCCCAGGAATTCCACTTCGCCCGGAGCGCTGGTACCGACTTCCAGTATGACGTACTGATGCGGCGGTTCCACCGACAGCAGCGTCAAGGGAAGGCCGATGTTGTTATTAAAACTTTTCGGGCTGGCGACACCGGAAAAGCGCTGCGCTAAAAGAGTGTGAATAATCTGCTTAGTGGTGGTTTTTCCATTGGAGCCGCCCACCGCAATCACCTTGGCACGCAACTCCCGACGGTAGGCGGCGGCCAGGCGGTTTAATCCGCGAATCGTGTCATCACATTGCAGCAGCGTGACGGAGGCCGCAACCGCGGTACGAATTGTCGGCTCCGGGGGATGGGAAGACAGAATTCCGGCGGCTCCCGCGTCTATCACCGCGGGAATAAAATCATGGCCGTCAAAATTCGGTCCGGTGATGGCCACAAAAAGATCTCCGGGCCGCAAATCACGGCTGTCCGTACTGACGCGGCCAGTAAATTCGCGGGTACCGCGGGCCAGCCAGCGGCTAAGCGTTACTCTGTGAATTTGTTGAAATGACCAAGGCTTCATGGTGTACCGTTCGTTGTTAATCCGAGCCGCGCTCGTATCGCCTCTTGCGCCTGCTCAACATCATCAAAATGATACCGACTCGTACCGATGATCTGGTAATTTTCGTGTCCTTTCCCGGCAATCAGCACCACATCCCCTTTCTCCGCGCCGGCAATGGCGTGGCGGATGGCGGTCGCCCGATCCGGAATGACCGTCAGGCGGTCGGCCAAATCACCGGAGAAGCCGCGCACAATTTGCGTTATGATAACCGCAGATGCCTCCGTGCGCGGATTGTCATCAGTCACAATGATCTTATCGGCCAGGCGCTGCACGACCGCCGCCATTTTGGGGCGTTTGGTGGTATCGCGATCCCCACCGCAGCCAAACAGGCAAATTATTTTTCCGGTGGTAAATCCACGGATGGCGGTGAGTACATTTTCCAAGGCATCATGAGTATGGGCATAATCCACCAGCACTGTAAAGGGCAGTGTCTCGCGTTTTACCCCTGCCGGCGCCACGGGCTGCAGGCGACCGGGAACCAAATCCGCGGCCTGCAAACCGGCGGTGATGAATTCCGGCGCCACACCCGCCGCCCAGCAGGCGGCGGCGGCACATAACATATTCTGCACATTGTGCCGGCCCAGTAGACCGGTGCGGAGGTCCAGGAGCATTCCATCCGGACCGCGGATCGACACTTCCATGCCGGTGGAGCTCATGGCATGGATGGAACCGGAAAAATCAGCGGGGCCGTCGATACCGTAAGACAATGTTCGCGCGCGACAATCCCGGATCATCCGCGAACTCCAGGCGTCCTGGGCATTGATTATGGCAAACGCATCCGGGGCCAGCGCTGTAAACAAACGGGCCTTGGCAGCGGCATAATTTTCCATGGTGCCGTGATAATCGAGATGGTCGCCAGTGAGATTGGTGAACATCGCCACGTGAATATTCAGGCCGGCAAGGCGATCCTGGGCTAAAGCATGGCTGCTGGCTTCCAAAGCCACCGCGCGTACGCCATGATCCCGCATGCGCGCCAGCAATGCGGCCAGCTCCACCGGTCCGGGCGTGGTCATGGGACTTTCCACCACCACCTGGCCATCATCAAGTTGCACCGTTCCCAGCAACCCACAGGGAACGCCGGCCATTCGCAGAATGCCGCGGAGCAAATACGTGGTGGTCGTTTTGCCATTGGTTCCGGTTACCGCCAGCAGTTTCATATTCCGGGCGGGAAACTCATGGATCGCCTGGGCCAGGAATCCTAAAGCCAGCGCCGGCTGGGCGCACTGAAGCACGGGCACTTGGGCCGCGGTGGCAACTATTTGTGATGGCGCGGTGACCACGGCGGCAGCGCCATGTTCGATGGCCTCGGCGATAAAATGCCGACCATTATTTTTAAGGCCGGTCCGGGCGACAAATAAATCGCCGTCCCGCACGGTTCGTGAGTCTTCGACCACGCGGTGAATGATGGGATCCTCAGCGCCGCCGGCAACCTGGTGCAGCGGAACTGGAACCGACTTTAACAGATCGCCAAGCCGCATCATCAATGGCTTAATCCCTTGAGTCGCTTCAGCAGCGCCTCTTTGCCCCACCACGGATCGGTCTTCGGACCTTGATCGGGCGGTACCTGAAGATATTGCAATGATCGCGTCAGAATGGCGGAACAAGCCGGTCCGGCGACCGTACCGCCATAATGCCCCAGATGCGGATCCGGTTCGTGCGCTGCCACCACACACACCAGCCGCGGGACCGGCAGCGGACCACCGGCGATGAAGGTGGCATTGTATTGATGGGCATGATAGCCATCCTGACCCGCTACGGCCAGATTGGCGGTACCGGTTTTTCCAAACAACCGGTACAGCGGCGAAATGGCATATTGACCCGTACCGCGAACCATGACCTGCTCCATGGCCATACGCACCTGTTTTTCAATAGCGCGCGGGACAATTTTTTTCCATGGTTGCGGTCCGGCGATCTGGGACCAGGTTTCCAGTTTTCCGGGGCTGACTTCCACGGCTTTGATGATCTGCGGTGTCGGCAGCCAGCCGCCGTTGGCGATAGCGCACAAACCGCGGCAAAGTTGCAGCGGGGTAACGGCAATACCGTAGCCGAAGGACACGCTGGTTTCCATTCCTTTGGTCCATTGGGATTCCGGGCGTACTATTCCAGGGGACTCTCCCGGCAAAATACAGCCGGTCATTCGTCCAAAGCCAAAGGCATGAATGGCCTGATATTCCATGGGAATACCCATTTTCCAGCCAATCTGCGTCATGCCGATATTACTGGAATAGACCAGAATATTTTCCACCGTCAGTTTGGGCCAGCCGCCGACATCCTTGATGAGCCGTCCGGTGGGATCACGGTATCGGCCATTATAGGTGTCGAAAACGGTGTTCAATGTGACAACATGATTTTTCAGCGCCCAGGAAAGATTGAATGGTTTGAACACGGAACCAGGTTCATAAGGATCAGTTACCGCGCGATTCCGCCAGAAATTTTGCGGCGTCTTCTGCCAGGTATTCGGATTCAGCGGTGGATAATTGGCCATCGCCAGAATATCCCCATTCCATGGATTCATCACAATGGCCACGGCGCTGCGATCTTTAAAGGCTTTGCCGGCCTTGTCCAGTTCATACTGGGCAATCTGCTGGATGGTGGTATCCAGTGTCAACCAGACCCGCATGCCGTCGCTGGGCAAACGGTAGTTATGTTTCTTGATCCAGAGCGCTCGCGCCGCCGCATCTTTCACATAAACCGCCTGGCCATTGCGCCCCACCAACAGCGAATTTAATTGCTCTTCGAGGCCATTGAGACCATGTTCCGAGTTGGTAAAGCCGATAACCTGCCCCGCGAAATTCCCCAGCGGATAAACGCGCCGTGTGGAAAGAATAAAACCAATTCCATCCAGCGCATGAAAATATTCCTGCGCCAGGGCGGGGTGGTGATCGCGTAGCGCGCGACGGGACCGGAGAATTAAACCGCGTTTGATGGTTTCAAAGCGGTGGTGGAAAGCATGATCGGCGTCACGTTGCAGCCAGATAAAACGACGCAGGCTGCCATTGGCGTAATAAAGGTGGCTTTTCAGCCAGGGCAAAAAATCCTGCGGATTTTCGTTGAGAACCCGGCCCATGGCGTCCGCCATGATTTTACGGGAGGCTGCCAGCTGCGCACCAGCCAGGGCGTTGAGGTTGCCTTGCGGATCAAAAATATAACCCGGATCGGCAAACATGTTGTAGACGCGTACGCTGCCGGCGATCAACGTCGAATCGGCGGTGTAAATTGAGGCGCGGCGGGCCATAAGGGTCACGCGAACATCATGTTGCGATTGCAGGCTTCCAGTGTCGGCGCTGGTGACATTCGTCTGGAGCCAAAACACCCGGCCCGCCAAACCGATCAACAACGCCGCGGACACAAACAGCACCACCGTGGAGAGTCGGTCCACTCTTCGCAATGATCGCACCTGGTTGTCGTTTTTTTCCGCCATCATCATTACGCCTGTATCCGGGCGACTATTCTTTATTTACGTGTGGCCGCCCCATGGTCGAATTAATTTCCCTTAAATACCGGTGTGGCATAAATCATAATGCCACCGCGTTTGCTGGCCGACCGGGTTGTGCTTTGCGCGGCTTGAATCGCCCGGAGTTTGACCAGCAACGTTTGCGGATTGGTAGCCGCGGCGATTTTTGTCTGTTGATCCCAGAGTATCTGCTGCTTACGGGCAATTTGCGCGGACAACTGTGCGGACTGGCTGGTGCAGTCCAGCCTGATTTGCCGAATCACAAATAATAACGCGGCTATGACAAAAAACGCGATCAAACAGCCGATAATTTTAAACATGCCTGGGCCGCCATCCATGCTTGTGAAATCGGATTAATCCAGCATCCTGATTACACGTCGGCAACTGTGCCAAACGCCAATACCAGCGAAGGATTATACCAAACCTCCATGCCGCAATGAAAGCCAGCGCCATTATTGTCGCGGCGGCGGGGGTGGCCATATCTGGTGCCACGGCGCGAGTTTGCCAGGGGTGGGATACCACACGACGTACCGCCATGGTTCTTCTGCGCGTATTTGCATAGTACAATAGCCACCGCAGTTTTCGCGGCGTGAAACGGACTGCGGTAGTGGGGCGGTGCGATGCGGGTCAAAAATAGTTGATGATCGCTAAGGATTGTGGTTATGGATCGTGCGGAACTTGAACTAACTATTCTGACTGAAATCGGCCGGGCGCTTTCGTCGGGTCTGGACCTCCATGTGGTGTTTGATCAGACCATGCGGATACTGGCGGATCGGCTGGGCATGCAGCGTGGTTCGATGGTGCTGCTGGATTCGGCGACGGGCAAATTGCAGATTGAAGCGGCATTGGGCCTCACGGCCGATGAAATTCAGCGGGGCCGCTACGATGTGGGGGAAGGTATCACCGGGCAGGTGGTGGCGACCGGTAAGCCGCGCGTCGTAGCGGATATCAGTAAGGAGATCCAATTTCTTAACCGCACTGGCGCACGTCTGCCGGTTCCCGGTCAGGTCACAAGTTTTATCTGTGTGCCGATTCTTATCGAGTCCAAAGCCTGCGGAGCTTTATCCGTTGACAAGCAGTTTGTGGATGTTGAAACCTTGTCCAATGACCAGCGGTTGCTGGAGATTATTGCCGCTTTTACCGCACAGGCCACGAAGATTAATTCCATTATCGCCAGCGAACGTGAACAATGGTTGGAAGAACGCCGGCAACTGCGCAGCACGCTGCAAAGCCGGTATAAATTTGACAGCATTATCGGAGCGTCCCCCACCATGCTGGAGGTATTTGACACCATCGCGCAGGTGGCGGCAAGCCGGGCGACGGTGCTGATATTTGGTGAAACCGGTACCGGCAAGGAATTGATCGCCAAAGCCATTCACTTTAATTCCAATCGCGCGGACAAACCGTTTATCCGCGTTAATTGCGGCGCTTTAAGCGGTACGCTGCTGGAGTCGGAACTCTTTGGCCACATCAAAGGCAGTTTCACCGGCGCCATTCGCGATAAAATTGGACGTTTTGAGGCCGCCCACACCGGAACGCTGTTTCTTGATGAAATCGGCACACTCGATATCACCCTGCAGGTGAAACTTTTGCGGGTCTTGCAGGAGCGGGAATTTGAGCGTGTGGGCGACACGCAGACTATCCGGGTGGATGTCCGCATCATTGCCGCCACCAATCTGAACCTGCAGGAGGAAGTGGCCAAAGGCAAATTTCGCGAAGATTTATTTTATCGGCTCAATGTGGTGGCGATTCATCTTCCGGCCTTGCGCAATCGCCGCGAAGATATTCCGAAGCTTATTGATTATTTTTTCGATAAGTTCAATGCGGAGAACGGAAAAAATCTCAATAAGATCAGTCGTGAGTTGGTTAACACACTCGTACGCTATCCCTGGCCGGGGAATGTGCGGGAACTGGAAAACGCGATCGAACGCGCCGTGGTATTAAGCCGCGGCGATACGCTTACGGAAGATCTGTTGCCCACGGCCATCCGTGCTTTTGCGCAGCAGGGCCGCGCCGGCGGCGCGCGCGACAATTTCGAATCTGTGGTAAATCGTATGGCGGAACAGGCGATCAGCGAATACGCCCTGCGCGAAGGGGAGGTTTACGATCTGGTGATTCATCAGGTGGAAAAGGCGCTGCTGGAAAAAGCCCTGCAACGCTGCGGCGATGTCAAAATCAAGGCCGCCGACTTTCTGGGCATCAACCGCAATACCCTCAACAAGAAAGTCAAGGACATGGGTATTGAACCCGGTGATTCACCGGAGACGGGCAATCTACCACCCCGCCCTCCGGCCCATTGAACTTAGCACTACAGCGCGACATTGGGTTACAGAACAGCCACACTGGAGTTTCCGGAATACGCATGCCACGTGGATTCAAACCCGCAGGTTTCAGCAGTCCGGCGGCAAAGCCGTTGACCAATAAAACAGCGGCCACGGACTTTGAGAAGCCATGGCCGCTGCGAAAGATTTATAGTACGAGCCGGGTGGCCTGTCAGTGTGGGTCGACAAAAACATTATGAAAATCGCTGGGGCTGACGGCCTCAACGTGGCCATCGACAAAGGCCACATTGATTGTTGTGCCGTGGCGCACCCAACCCATGCCGATCCCGCCCGGATCGCCAACCGGTAACGGCAGCACATCCGGGGCCAGCGGAATGCGATCACGTAGTGTGGCGCAATCCGCAACCGCCTGCAACGTCTCCACATTAACGCTGGCAGGCAAGCCGGCAGCGTAGGTGTAGGCGGTGGTGTAATACGTTTCATCGCAATAAAACAGTCCATTACCACCCTGCGCATCCAAACCACCTGGATTGGGCCGCACGCCACAATCACCAAACATCAACGTGGCGGCGGGATTAGCGACAGCCGAAAGTTTGCAGCCAGCGGACCCGACCGGTGCGCTGGAGGAATTAGCCCCTGAGGCAATCTGGAAAGCCCAGTTGGGATTAAACGCCGCATATTGGCCATTGTAATTGGCTGACGCAATGTCGGCGTTAATTCCGTAGGAAACCGGATAGTAACCTTGGAAGGCACCGGCGTAACCGGGCGGGGTGGGCTGGGTGTTACCATTCTGGCCAGTCTCAACATTGTTAAAGAGCTGGTATCCGGGATATTGGTCATTGAGTGTCGGGTCACTGGGGCACAGAAACACTTTTGAACCCGCCCCGTTGACACCAAAATTCATGAACGACTGATTCTCCTGGCCGCCGAGGTAGGGCACCAGCGCGCTGGCCCAGTCTTTCAACACTGCACTTCCAAGTGGCACATATTGTCCGGTGGCCTGGTCATACGTGCTGTAGCGATAGGCGAACATGGTGTGATCAGCGTCAGGCGTTTCGGTGTACTTCATGATGCTGCTGTCAGTATCCGGCTGCACCAACCCCTTGTGTTCATTGGCGAACATGTTTTCCGCCAATGCCAGTTGCCGCGCGTTCGACGCACAAACAATGGAATCCGCCAATGCCTTCGCTCTGGCCAGCGCCGGTAAAAGCAGCGCGATCAACAGCGCGATAATGCTGATGACCACTAACAACTCTATGAGGGTAAAACCTGTTTTCCGGTTCATAATGAACCTCCTTTAAAAAAATGTTGGTTACAATAACGGTATCCTGTTTTCACTGCGGCGACGCCGCCGCATCAATATCAAGGGTATGCCCGCCAGCAGCAGCAATCCAGCCGCCGGTTCCGGCACCGGTGACGCCGCCAACAGGGCGGTTAAATTGCTTGTGCCGGTGTATTGCTGCAGCAGATTATCATAGGCCTGCATGGTTTGGCTGCTGGCATCTTTTTGTTCCAGCGTCTGGCCAAATAAAATCAAATCCTGCGTGTTAATAACCCCGGTTCCCAGATAATCCGCCGCCGGATTAAATTCCGTATTGTTGCTCGCTAAAAGCGAGGCAAACGTATTGACATCCGCCACGTTATACAAGCCGTTGAAATTCAGATCGCCTAATCCCTGGCCATAAATAGTGGAGGTATACAGTCCGGCAAAGCGCTGGATATTGTAGGTACCGTCGGGCTTGTACGTTACCACCGTGGCCACATGATTGCCGCTGGTCAGGGCCTGCGCTTCAATGGTCCATTGATTGGTATCGGTTTGGGTAGCCTGATTGGAACTGCCGATCATCGCGAGAATCTGGCTGTTGGTAACCGCGGAACCAAGGTCGAAAAGTACGTGGATATTATTGGCCAAACCATCCACCGATTGCACCACTAAATCGCGATTCTGACTTACGCCATGCGTGACCGGATCAAAACTCATGATCTGCGAAACCGGTGCGGATGTATCAACGTATATCGTTTGCGTCCAATCGGTATAGACCGGCGGCGCATCAACTCCGGTGCGGTGCCGAAAAGCGATAACCTCAATATTGTCATACCCCTGCGGCAAGGCGCTGGTATTGATGGTTTCAGTATATAAACCTGTGCCGCCGCCAACCAGCGGACTGGCGTTTTGGAATTGCAGATATCCGTAGCCGATGCTGTTGGGTGTGGTGCTGACAAAACTCTGGCCGTTTACGGCCAGGCCGCTGTTGATTTTGAATATGGCGTTATCACCGCCGGCGTTGGGATCATACATACTGGTGTTGCCCAGCAGATATACCGGCTGGGTTTGCAGTTGAATCTGGAACTGCGGTCCCTTGACCACCGCCACATTGGTGACAGTATTGGTGCCATTCTCTGTGGCGACATTGGGATCACTGGCCGCGGGGACGTTGCCGGCAATTTCTCCGGCGGCGTTGGTGATGGTCATGGTGCCAATGGGCGTGGCCGGACCATAAATTAAATCGCCCTGGCCGGTAAATGTTCCGGCGGAGTTGGTATTGTTGGAAAACGTCACATTGACCGTGCCATTGGAATATACCTGCAACACAGGCGGCAAACCGTTGGCGGCGGCGTTGCCGGTTAATTCCACCAAGTACGGTACATTGGCCGGGTTGAAGGATGTTTGCAATGTGGTGGAGTAATTGCCGCCGCCGGTTTGATTATTCAGCAGCACCAATGCCGAATCCTGGCGTTCAAAGGCGTAATTATTCTGGCTGATATAGCGTTGAATCACATTGCCGGTGCTGTAACGGTTGCGCAGATCCACCAGACCGCTGATCTGATTGAGATGCGTGACCGTCATGGTCTGTCCGGTAGAGTTATAAGTGGCCAGAGAATTGTTGGCCATCTGATTGCCATAAACACCGCCCAAGGCGTCGCCGCGACCATTTTGCGGAAAGCTTTGTGTGCCGCTGTCGTTGGAAGTGGCGTCGCCGTTAAAATAGACAATGGCCTGGCCCGGCATCATGAGTTCATACGCGTAGGCCACATTGCTTAAATAGGGTGCGCCATTATCCTGGCTTTGCACAAAATCCACGCCGCCGTTATTGACCAGGTATGACGCGCTAACAATGTTGTTCCAATTATTGGTCAAGCCATCACCGGTCAGGTTATTCTGCATGGCAAAAAACAGCGGAAAATTCAGGGCGTTCAAATTCGCGCCCGGATCAATGGGATTGCCGGGGCCTTGCGGAATATTGCTGTCGTAATATTCGCTGAAAGAATAAATCTGTTCCTGTTGGCCGTTGAGATAGGTGTGCGTGCTGGCCTGGGTCACCGCTTGATTAAAGTACGGCAAAATCGTGGAATATTCCATATTCTTAACGGCATCCAGGCGGAAGCCGTCAACACCGAGAGTCTGGACCATCCACTGCACGTTATCCATCAGATAACCGGTATCATTTTGCAGCGTTGGCGAACCGCCCTGCGGATTGGCGGTATTAAATGAATTTACCAGAATTCCACTTTGGCTGGTATCGGGGTTGGTAATGCTTTGCGTGTTGTACCCCGGCTGCGGATAAAACTGCTGATTGGCCGGCATGGCCACGTTGGCCAACCGACCGAAGGCCGGGGTGGTGCCGGCGGGAATATTGTTCGGATTGCCAGTGGTGGTGGGGATGCGGATATATTGGTAGTTCTCATTAAAATTAATGTTGATCAGGCCGGAAGTTTGCCCGGTTTGCGTGCCGGTGTCGGCGGGATTATTAAAATCACCATAGGCACTGCTGGAGTTGCTTAGTACAAAGCCGGGATAACCCCCGGCATCGGCAAAGGAATTACCATTGCCGTCCGTGGTGCCCCACTGGGAAAAGCCGTTATGCCCAAGGGAGTAATCAATATAGATGTACCCACCCATTTGATGCACCGCGCTGACCAGATTTTCATAGCCGCTGATGGTGCCGTAATTGGTGGGGTCATTGGAAGAGCCAAGATCAAAGCGATTATAAATATCGTAACCGACCGAACCATTGCCCGAATCCGCCCGCGTCGGCGGCGGGGTTAACACTGAGCCGTAACCGGCTCCGAATATGTCCGGCATACGGTTGGTGATGTTCTGCCACGTACCGCCAAAATAATCCAGAATCGCCGACGGAGCATAAGCGTCATTTTGCGCCTGTAAGGCAGGTACCATCGTCACCGTGGCAGCCAACGCCGCCGCAGCCAGCAGCGCCCTAACCGGTAACCGGTTCGCCTTGCCAGTTTTCATGCTTTTGAGATGTGTTGTTACCAATGTCATTTTGATTCTCTCCTTGCGGCACGCCCATAATCACAGCCTAAAAACTGGGAGCCGAAAACTGAAAACTTTCCCCGCGCGGCAGTATCCGTGTCAGCCGATAAATCCGTGGTTGCCTTCGTACTGCGCACCGCGGTACGAAGCAGTTGCCGTGTCCGCCGCCGCTGAATCATGGGCAACGCCAGCAATCCACTTACCAGCAGTAAAATCGCGGTTGGTTCCGGAACGGGCGTGGAGACCAGTAAATTATTGAAATAGGCATTTTGTGCGCTACTGCCCAGATTATCATTAAACAGCATGATCTCGTTTATTGGATCACTGTTGAGAGCCAGATTGGTAAAAGTTTCCGCATTACCTTGCGCCGATGCCAGAGGCGTAAGCGAAATGGATGCAGTAGACGGTGCGGTAAGATCAACCGTAATGGTCAGCCCGTTGCCATTGTTGCCGGTGCTGCTGCCATCATGAATTGACTTAATATCGGTATTAAAGGAATTGGAAAATCCCAGTGATGATGAACTATATCCACCGTAGCTGACACTGTAATAACTGCCGGAAGCGAAAGCCGCCACTTCCAGAATGGGCGTGGCGTAGCCGGTGGCGGCGTTGTAATTTTGAAGCTGAAAGCCTTCCGCTCCCTGCGAGCCGATGGCATCGGTGGCCATATTGATGGAAAATGTGGCTCCGGATTCTAACGAATAATCAAAACTGCGGTAGGCCGTAGGCGGCGCTGCATCAGAGCCTGTACCTTTTTGAGACCACAGCGTCCAGGCTACCCCGCTGGTGTTGATATTGGGCGTGGCCGTGGTGCCAAAAATATTAGCCGCAGATTCGGTGTCAAAGCCCCAGGTGGCATTTTGATCAACGCCGGAACCGGTTGGCCCTTGCACCCATGGCCCAAAACCGGTGCCGCCATTGCTGCCGTTGGCCCAACTTCCGTCGGAATAGGCCAAATTGGCGGCATTATCGGAAAGGCTCACGGCGGCGGCCATGCCGCCGTGAGCCAGAACTAATCCAACCAAACCTGCGACAGCCGCGCCCATAACCAGGCGGTGCCGCCGGAGATGCGCGTGACCACAATTGTTGTGTGCAAAACCTGTAAAGTTGAAAGTCATAACATAAACTCCTGACCTTTAAGGAATCTGCCGCAGGCTCACTAAAAACACCTGAAACAAACCTGAACCATTCATCGCATCGGGACAGAACCACTCTGTTATTTGATTCCGACTTCTATCAGAATCAAGGCAAAAGGCCATCCGATGTATAGGCCCGGCGTCCCGAGCCTCAGGCTGTCCGCCGCCGCCGAATCAACAGCAAGCCCGCACCCGCCGCCAAGAACAAGCTCATGGTGGCTGGTTCAGGAACAATGGCCAAGCTGTTGAAGGTGCCATTGGCGTTCGTGTTCTGATCAAAGACGTCAACGCCGTTGAGCACATCGCCGCTCTTGAGCGTGCCGGTGTAGGTCGCCAGAACCGCCGGTGTGGTGCCAACGGAATCCAACGTCAGTGTGTAGGCATTACCCGTTGCAAGTGCAAAATTAGCGGTGATTCCAGCACTAAGCTCGGCAGCCGTCAAACCGGAAGTCGACGACACGGTGGTACCATCGGTGGAAATATTGGTTTCCAGAATATATCCGCCTGCGGAGTTGGTCTGCCCATTATACGAGGTCAGATTGGTACTCGTGGCGCTGTCGCCAAGCTCGTTAAAGCTCACCGAAAATAAGGCGCTGCCGTCGGTATACGTGTTAGCGCTGGTTTGAGAACCGTTGCCCACCGTAACCGGCACGGAACTGGTGCTGGAGGAAATCGCGGCGACACCATTGTCGAGGCTGAATCCAAAGGCGGGAAGACCAGCCGCCGGGTAACTGCCGACGCTGCCGGTCTGCAGAGCGATGCTGAATTCCTGACCGGTACTGAGGTTGCCGGTGAAGGCGCGATAGATATCCGCCCGTGCTACGGTCGGGGAGGCACCGTTGCTGCCGTTGTTGGCATACATGTACCAACTATTACCGTTGGTATTGATCGGATCCTTGGTGCCGTCAAAGGTCGCCAATCCCGACCCATTATACGGTGCGGAACCCGCTTGCTGATCGACCACCGCCCATGCGCCAAAACCGGTTCCCGCTGATGGTTCCGTAGCGGTTGTCGGACTGTTGCTGACGTTTGTCCAGACATTTGCGGTTCCTCCGCTACCCTGATAATTGCCCGCATTGTCGCTTGCGAGCATCGCGGCATGGGTGGCCGAACCGACCAGACCCAGTGCTGTTACTCCCGCAGCCAAACCTAACAGAATGGCTGGGGACCGATGAAGTGAAATGTTGGTACTCATAAAGCTCTCCTTAAAAAAAGGACCAAACGAAAACAAACTCAACCTTTGTCTGTACCAAAGAGCAAGGGCTGAATCAACACTTAAAGTAGTTTAACCGGTTTAATATTAAAAGTCAAGAGAAATCCAGCAATTTTTATTAAAGCCGTGTAGTCTTATAATAATGGCGTTTTTAAGCAGAAAACGCCATAAAACTGATTTACCAATTGGTTTAACGTGGGCTTGGTGAATCCCATACCTCAGGATTTACTGGATGGGCGGGGCGGCGGCCTTGTACCATGGCGATGAGATCTTCCGCCGCCATCACTGCCATTCGCGTGCGCGTTTCTTCCGTGCCGCTGCCGATATGCGGTAAAAGCACCACATTTTTTAATTCCGTCAGACCCGGTGTTAATTGGGGTTCATTTTCAAAGACATCCAAGCCGGCGCCACGAATACGTTTTTCCTTTAGCGCCTGCAACAAGGCCGGCTCATCAATCAGCGGCCCGCGCGCCGTGTTGATTAAAATAGCATTCGGCTTCATCAACCGCAGTTGTTCCGCGCCAATTAAGTGCCGTGTTTCCGCGGTCAGCGGTGCATGGAGGGAAACAAAATCCGCTTGCCGCAGCAGCTCCGCCGTTGCTGCGAATACCGCGCCGGTGGAGCGCTCCAACGCGGGCTTGCGATTCCGCGCGGTGTAAATAATGCGCATCTGAAAACCCGCCGCCATTTCCGCCACCCGCGTGCCAATTCGCCCGGCCCCCACAATCCCCAGCGTTTGCCCGCAGATATTCGTGCCCAAGAATTGCAGCGGCGCCCAGCCTGTCCATTGTCCGGTACGTACACATCCATCCGCCTCCACCACCCGCCGGGCCGTGGCCAGTATTAGCGCAAAGGCTATTTCCGCCGTGGCGTCGGTGAGCACATCGGGCGTATGGGTAACCCCGATGTTATGCTGTGTACAGATGGATATATCAATATTATTAAATCCAACCGCATAATTGGCGATGCCGCGTAATGTCGGACAGGCCTGAATCAAGGTGGCATTGATGGAATCGCTGAGCATGGTCAGCCAACCGTCAGCATTTTTCCCCAGCGCCAAAAGCTCCGAGGTGCGGAGGTTGCGATCCGGCTCATGGATTATCACCTCGCCCGCCGCCCGCAAACAATCCAATCCGGCCTGGGGAATTCGTCGCGTTACCAAAAACTTATATGCCATCACAATATCTCCAGCATCTCACAAAGATCAATTGCCACTCCGGCCATTACTCAGAGAGGCTCTTGGAACCGGTCGCGGGGCTGTAGGCCTGCACGATATTTTGCACCAGGCGATGGCGTACAATATCAGAGCGTCCAAGCTCAATAAATGCCACACCTTTCACGCCGGAGAGTTTTTTGCGCGCATCCATGAGTCCACTGACCAGCCCCGATTCCAGATCGACCTGTGTGGGATCGCCGGTAACGACCATTTTACTGCCTTCACCCAGGCGGGTAAGAAACATGAGCATTTGCGCAGGCGTGGTGTTTTGTGCTTCATCCAGCAGGATAATGCTTTCATTAAGCGTGCGCCCGCGCATGTAGGCCAGTGGGGCCAATTCAATGATATCGTTGGCCATGAACCGCCGAATTTGTTCATAAGGCATCATATCATGCAGGGCATCAAGCAGTGGCCGCAGATAGGGATTCACCTTGGCTTGGATATCGCCCGGCAGAAAGCCCAGTTTTTCACCGGCTTCCACCGCCGGCCGCACCAGCACCAGCCGCCGCACTTTGTTTTGCCGCAACATACTGACCGCCAAAGCCACGGCCAGAAAGGTTTTCCCAGTTCCGGCGGGACCGGCACAAAAGACCAGATCCTGCTCCCGCATGGCGTTGACATAATGGCGCTGGCCGGCGGTGCGTGGTTCGATAGCGCGGCCACCGGCCGCAACATCAAGCAGGGGCGGATGATGGGCCTGGCCATCCGGCGCGGCAAGGCGAATGGCGGAGGCAATATGCTCCTGATTAAGCGAACGATGTTCTTTTAACAACCGCCGCATCTGATGCAGCGTGGCGACGCAATGCTCGACCGCTGCGGGATCACCGCTGATTTTAATTTGATCATCGCGGGCAATAAGCGTAACGCCCAGCAGCTCACGTAGTATTTTAAGGTGGCGATCGGCCGAACCATATATGGCCAGTCGATGTTGGGCTTCAATCTGAACCGTGACAACCATGCGTCTCCTTTTCTGAAAATTATATCATCAATCCGGAAACGGGGTGGCTGGGAGTAACAGAACCCCTGTTGGTATGTTCCGCGGCACCGCATCTTCCTTATACCCGGGCCATAAATCGCCCGCCTAACACTACAGCGCGACATTGGCTTTTGCGGGCCACAGACGCCCTTCCGAATTCTGCTTGTCTGCGATTAACGCAGGGGGTGATTAGGAAGTCGCGCTGTAGTGCTAAGCCGCCATGCCACAGTATGTAATTGGCCTGTACTGAGTTGCCGTTTTACCGCTGCTGCAGACAACAAGGTCACGCCCATTGCGTCCGGCGTGTTACGCATAGTTGGCATTATTTCATAACGTGGTTACGATTTACCGGTGTTGGAAATTAAGCGGCGGACATAACTATCATGCGTACACGTCAATTGGGCAAGAGCGGTTTGATGGTCAGCGTGCAAAATGAATATTCCCGCAAACAGCGGCAGCCGGAAACGGATGGCGTTTTGCAATACGCCCAGAAGCGGAATCTGGCTTTTCTGGCGTGGAGTCCGCTTAATGGTATTGGCGGTGCTAAGGCGTTGGGCATTTCAGAGCCGTTGTTGGGCCGTATGGCGGCAGCACACCAGGTATCGGTTTATCAGGTGGTATTGGCGTGGTTGTTGTCCAAGGGACCGCAGGTGATTCCCATTCCCGGCGCCAGCCGCCCGCAAAGTATTGAAGACTCGGCCCAAGCAGCCCAATTGCAGCTTAAGCCGGAAGAACTTGCCGCGCTGAATGGATAAGCTTCCAACATTTAAGATTTCGTCTTGAGGTGCGTATGTCGAAAAATCATCAGTGGATGCTGGAATGTGTAACGGATTCATCGCGTGTTATCGGGGAGCTTTCCGGTCAACTGGATCAGATCACGGCAATATGCGAAATGGTGACATCGGCATTGCTTGGCGGGAAAAAATTACTGACGGCGGGCAATGGTGGTTCCGCGGCCGGTGCTTTGCATCTGGCCGAGGAATTGACGGGACGTTACAGCCGCTCGGACCGGCGGGCGTTGCCGGCAATATGTCTGGCAGCGGACGGGACGGCGTTGACGTGTATTGCCAATGACTGGGATTTTGCCAGCGTCTTTTCGCGCCAGGTAGAAGCGTTTGTCCAGAGCGGTGATGTGCTGGTGGTATTTTCCAGTAGCGGCAATAGTGAAAATCTTATTCGGGCCTGCCAAACCATGCGGCAGCGGGGGGGTAAAACCGTCGGCCTATTGGGCAAAGGCGGGGGCAGAAATCTGGCGTACTGTGATCAGGCGTTGGTGATTAACAGCCGGCGCAGCGCCGCGATACAGGAGGCCCACGAAGTAGTTCTGCACCTGATACTGGAGTATCTGGAAAAATACTGCGATTAATAAGCCGATGTTTTTCGCTGTCGGACGCATAGGAGCCTGTCCGGGTAATAACTGCGGGCGGGCCAAGAGGCCCAGACGCTGCGGCCTTTCGGGAAACTGCTGTGTCATTCGAGTGGTACGGATTTATTTTGGCATAAGCCTAACTACCGCATCGGAGGTTTTATGCGCTTGGCTTGAAAATTGGGAAACTCCACGAATGGGCGATAGCGGGAAAAAGGCGGTCACGGTCACCGATCAAAGCAGCCACCAAGGTGGCCGGCTTACGGGTGGTTGGCGTTGGGATAGCTGGCTAATGGGTGGCCGCCGCGCGCGGTATATGTGGCGATCCTCGCCCCATTCGCTACAATCGACCATCAGTATTATCTGGTGGAGTTGGTATGCCCAAAATATGTTTTATATTGGTTGCCGGATTGGATCAGAACTTGGCATCCGCGGCCGGTGGAATATTCGCCAGTTTTGCGCAGCGTGCCGTCATTAGCCCCATTACACCGGCGGTAACATGTTCCATGCAGGCGACACTGACCACGGGTGCAACACCCGCACAGCACGGCATAGTCTGCAACGGGTTATACACGTATAACAATCCGGCTTTGCAGCAATTTCTTGATGCTGACAGTTTTTCTGAATTTCGGCGGCAAATAAGTTTCTGGGAGCAGTCGAACCGCCTTTTGCAGACTCCGCGTTTCTGGGCGGGAAAGTCCCTTCGGACCGCCATGCTTTTCTGGCAGCAGTCCATGCCGGATGCTGCGGATATTGTGCTCACGCCTAAGCCGGAACACACACCGGATGGCAAAACCGTCGCCAGTTGTTTCAGTCGCCCACATGATCTCTACCGCCGCCTGAGTGCCAAACTCGGAGCGTTTCCGTTACACCAATATTGGGGTCCGATGGCATCATTGCCCAGTTCGCAATGGATTATCAACGCGGCTATGGAAATATGGCGTAACGATCCGGTTGATCTGCAAATGGTGTATGTGCCGCACCTGGATTACAACTTGCAGCGTCTGGGACCGGATCATCCCACCGTGGCCAAAGATGCCGCGGCTGTCGCCGCCCTGGTAGAACCGCTGGTGGAAATGGTACGCGCCAGCGGCGGCGTTCCGATTATCGCCGGGGATTATTCCATGCATGCGGTTTCAAAGGCCACTTTTCCCAATCGCGCTCTGCGCGACGCGGGGCTGTTGCGAACCCGCCCGGATGCGGAGGGCAAACTACTTATTGACTTTACCGCCAGCCGCGCTGTGGCGATGGTGGATCATCAGATCGCGTATGTCTATTGTGCCGCCGACGCGGTGGCCCCAGCGCAAAATGTGCTGCAAGCGTTGGATGGCATAGGTCCATTGGCCGTTACCGCGGAAGAAAAAGCCTGTCTGGGACTTGATACGCGGCGGGCGGGACAAATCATCGCCATGGCCCGGCAAGACGCGTGGTTCGCCCATGACTGGTGGCACAATGATTCCGAAAAACCGCGCTGGCAATTTTCCGTGGATATTCATCGCAAACCGGGGTATGACCCGCGTGAATTATTTTTTGATCCCGCACACTCGTGTATCGCGCAGGATACCGCTTTAGTCAAAGGTTCGCATGGCGTAGTTGGGCCTGATGCGGGAAAGCAACCCGTGCTATTATGTGATATCGCGATTCCGGCCCGGCGTTGCAAGGCCACGGATATGGCCGATTGGCTGTTACGCCTGGTGCGGTGACAGACCACATGGCCGGGATCACGCGGTAAATCCAGTCAATTATCGGCTGGTCTGATGTCAGCCGACTGGCCGCGGCGATTATCGAATGGGCCGTATTGGGCGCAGCCCTGTTTGTTTTGGAAGGGGGTGAAATTTCCGTTGCAAACGCGGGGGCCAAGGCCAGGCGGCGGAAATGGAATGGTGCGGTACTGTGCTATGAAAACAGATGGTGAGGGTGAGGAATTGCCAAAAAATATGCCCGCCGCCGCCCTTATTGGGTATCCGCAGGTTTTCACCCAACGACTACGGATATATCTCGGCGTCACGGAGGCGGGGAGCGGTGCGGTCTTTTTCGGATAACACCAGAACACCGGCATCCGGCCAGGATATGCCGATGTCTGGATCATTAAACAGGATGGAGCGTTCAAACTCTCTAGCATAATAATCGGTTGTTTTGTAAAGAAACTCCACAGTTTCTGAAAGCACCACAAAGCCATGGGCAAACCCGGGCGGCACATAAGCCATCCGCAAATTCGCATCCGAAAGATGAAACCCCACCCATTTGCCGAAAGTCGGACAGTGGCGACGAATATCGACCGCCACATCATAGACTTCTCCGCGAACGACACGGACGAGTTTCCCCTGCGGCTGCTGAATTTGATAATGCAAACCGCGTAAAACGCCCCGGGTGGAGCGGGAGTGATTATCCTGCACAAAATTGGCGGTAATGCCAAGGTTGGCGAAAGTCCGCTGATTGTAGCTTTCCAGAAAAAAACCACGGGCATCACGGAACACCGCCGGTTCCAGCAGCAGTACCTCGGAAATTGCAGTGGGGATTATTTTCATGTTCAGGCCAGTTTCTCTTCCAGTATTGCCAACAGATATTGTCCATACTCATTTTTGGCCAGTGGTTTGGCCAATTGTCGCAATTGATCCGCGGTGATAAATCCCCGACGCCAGGCAATTTCCTCCGGGCAAGCCACCTTGAGGCCCTGTCGGCGTTCAATGGTTTGGATGTACATGGAAGCCTCCAGCAGGGATTGATGGGTCCCGGTATCCAGCCAAGCCATGCCGCGCCCCATAACTTTTACCCGCAGCGTGTTATTGGCCAGATATACCTTGTTGACATCGGTAATTTCCAGTTCGCCGCGCGCGGAAGGTTTTAGATTTTCCGCCACCGCCATCACCTCCGGACCATAGAAATAAATGCCGGTGACGGCGTATCTCGATTTCGGATGCGCGGGTTTTTCCTCCAGTGACAGGGCCTTAAACTCTTTATCAAATTCCACCACGCCATAGCGTTCGGGGTCCACGACGGGATAGGCGAAAACAGTGGCCCCGGTGGTTTCCGCAGCGGCGGTTTGGAGAGCAGCCGCAAAATCATGACCATAAAATATATTATCACCGAGAACCAGCGCGCTGGGATACCCCGCGATAAATTGCTTGCCGATGATAAAGGCCTGGGCAATGCCGTTGGGCTCAGGTTGCACAGCGTATGCAATATTCAGGCCCCAATGTCGGCCATCACCCAGCAACTGCTTAAATCTTGGTGTGTCCTGCGGCGTGGAAATCAGGAGTATATCCCGAATCCCGGCGAGCATCAGGGTGGAAAGAGGATAATAAATCATCGGCTTGTCGTATACGGGTAGTAGCTGTTTGGAAACCGCCAGTGTTACGGGATGCAGCCGGGTGCCGGCACCGCCAGCGAGAATAATACCTTTTCGCATATTTATTGCTCCATTCGTGGCCCCGGCACGCGGGTGCGCTATCGATGAATTTCCCCGCGTTGGGCATAATTGGTTGCAACCCATTGGCGGTATTCCCCGCTGATGACACGCGCAATCCAATGTTCATGTTCGAGATACCACCGCACCGTGGTCCGGATGCCTTCGGCAAAGGAACAGCGGGGACTCCAGCCCAGCTCGTCATTGATCTTGGTAATATTCATGGCATAGCGCCGGTCATGGCCGGGGCGGTCGGTGACATATTGCAGCAGCGACGTATGGGGGCGATACGGCGAATCCGGTCGCAGTTCATCGAGTACGGAACAGATGGTTTTTACCACATCGATATTTGTCATTTCGCTGTTGCCGCCGATGTTGTAGGTTTCACCGGGACGGCCAGCCTGCAGGACTTGGCGGATGGCGTCACAGTGATCGCGCACAAACAACCAATCCCGCACATTGAGGCCATCGCCATAAACCGGAAGTGGTTTGCCGGCCAGAGCGTTGAGAATCATCAGTGGAATGAGCTTTTCCGGGAACTGAAACGGGCCATAATTATTGGAACAATTGGTGGTTAGTGTCGGCAGATGATAGGTATGATGATACGCCCGTACCAGATGATCCGAAGCCGCCTTGGAAGCGGAATAAGGACTGTTGGGCGCATAGGCAGTCGTTTCTGTAAAGGCCGGATCCGTAGCACTTAATGAACCATAGACTTCATCCGTGGAAACATGTAGAAAGCGGAATATCAATTTTTTCGCATCGGGCAGGTTCAACCAGTAGGCCCGCGCGGCTTCCAGCAATTGAAAAGTTCCGTGGATATTGGTGTTCACAAAATCTTCCGGGCCATGGATGGACCGATCAACGTGGCTTTCGGCGGCAAAGTGGATAATGGCCCGTGGTTGATGCGTCACCAGTAATTGATCCAGCAACGCACGATCATTGATATCTCCCCGTACGAACAGATGTCGGGAATCGCCGTGCAGCGCGGCGAGATTTTCCAAGTTGCCGGCATACGTGAGCTTATCAAGATTCACCACCGGCGAGCCCAAAGTTTCGATCCATGCGGTAACAAAATTGGATCCGATAAAACCAGCCCCGCCGGTTACCAGAATCGGAGCCTGAAGATTGTCGGCCGCGGTCATGAAACACGCTCCTTTGACACATGCCGATGAACGTGGGCCACACCGCCCCAAATATTTCCCGTGCATCAGCTTATTGGCGCCGATGAGTTCACGGTCGGCGGTCCCGCATGGCATTGACCTTCATGGGCAGGCCAAAAAGTTTGATAAAGCCAATGGCATCCTTGCCATCATACTCCGCCCCCATGGTGAAGCTCGCCAAGTCGTGTTGGTAGAGGCTTTTCGGCGAGGTGACGGACGCCACCGTGGCTCTACCTTTGAAAAGGCGGATTTTTACCGTGCCCGTGACATTCCGGGTCGCGGCGGTGACAAAGGCATCGAGTGCTTCGCGCAGCGGATGAAACCACTGGCCATAATAGACCAGTTCAGCATATTTTAAGGCAATCTGCTGCTTGTAATGCGCTAATTCGCGCTCCAGACAAAGCGATTCCAAGGCCCGAATGGCCGCCAGTAGCACGGTACCGCCCGGTGTTTCATAGGCACCGCGACTTTTCATGCCCACCAGGCGATTTTCCACCATATCCACCTGCCCCACCCCATGCCGCCCCCCAATGGCGTTGAGCGTTTCAATTATTTTATGCGCCGCCAGCCGTCGGCCATTAACGCTTACGGGGGTGCCGGCCTCAAAGCCAATTGTGACAAACTCCGCTTTTGTCGGAGCTTTACTGACCGGAACGCTCATGACCCAGAGATTGTCCAGCGGTTCATTGGCGGGATTTTCCAGATCCGCCCCTTCATGGGAAATATGCCAGAGATTGCGATCACGTGAATAAATCTTTTTCACCGTCTGGTTGATGGGCACGCCTTTTTCTTTCGCATATTGCACGGCGGCCTCACGACTGCGGAGTTCAAAGCGGTCATCTTTCCAAGGCGCAATGATTTTTAATTCCGGTCCCAGGGCCATATAGGTAAGTTCAAAGCGCACCTGATCATTGCCCTTGCCGGTGGCCCCATGGGCGACCGCATCAGCATTGAGTTCATGGGCCACACGCACCTGATGCCTGGCAATCAGGGGGCGGGCGATGGAGGTGCCCAAAAGATAGCTGTGTTCATAAACCGCCCCGGCCCGCAGCATGGGGAAGCAATAATCACGGGCAAATTCTTCCCGCAAGTCGGCGACAATACATTGGTCCGCACCACTCGCCAGCGCCTTTTTCTTGATTCCATCAAGCTCGTCACCCTGCCCGAGTTCCGCGGCAAACGCGATGACTTCACAGCCGGGATAATTATCCTTTAGCCAGGGGAGAATCACGGATGTATCCAACCCGCCCGAATAGGCGAGAACAATTTTATTGACGGTATCGACCATGGTATGTACTCCAAACCTAAAAACCGATGGAATATAATGTACTCTTTGGGCTAACTTGGCAACCGGTTGGGAAATTGTGCCCCTTGGTGGTTGACCGCCAAGCCACAATCCCATACGTTATAGCGCTTGGCGGAAGTTGCCAGTTGAGTGTATTGAGTATCCAAGGAGTATGATTATGCCAAAACCACGTCGTCGCCGGAAAATCGGCAGTAAGAAACGCCATGCCAAATGGAAGGCCCGGCATCACCAGCAGTAATCCCTTATGGGGGAATCATCATCATGCAAAAAATTATCCGCGGAAAAGTGTTTGTACTCGGCGATAACATTGATACGGATCAAATTATCCCCGCCAAATTTCTCAGTTACAATCCGGCTGATCCCGAAGAACGCAAATACTTCGGAATGTATGCCATGGATGGCGTGCCGGCCGGACAAAGTGGCCTGCCGCACGGAAATCTGCGTTTTGTAAGGCCCCATGAATTCAAAACAGATTATGCCATTGTGCTGGGCGGAAAAAACTTTGGCTGCGGTTCTTCACGGGAACATGCGCCCCTGGCCATGGCTGAAGCCGGTACCCGCGTAGTGCTGGCGGAATTTTATGCCCGTATCTTCTTCCGCAACTGCATCAATGGGGGCTATCTGGTGCCGTGCGAAACGGTGACGCGGCTGGTGGAACAAACCCAAACCGGCGATGAACTTATTGTCGATATTGATAAAGGCACGGTGACCAATGTAACGCGCCAAACTACTCATGCGCTTAAGCCGCTGGGGGATATCGCACCGATCATTGAAGCGGGCGGTGTATTTCAATATGCCCGCGCGGCCGGAATGCTCAAATCGGCATAATGCATCGATGCGGTCACATTGGCATGGGGCAGATGTGCCGGTGGCGGTTTTATTCCTATCAGGTTTGATAACCGATGAAAATATTGCTTGTTGGTTCCGGCGGACGTGAACATGCGCTGGCTTGGAAAATAAAATCCAGCCCGCGGTGCGGTACGCTGCTGATCGCCCCTGGTAACCCCGGCATGGCGGCGCTGGGGGAATTGATCTCTGTTAAAGCCGATGCCATCGCCGATCTGGTAAAACTGGCCGTGGAACGGCAGGTAGATCTGGTTGTGGTAGGCCCGGAAGATCCCTTGGCCCTGGGCTTGGTCGATGCGCTGGCCGAGAAAAAAATCCGCGCCTTCGGCCCGCGGCGGGCCGCCGCCCAACTGGAAGCCGATAAGAGTTTTTCCAAAAAGATCATGCGCGACGCCTTGATTCCCACCGCGGAAGGCCGCAGCTTTAACAACCTGCGTTCCGCGCTTGCTTATGTGGAAACGCGCACCGAGCCGCTGGTGGTAAAGGCCGCCGGCCTGGCGCGCGGCAAAGGCGTGATGATATGCCGCGATCCGGTGGAAGCCATGGATGCGGTCCGCGCCATGATGGAGAAAAAAATATTCGGTTCCGCCGGGCAGACTGTGGTTATTGAAGAGCGTCTGGAAGGCCCGGAAATATCCCTGCTGGCGTTTGTGGATGGCCGCACCGCGTACATTATGGAACCCGCCCAGGATCACAAGCGCATCGGCGAAAATGATACCGGCCCGAATACCGGCGGCATGGGGGCCTTCAGCCCCGCGACGTTATTGACCGATGAACTGCTTACGCGCTGCGAAAGAGAAATTATTGTGCCGCTGCTCGATACCCTCAAACGCCAGGAAATTGAGTACTGCGGCATTCTTTACATCGGTCTGATGCTCACCCCCGGCGGCCCCAAAACCCTCGAATTTAATTGCCGCTTTGGTGACCCCGAAGCCCAACCGCTGTTGCTGCGTTTGGAAACCGACATTGTCGAAGTCATGCTCGCCTGCATTGAGGGCAAACTTGATGACATTACCCTTACTTGGAAACCACAAACCGCCGTCTGCGTCGTGCTGGCCAGTGAAGGTTATGGCTGGAAACCGGATAATCAAGTTGTCCGTGGCGTGCCGATCACCGGCATTGAAGCCGCCGCCGCGTTACCGGATGTTCAGGTATTCCACGCCGGCACCGCCATGAAAGACAACCAACTGGTCACTAGCGGCGGCCGCGTGCTGGGCGTATGCGCTCTGGGCGACAATCTCTCGGATGCCCGGAAAAAAGCTTATGGAGCCGCCGCGGAAATACACTTTCCCGGCATGCAATACCGCCCCGACATCGGCGGCCGAAGCTAGGGTGGTGGTAACGGGATCATATTGCTACACCACCTGTCGCATAAGTTCCAACGCTTCTAAACACACCATACCTACCCCATGCGTCCGGAGCCACGCTCCATCGCTATGTTACAGCACCACCAACCAGGTTCAAGATGATACAGTGATTAGGGGCATAGTGTGCCCAGGTTCGCTGCGAGTTCCGGATGTTCCACCAGTACCGACAAAATCGTGGAAAACGACAAAGGGTGCTGTTCAACAAGGGGAGCAAGTCTGGCCATGCCGCGCAATACGACCTGTTTGTAATTTATTTTTTCCGTCGCCAGGTCTGGCTGTACCAGCAGTGCCATCGCCATGGCCGCCGCCGCCGGCACGGCATTATCGCTGCCGCTGGGAACGCGCACAAATAGTTCATCGTGGCGGGATCCGGTGATAAAGAATATTCCGGTTTCGGGCTGATAGAAGTCATTGACAATATTTTCCGCGGTCCGCCGCGCAATATTCAGCCACGAATCCGCCATGGCCGGTTCAAACTGCCTGGCCGCGGCCGCCAAATTCCATGCCGCAATACCGAAATACGCCTCATCTTCAAGAAAAGCCGGAATAGCGGCCCGCTCCCCCCGACTCACGTGCAGTAAGTGTCCACCGGCGTCCTGATGCACCCGGAGAAGGCTGGAAGCGGCCCGCCCCGCCGCTTGATAATAGCGGGGTTCGTTCAAAAGCAACGCCGCCTGCGCCAGGGCCTGAATCATCAGTCCATTCCAGCCGGTGAGGATTTTATCATCGCGGTGCGGCGGCACGCGCGTGGTGCGGATGGCCAACATCCGGGAGCGCACTTCGCGCAACCGTCCTTGCACAAAGTCCGGCGATTTGCCCAACCGCAGCGCCAAGTGCACACTATCCCCAATCACGCGCGGAATGTTGCGGCCTTCCCAATTTCCTTGAGGCGTCAGATCCCAATATGCGCCGGCCAATTGGCGGTCCGTTTCATCAGGAATGGCGGCCACAATATCGTCCCAATTCCAGATGTAAAATTTTCCCTCTTCACCCTCGCTATCCGCATCCAAGCTGCTGTAAAAAAGGCCAGAGTCCGCGGTCATGTCGCGCAAAGAGAAATCCAATATTTCCATGGCGATACGTTGGTACTCGGCGCGGTGCAGCAGCGCGCCGGCCCGCGCGTAAATCAATGCCAATTGGGCGTTGTCATAAAGCATTTTTTCAAAATGGGGAACCAGCCATTGTTCGTCGGTGCTGTAACGCGCAAAGCCGCCTGCGAGCTGATCATAAATTCCGCCCGCCGCCATGTGATCCAGTGTGGTAACCAGCCATGTTTGAATTTCGCTGCGGGATATACCGGATGGGGAGAATTCCATCGGCGGCGTGTCTGGTACGTCGGGTTCGAGCAGTGCAATAAAAAACAACAAGGTTTGATGCGGTGGAAACTTGGGAGCACCGGTAAAGCCACCCCAGGTCAAATCCATGCGGCGTTGACATTCCGTCAGAGCCTGGCTAATCCAACTTGCTGGCTTAAGCGTGCGGCCCGGATCACCGGAGCGTCGGAGATAATCGGCAATGGCAAGGGCAATATGATTGGCCTGTTCCAACACTTGATCGCGGTTGTCGCGCCAGGCTTTACGGATGGCGGAAAGCACCGCCGGGAAACCGGGACGTCCGTACCGATCTTCCGGGGGAAAATACGTTCCCGCATAAAAGGGTTTCTGGTCCGGTGTGAGCCACACACTCATGGGCCAGCCGCCGGAACCGGTGGTTATTTGTGTGGCGAGCATGTACAGCTCATCAAGGTCGGGCCGCTCTTCCCGGTCCACTTTGATATTCACAAAGTGTTCGTTCATATACCGGGCGATGGCGGGATTTTCAAAAACCTCCCGCGCCATGACGTGGCACCAATGACAGGCCGAATAACCAATGGAGAGGAATATCGGCACCCCACGCGCGCGGGATAATTTCAAAGCTTCAAGGCCCCACGGATACCAATCCACGGGATTATAGGCATGCTCCAGAAGATACGGACTGCGGGAATCAATGAGATGATTGGAGCGGCCAGTAGACGTTGCATTGCGCATGGCGCTCAATCATACCACATTGACGCTACGACCGATGCGGCGTTTTCGGTTCATCAGTTGCCGACCTTTTTTGGTTTTCATTCTGGCGCGAAATCCGATTTTACGAACACGCTTACGATTGCTGATTTTATGTGGATAATGCACGCAAAAACTCCAAATTATTCATACTGCCGTATCAATGCACATTTATCAGCACGGATACGTAGGCCTTATTCCCGGCGGCATCAGCGGCTTTTACCACAATTCGATGCGGTCCATTGGTCAGCGCGCCGGTTCTTCCACGGAAACCTTCCAGCGGAGAATCAAAGATTTTAGCAGAAGCCGCCGCGGGACGCCAGTTCTTCGCGGAATCCACCTGGATGCTTACCGCCACAACAGGAGACAGCTTGTCGGATACCACGCCTGTCACCAGGATTCGCTTGCCCACGGTCTGCCGCCACTTTAAGCCGGCAATCGTGGGGGGGGTGTTATCGACCAGCATGCGTCTGGATTCGCGGGCCACGCGCAGGGCGGTCGTCGGGGTATTATCCGGGGCATCCGAAGCGATCACCTTGATCCGATAATAGCCATCCGGAATTCCGGCAAGATGCCAGACGTAATGGTGTACGGCAATATCTTTCGCAAGTTGAATCCAGACCGGGATGCCATGCTGTTGATAGGCCACGGTATATTCCAGTGTGTCACCGTTGGGATCGGTGGCTTTCCAACGTACGCGTATCGCGGGTACGGGTTTACTGAGGTATTTTGTCCGCACGCTGCTTAGCACCGGTGGAACATTGATCTGCTGGTAGCTGAGGCGCATGGCGCGGATCACCGGTGGTGCCCCCCTGGCGCTGCGTTTAAGTATTAATCGGAACTGCAGGAACCGCGCCGCGGGGCTGGAAATATTGCGATAACTGTTGGCCGGTATCAACGCCGACCAGCGGCTCCAGAATTTCGCCAAGGTTTTCACATCCCGGACATTGCCGCTGCGCGTCTGAATGGTGACGGCGGAACCCGCTGGAATTTTGGCGTCAATATGTGCAGCGCCCCAGTCGGCGGGTAGTTTGGCATCTAATACCTTGCTGACATAATATCCGGAAATTTGATCATGAGAACTTAATTGATAAATTTGTCCTTGGTTGGCCGTTCCGATCAGTAATCGACCTTGGGTCGCCTCCGCTAAACACAGCAGATCTGATTGCTTGAGCCGCTCCAGCAGGGTTTCCGTCTGCGTGAACGGGTCGTAGGAAAGCAGCCTCCCATGGCCTGCCAATCCCAAAATCAGGTGATGCTTGATATATAACATGGACAGCACCATATCGGGCACCTTTAATAACACCCGCACACGACCGCTGGGACTAACCTGATAGACGACATTGCTTTTTACGGATGATGGCACAGCCGTATTTTCACCGCCTGCGGATGGAAAGGGTCCGGGAATACGCGTCGGCGCGGGGGGCGCCTTACCGGCGATGCCGGCGGCCCCCGCCGCTTTTTTACCAGGGGCTTTTTTACCAGGTACTTTAACAGGTATGGTTACCGCCACGGGCCGGCCATTGGGATGTAACACGGGTGTAAACACGCCGCCATCAAGCTTGGCGCGATGCGGCGATGCCGTGGCCGCAAAAATATCTCCATTAACATCCATCGCCAAAGCGGAAATTTCTGCATGATTCGCGGACATCAAAACATAAGATTGCCCGGTTTTCGGATTAATCCGAATGACCAGCCCCGGCCCATCCGTGCCCGCCAGAACCGAACCGTGCGCGGTGCGGATCAGGCTGGTAACATTATGCACGCCGGTTTTTAATACAATCCGCGCCTTGCCTGCCGGGCTGATACTCCATATTTCGCCATGGGGACCAGTGGCGAGAAGGATCGAACCATCCGGCATCGGCACAATGGACCAGATATATTGCACCGCGGAATTGTGAAAAATTATTTGCGCGGTGACTTTACCGCCAGCCCCGCCGGGGGTCAGTGCAACTAACTCGGCTTTGCCGCCGCAGGCCGCCACCAATAATTTTCCATTTTTCGCAAGGGCCAGCGACAGCACTTGGTTGGACTGCGCCGGCGGGGTGTAGACCACCACCGGTTTCCCATGAACCAGCCGATACACTTTTCCGTGCGGGCTGGTGCCGAACCAGATTTTTCCCTGCGGTGATACCACAATGGCATTGATAAAATCAAAACCGGTTTTTGGCAGCAGTCTTTGCAACTGCCGACTTAATGTCAGATCTCCATAATTATTAACGATCACCCCGTGAAAATGCCCCGGCGCATAGGCCGCTTCATCGGCGAATTTCCAGGCTTGTGGATGCACCGCAAAGGCGGCCGGCGATCCGGCCAGCAGGCCCACTATCAGCATCATGGGGGTCAGCACTGTTTTCACACTAAGTTTTGCATGATGAAACATGAAATCTCCATTTGTTTATGAAACGCTTTAGACTCTTTCCAACCCGGCCGCGGCGGTAAACTTTCTGGCGCCTACCTATTTGCGCCGGCGAAAAGTTATGGCGGCGGCCCCGGCATTCCCGGCGGCGCCGGAAACTCCGGCACCGGTGTGAGCTTGACAAAACGCTGATTCGCATGACGCCGCACCTTAATGGTAAACTGTTGTCCACCCTGTTCCACGATTCCTCCCGCTGGCACCCTTACTTGTACTGAGTTAAATAGTGGATAGAGATTCGCCGGCGGATTTTTCGCCATGATGGCCACCCGGCTTAACGGCAAATTGGGCATCGCATTGCGCTGCTGATCGACACCATGCATATTCAGCACCAACCGGGCGTAAATATTATTGTCGCGATACGCCATGAGATGTTTGATATCCGCAATTAATGCCCCCGCGCTGTTGGGGGCGAAACGCTGCGGGAAATACGTCATTTCCTGCGCGATGGCGGAATTGGCGGAACCCACCGCCAGATTGTAACTACCATCGGGGGTATTGGCGGGAACCTTGATATGCAGATATACATAATGGTCTGGACCGCGAAAGGGTTTGACCGTTAAGCGCACCCGAACCGTGCCGCCGGGAGGCACTGTTTTACGCCGCACCACTGCCGATGTAATGACGGCGGCGTGATTAACCCCTTGCGCGGAAATATGCAGATTAACACGTTTAAGTTTCAGATCCTGGAAGGGATTGTTCATCAGTAAGGCGACAGGCATCAGGGCATGATTGGGAGAAAAATAACCCGTGGTATAGTAGTCATCCACCGGCAAATCCGCCCCGGCAAAGTGAATTGTTCCGGTAATATGGATAGTATAGTTGCCCGTTTTTGCCACCACCTTCCGCTTGGCGGTCATGGTGCCCACCAGCGCTGCGCCCAAGGCCTGCATGCTCGTGCGCGGGTCGAGAAATAGATGGTAATGAAACGTCTTCTGCCAGGACGGATTGTGATAGGCAATGGTCATAGTAACAGCCGCCGCCGGCGCTGGTTTGCCAAGTTCCCCCACAATCCCCGTGGCCTGGTCCATTACCAGTCGGCCCTGCCGGGTAAAGCCCGCGCCAAGTTTAAACGAGGCTTCCACATCGGGAATAATCGTGTAGATGTAAGCTCCGGCGATCGGAAGTTCCGAACGGCCCTGCGCAAAAAAACGGTGGCCGAACGCATAGACATGGCCGTTGACCACATCCGTCACCGTACCAATGGCGGACATATCCATGTCCCCGTTTAACAGCGGCACCGCGATAGCCGCGCCAGGTCGTAAATCCATGGCCGCTGGGGGTGTCATGGCCAATCCGCCCAATTGGCCTTTTCCGCCATTGCCCGCCGCGCCCGCCGCCAGCGGTACAATACCGGTGTTCGCAAACGCGTCTTGCAGATACCGCATCACACTGCCCGACCCGCCGCCTACCATCAGCGGTGATGCCAGCGGCTGTAGTTTAATGGCGGTATTGACGCTGGTTTGCAAGGTTGTGCCTTCTACCGCGGCCCCAATGCCATAGAGATGGCGCACCATGGCGGACCAACCAAGAAGGTGGTGCGTAATGGCTGCTTTCTCCATCCATGTCAGGCCACCGGAGCCGCCTTGCCACGCCATTTTTTTATTGGCATTAGGCAGTGGGATATGCAGCATTTGCCGAATGGGTTGTACCCCGCCGATTGGGTTTTTGGAATAATGCCATCCATAAGCAATGGCCCCGATCAGCTTGCCATCCATGTACACCGGTGATCCGCTCATCCCCTCAATAATGCCGGAATGCCGCAGTCCCAGACCCCAACAGCGGACAATAATGACATTCATATCCGGGCCGAAGTCTTTGACCACATCAATAATCTTGACATGGAATTTCTGGATGTCCGCGCCATGCATGACCGTCAGACCATAACCCACCATGCCGGGCCTTAATTGATTTTCATACATACAACCAGGTGGTGGAGTTCCCAGTGATTCAAATGAATCCGCTGCCGCCATGGTTGCTTGGCCCGCTGCCGCCAACCACGCCATTAGTACCGCCAGGATTCCAAACACAACTTTATTCATTAAAACACCGCAAGCATTCCATCATGTTTCGGCAAACTGTAACCATATTGTCCGCCACCGACAACACGCATTCTGCCAACACGCTCCTGTCGGTTGGTATCAGGCATCATCTCCAACCGGATATTATATTGTACGGTTGATAGTAGTGCGCTGTTCGCCATCCGGCGGCACGGCGGTTTCCAAGCGGCGGGAAGGCGGTTAAAATTTTTATGGAAGATGTGCGGTGGATTTGAAACAGACCATGGATAAGCGGATAAGCAAGCAACCTGTTGAACTGGCGATTTGCGGCGCACTGGGGCGTATGGGATCAAGAATTTCCGCGCTGGCGGCGGAAAGTCCGGATAGATTCCGGATTGTGGCCGCAATTGATCGCCCGCCCGCCCATGCCGCACCCACGCCGGTCCATATCGCCACGGCTCTCCCGGCGGGCGTGGATGTGCTCATTGATTTTTCCGCGCCCGCCGCCACGCGCGCCATGATCGCCTCCTGCGTGGAACACAAGACCGCGATGGTCATTGGCACCACCGGCCTGACTGCGGCGGATCATACTCTTATTGATGCGGCCGCTAAATCCATCCCCATTTTACAAGCCGCCAACACCAGCCTGGGGGTGAACGTATTACTGGCGTTGGTGGCGCAAACGGCCCGCCAACTCGGCGAAGCATACGACATTGAGATTGTTGAGGCCCATCATAAAGAGAAAAAAGATTCCCCCTCCGGCACGGCCTTATCGCTGGCTGAGGCCATTTGCTCCGCCACCGGTCGCACTATCACCGAGACGCTGGTGCATGGCCGGCATGGTGCCAATATACCGCGTCAGCCTGGCACCATCGGCATGCATGCGGTGCGAATGGGCGATGTGGTCGGTGAGCACACGGTTTATTTTGCCACCTCCGGCGAACGTATTGAACTCAAGCACACCGCTTCCACGCGTGACACTTTCGCACGCGGCGCGCTGCGGGCCGCGGAATTTATTGCCGGCCAAAAGCCCGGCCGCTATACCATGCGCGATGTACTGGGACTGGCGAGTCTATGTTGATGGGCAGGCGCATGGCCATGCGGGTGCGCGGAAAACATGTGTCGCAATAGAGTGGTGCGCATCTTGCGTGTGCCGCGTTGGGTTGCCGTGGCCGCCAAACTCCAGGATTTTACCGGCCCGGCGGCGCACGGTGCAGTTAGGCTTACCCTAGTTCTGATTTGGCAAGGCGCTGCCAGGGGCGAACGTCAATGCAGATCATGCCCGCGGCGGCAGCGGCCTGGAAGCCCAGTTCGCCATCTTCATACACCACACATTGATCTGATTTTACCCCCATACGCCGGGCCGCCAGCAGAAATGAATCGGGGGCGGGTTTGCCATGTTCAACATCATCGGCGCAGATAACGATGGGAAATAGTTCCGCCAGCCCCGCAACTTGCAGTTGAAGATCGACGATACGGTGGAGACCGCCGCTGGCCACGACCAAACCGCGCCGTCCGCTTTCGCGGCGGGCGATATCCACTACGGGTTCAATAAGTTTAATTTCCGGAATTTTCTGGATATAGGCTTCTTCCTTGCGGTGTGCAATTTCTTCGCCGGTCATTGTTGACTTATGGTGGCGGGCCAAGGCTTGGGCAATTTTCAACGTAGGCATGCCGGCGAGGCGATAAAACTCCTCTTCCGCCAGCGGGATACCGGCCTCGCGTAGGGCCATCTGCCAGGCGTAGTAATGGACGGGCATCGTATCGACAAGTGTTCCATCACAATCAAAAATCAGCCCGCGAATACGGCCGGGAAGAGGTGCCTGGGGATTGGTTTGCCATTCCGGTTTAACTGGGGGTGTCATCATCTATCACCTTTATATCCAACACACTCGGAGAAGCCATAAGCCGCTTTCCGACGGGTCACGCCCCGGCGATTTACGTCTCCGAGGCCGCACTATCATGGGATTTCATGCGTGAATAAGCAAGGGTATATCCTGTGGTAATTGATCCGCCACCGCTGTGAGGGTATCGCCGTGCAAAGCCCGCAGCATGGAGCCTCGCCGCGATACGCCCATCAACAGGGCATTGACGCTGTAGGTGGCCGCAAAATCCAATATTGTATAGGCTACATCGGGAGAAACTGCATAAATTGGCACCAGCGGAACACCCTCTTGGCCGCAGACTTCCTGCGCCTTGCGGAACGTGGCGATGGCTTCGTGGTCTTCTTCCAGGGTTGGCCCCTGACTATCGGCGGCAAAAGCCAGATTCAACTGCCGGACAAAAATAACAAAAAGGATGGCCCCGGCCTGTTTGGCGTATTGGGCGGCGAACTCCAAGAGCCGCGGGGAACCTCGGGTCGCCACGAGCACTTTGGGCATGGACATTTCCAATTCCTTGGCCGGCGTGCCGAAAGCCAATTGCTCCGGAGCTTCTTCCGGAACCGGAGCCGGTGTAAGCGTGGCACGTAACTCAACGGTCAGCAGCCGCAACTGATAAATCGCCGCCCCGGCCAGTGCCAGAAAAATGGCCGCCCCGGCGAAAAGCCAGCCGCCGTAAACCGGATGGTGCGTTAAAAACATGAATCCCAGTTTTAGCAGCCCCAACGCCATGACGGCTCCGGCCGCACTGCTGGCAGCCAGAACGCGGACCCGCGTTTTCAAGCTCAGGACAGGGTATTGTTTGGTGTAGAACCGGGCGAGCAATCCAGCCGCCAGAACACTAAGCGCAAAGATCAGGGCCTCATGTTTTTCAATCGCCAGCGTCAACTCAATGCCGGCCATAATCAGGCCAACCGCCGCCAGAAAAATCCGCTCCCAGTGTTGCAATTTCAATTCCCGATTCAGCGCGGCACTGGATAGATTGATGGTAATGGCTCCGACCACGCCGATGGCATACAAGTCTCCCAGCGTGCTTAGATCATGGAAAATACTCAGGATCAACACCGGAACAATCACCGCCGGTACCAAGGCCAGCCAAGGCACGCCGAACATGTTGAGTCTGGCCAAAAACCGTGGCAGCTCGTTGTCCCGCGACATGGTGTACTGGATGCTCATCATCGCGCCAATGGCGGTATTAACGGCGGAAATAAGCAACACGCCGAAGACAATACCGCAAAGCCAGCCGAACGGGCGCCCGACAAAATCGCTGGCCATAACACGCAACACCGCATTTTGTATCTCATTTTCACGTTTGAAATTGGTGTCCAGCCGGTGGATCTGCCCGACCATCTGCGGATGGCTTTTCCAATCCTGATGACGAACCTTGAATTCATGCACCTGTTGATGCAGTACCACTGCCGGTGTCGTGAACTGTTCCTGCGGTTGGCTTGGGTTAGGACTTAAAGCGCACATTCCCACCGCCAGTATGGCGTTGAATACCACTACTTCCACCAATACTGGCAGAATCGTCTTGCGGGCCGTGGCCTTGACGGGGCGCACCATGACTCCGGTCATGTTGGCCACCGCTTCCACACCCGAAAGCGCCAGCACCACATTGACCAAAGCGAACCATTGATCTCCCAAAGTTCCGGTAAGCTGTCCGTGCGCCATAATGCGGTGCCACCCGGTAGCCAGATGCGGCACGCTGAACGCGGTAATAATCAAAGTAAGCACGAATGTGGCCAGCGCCGCCAGCAGTGCCAAAACCCCAACTTTTCGCAGGCCGAAGTAATTCAGAATACCGATGAGGATAATGGCGCCAATACCGCAAATAGGCACCAGCGGACCATCATTGGGCACGCCGATATATTGCATACCATCATAAGCGGACATGGCGGCCGTGACGATAAAATCAGCGCACAACAAAAGTGCACCAATAACCGCCAGTTGTCGGCTTAGATGTTTGGCCGAAGAGTACACCCCACCGCCATCCGGAAAGCATCGGCAAATAATGGTATAGGCCCAGCCCACCAGCGCTACCAGCACGCCTACCGCCAAGACATACCAAAAACTTTCATACAGCGAATAGAAAAACGCCAATCCAAGGACATAAAAACGACTCGTGCCCCAATCGCCATATAAAATGCCGGAGGCGTGATACCACTTGAGTTCGCGTGGACGCTCATTATGTCGAACGGAATGATCCATGTTACTCCGACTTACAATTCGCGCGGCGCCAAGCGGTTTGCCGCCGGCACCAGGAACCTGTCCGGGTAATCACCGGGTTGCGACGGCGTGGCCCTGTAAAACTCCGTCTGCTTTGCTGTCGGATCTCGCAGACTCATTGTTCAGAGTCGCTTCGACCCTCCGCCGCGCCTACGGGACATTTCAGACCAATCGCAATCCCGACCATTACTCGGGCAGACTCCTGGCGGCTGCGCAGAGAATTAAAAGGGGATGGTATACTGTTCTTGGCCCCCGTCAAGCCCGTAGCAAGAAAGTCCGAAAGAGGAACTTTTCTTTTGCCCGGCAGAGGTGTATAATAAAAAGATAGATTATTAAGGAGTACAAAAATAATGGCTATTGTATTAACCGAAACAGCGGCCAAAGAAATTAAGAATATTATTAAAGAGCAGGGGTTATCTGCGCAAGCGGCGCTGCGGGTAGGCGTTAAGGGCGGCGGTTGCTCAGGGTTCAGTTATGTTCTGGACCTGACCGAAGATGCATCCGATACGGATGAAATCATGGAGTCGCAGGGTATCAAGGTGCTTGCGGATCGGAAAAGCTACCTGTATCTGAACGGCACGGAAATCGACTTCAAAAATGAGGTCATGGGGCGCGGGTTTGTATTTAAGAATCCCAACGCCACGCATACCTGTGGTTGTGGATCGTCATTCAGTGCCTGATTCGCCCCGCACCGCCGTTGGTCTTGGGCTGATGAAAAACAAAATTATTATACCAGTTGGGAGAGGGGCGTAACCATCTCCACAAGATATGGAAGGGAATTAAATATGCGTTTATTTTCTTGCGGAATGTTAACGGGAAAAAATAGTTGTCCTCATGGTCTGCTTACCACGCGGGTATGGAGATTAACACTGCTGGCCGGTCCGCTGGTGGCCGCCGGGGTATTAAGCAACCTTGGCCATGCTCAGGCAACGATGATAAGTCCGGCTTCCGCAGGCGCTTATGCATCAACCAATTGGGCGGGGTACGCTGATGTCGTATCCTCAAGCTCCGGCAACACCTTTACCGCAGTGTCCGGCCAGTGGACCGTGCCGACAATCCAAGAGCCCACGGGCAGTTCTGCTGCCTATTCCGCGTTCTGGGTCGGCTTGGATGGTTTTAATTCAAGTACCGTGGAACAAACGGGTATTGAAGCCCAGATCAGCGGCAACACTGCCACCTATTACGCCTGGTATGAGATGTATCCAGCTACGGAAACGCCAATCTCATCCATTACCGTTCGACCTGGGGATAACATTTCTGCGTCGGTAAATTACGATACCAGCACTGGAAATTTTACACTCGTAATTGATGATTTAACCAGTGACCGCAGCTACTCAAAGAGTGTGTCCGGTTCGGGTGAAGCCCGAACCTCCGCCGAATGGATTGCCGAGGCCCCAACGATACAAAACCGCGATGGCACCGAATCGCTGACCACATTGGCTGATTTCGGCAACGTGGCATTTTCCAGTGCGTCGGTCAGCGTTGCAAATTCCGGTGGCACGGTCACCACAGGCTCGATTAACGCTATATCCTCGTTGGCTTCCGTCGATTCAATTCAGATGCAAACATCAGGTGGTAAACTTGAGGCGATTCCCTCCGGCTTAGGAAGCGGCGGCAGCGCCTTTACCGTGACTTATGTACCGGAACCGGCCTCACTGGCTCTGCTGGCATTCGGCGTCGCCGCAATTTCACTATTACAGCGCCGTACAAAAAAAACGCATTGACACCCACTTAAATGTGGATGGTTACCAAAATTGAAACAAAAAAAGAGCGGTGAAATATTTATTTCACCGCCCGATTACTTGAAATCTATTGTTGCGCGTTACCGCTTAACTTAGAAGCTGTATACCGCATCGACTCCAAAAGTGGTCTGATAGTGCTTGTTACCACTGAAGACGGAATGGTCAGCAAGGTCTTCCCGCAGTTCCGGGCGAATCACCAGCGTACGTAGCATGTGGTTGTCCGGGAAGGGAGTTAAGGCCAAGCCGACAGTCAACTCGCCAAGGTTTAGTGGCGTAGGCCCGAAACTATTAAGCGACTGCAGATCCGCATCAGTCATCGGATCACCGGTATTACCCAGCCCTGGCGCAACTCCGGTTCCGAAATAAGCATATTCCTCACGGAAGTTGAATGCCAAGAAGCGATTGTACTGGTAAGTTTGATAGAGCGCTTCATCGAAAGCTCCGTTGTCCTGAACATTGCGCGTATTCCATGTGGTGGTATTTCCAGCACCATCATAATAGAACACCGTATCAGAGGTAAGGGATAACGCATTGTTCAGAATAGGCGGAATATAGGTGATGGTAGGTTCAACAACCACACGCTGCTGACCATTGTCATTATTATCCTGCGGGCCAACCGAAATATTCAATTTGGTTTTCAGGTGGCTGTTAGGACAGAAACCCACACCAACTAATCCATCAATGCCGGTATTGTTATCACTGAACGATTGATTCCAGCCGCGGGTTACCGCACCCCAGAATGATAGTTCGCGCCCCATGACAACTTTGGCCAAGATACCGGTTTGGGTATAAGGCGTTAGATTGCCGAAGGCAAACGAATGGGAATAAAAGGCATTTTCAGCGGGATTAATCCGCTCATAACCCATGGGACTGTTGAACTTGCCGAAGCGAATGAGCATGGCGGATTTATCACCCAAGGCTATACCCGCATCCACATACAATTGCTCCAGATCGAATTGATCCAGCGGATAGGTTTGAACATTGTCATTCCAATTATGATAGTAATTCATGCCGTTGGAATGAATGAAGTCGCCGTTGTAACCATACAACACTTCGACCTTGCCGCCGAGTTCAACACCCTGTTGATGGAGCTGCGCACCATAGAGATCAATGTTTTTCGCAATGAACAAATCAATCGCGTTGAGCGTCAGATTGTTATGCGCCTCACTGGTGAAGGTACGACCTGGAATCGGGTTGCTATTGTTTCCAAAATCCTTGGTGTACCCAACTTCTCCGTACCCTCCGATGGTGATACCGAGGTTCTGCATGCTCTGCCCGACGGATGTATCACCGGTCTGAATCTGATCAAGACCGTACATCAGTGGCGGAGCATTCTCCGTGTTCACTGCCGACGTGGGTGCTGCCGCAGCGGCATCCCCGGCGGAAGAGGAATCGGCCCAAGTCAGGCCAGAGGTGGCGAGCATGGCGGCTACGCCGAGCAAAATACCGAACGAACGCTTGTCCATAGTTGTGTCTCCTTAAAAAAGGATACCCTTAACAACGCCACGGTTTCGACCGTTTTCGCCCCTGCCAATTTTGGAGCGAAGGAGATTTCCGTACTCCAGACGTTCCTACACGGTTAAACAGCATAGTGTTCGATAACCTTGATGTCAACTCCTTCTTATCCAAACGCTTTTGAAATTTTAATTATTCACTTATGCGTATAAAATACAGTAAGGTGTCGAAGCTGTATCGCCATTATCAGCGCAAGTCCTATTGCCTCAATTATGTTGGTTTATCACGCCCGTAAGACATCAGAGATTCAAATCAACGGCGACAAGGCCTGATTGCAACGCTATAATTTTAACATGATGAAGGATTTACCGGACGAATCGGATCAGGAGCCAACTGCTGTTGGTGATAGTCAATCAGCTTCCGCAGCGGAACCTGAGCCTGAGGTCCAACCTCAAATGAGAACACCATGTGTCAAGTCGGCCGAGCTTAATCCGGGCCGGCGCGGATTTTTTGCGAAATGTCTAAGCGATATTCTGGCCCCGGTGGCCAGCTTAATTGAAAGCCACATGGAACCGGTCACGGATGTCTTTGAAGGTCAATTTTCGCCGCCATCTTATGAGGATGATTCTTCGCCCATGATGCCCGGATTGCATCGGTCCATGGATCCGCAAACCATTCTCCGGCCCCCAGGAGCCAAGCTGGCGGCAGAATTTGAATCTCTATGTTCGCGCTGCGGTGCGTGTGTGGACGCCTGTCCGGTTAAGTGTATTCAGATTGACGCCTCCGCCTGTGTTGGGGACGGGTATCCCTACATTTCTCCGGCCATCGCCCCATGCGTGCTATGCGCGGAATTGGCCTGTATGAAAGCCTGCCCCACAGGCGCGTTACAACTGGTGGATAAATGTAACATTCGTATGGGCTTGGCGACCGTAACGCATGAGACGTGCCTGCGCCATCATGGGGAAGATTGCCGCTTGTGTCTTGAGGCTTGCCCCATTGGTGAAAATGCCATTGTGGTCAGCGCCAATTCCGGCCGGATTTTAGTGAAGCCCGGCGGTTGTGTGGGTTGTGGAATGTGTGAGCAAGCCTGCCCGACCCACCCTGCGGCCATCCTCATTGAACCCTGCAAACAAATTGCTGAACTACCGGAAGATTAACGCCTATTGGGGACACACCTATCGTCCCGCCAGAGGCGTCACAATTTCCGACGGCCAATAATCTGCACCACCTCCGCCCGCCCGGTATGATGGGTTCCTTCGTGAATATCCCTTTGTATTTCCCGGGCAACTGTAAATTCCAGTCCCTGGAACTCCGATTGCAATTGCTCCAACGATGGTAGTAAATCCAGATTTTTTGGGCCCCCGGTGTTATAGGCCAATTGCCCCGGTCCAAACGACTCGAGCAGCAACACGCCGCCGCCGCGTAAGCCAAGCACTGCCTGCTGGTGAATCCGTTTGCGAATCAGCCCCGGCAGATGCGCAAAAATGAGAACGACCCCATCCCAATAATCCGGCTCAATATTATAATCCGCCAAGTCGGCAACTTCCGTTTTTATCTTCACACCCCGCTGAAGCGCCAACTTCTCGGCGTTTTGCAGCCCGACGTGCGAACCGTCAACCGCCCGTACCTCATAACCATTACGGGCCAGAAATACCGCGTTGCGCCCCTCTCCTTCGCACAAACTCAAAATCCGTCCTTTCGGTAAACTACCGACGTGTGAGCGCAGAAAATCATTAGGCTCGGTACCGTAAGACTGTGTTGGATTGCTATAGCGTTGATTCCAAAAATTCATGCCATATTTATAATCCAATTTTCATACTTTGACACGAAAATGGTTTGGCCGCTGCAATCAGCCCCGTACTGGTGCGTTAGTATAAGATGTATGCAAGAACTCAAATGGAGCATTGGCCGGTTTGGCGCCGGGCGATTATAGCGGCAAGGTTTTCCCGGAGGATTTTTCGATGCTGATAAATAGGCGATGCTTGTACAGTGCAATGGCTTGGACATTGCTGGTCTCCGCAACGTCCGTCTGGGCTAACAATGTGGATGCAGGAGCGATCGGTTCAACCGTTCCCGCGACAGCTCCGGCTGCCGCGCCAACCAAAATTAACGCATGCTATGCCACGCCGACGGCGGTGATCAAAACCCTGGCCTTGGCGATTAAAGCGGGGAATAGCGAATCGATTCGCCAATGTCTGATGGTGCGTGGACGCGCGGGGCACGCGGCGGTGGTGGCATTTTCCAACATCTCCGCAGCCAGTGAAAAGTTTGTCAAAACCGCACTGTCCAAACTAGGCCCGCCGCCAACCAATATGGCCCTCGCCTTTGGTTCCATTGATGCCAGTATGGATCGCCTTCTGACGCTACTGCCCAAAGCCGTCACTACCATCCATCATGGCGTGGCCCAAGTGAAGTTCCCCGCCTCAGCAACGGGCCAGGGGCAAACAATTTTTGTGCGGCAGCAAGCGGATGGATGGAAAGTTGATGGAGCAAGGCTTTTGCACCTCAATAAACCCGGATTGGCCGTGGCGGCCGTGCGACACCGCGCCAAACAGCTAAATCTACTGGCCGCCGCGCTGCGGGAAACCACCACCGATATTCACACTGGGAAGGTCAAAACCTGGACCAGTCTCGAAAAGGATATGGAGTTACACATTCTTGAATCCGAGGCCGCTATGGAGGCGAAACATCAAGCCCGAACGACACCATCTTCCGCAGCCATATCACCTCCGCCCCCGGCGGCGGCAAAGTAAATTGGGCAGTATTGGGCGGCATATTCAGTAGTTGCAGTATTGCCGGGCCAACCCACCGCTTTTCAAGCTGTGCGCCAGCACACTACGGTATTGCGCATACCCGCAACGCACCGCAAAAGGAAAGCAAAAAAGTTTATCCATAAAACCAGTCCGGCTTTCCACCTGGGTACAGATAACTTCCGCCTCGCCGTCATTAATGTTGTAACTAAAGTCTATGTGTCAGCCGGCGCGCTACGGCACGCTTATAATTTGCCGATTAAAATGCTGGTGTTATGACCGCCGAAGCCGAAGCTGTTGCTCATGGCGTACGCAACCTTGGCTTGCCGGGCGACATTGGGCACGTAATCCAAATCACACAGCGGATCCGGTTCCAGATAGTTGATCGTTGGCGGTAGTTCCCCGCGCTGCATGGCCAGGCAGGTAATCGCCAGCTCAATGCCGCCGGAAGCGCCAAGACTGTGGCCCAAGGCGCCTTTCGTTGAACTGACGGGAACCTTTTTAGCATTGGCCCCGAAGACGCGATGCAATGCTTTGGTTTCAGCGATATCACCAAGTTCGGTGCTGGTCCCATGGGCGTTGATGTAGTCGATTTTATCCGGATGCACGCCCGCCATCCGCAGCGCCTTTTCCATCGCCTTGACGGCACCGGTGCCGTTGGCATCCGGAGCGGTAATATGGCAGGCATCGCCGGTAGATCCACAAGCCATCAATTCCGCGTAGATGCGGGCGCCGCGGGCTTGGGCGTGCTGTAATTCCTCCAGGACCATCACTCCGGCGCCCTCGGACATTACAAATCCATCCCGGTTTTTCTCAAAAGGTCGGCTGGCCAACTGCGGTTCATCATTGCGTGTGGATAAGGCCCGCAAGGCACAGAATGCCGCCATACCCAACTTCGTCATTGCGGCTTCCGCCCCACCGGCGAGCATCACGTCCGCCTCACCAGACTGGATAATTCGCAAAGCATCGCCAATGGCGTTACCGGCGGTGGCACAGGCGGTGGCGGTGGCGGAAATCGGACCGCTAAGCCCCCATTGAATGGAGAGATTTCCGGCGGCGGCGTTGACCATTAATTTTGGAACCGTAAAGGGAGAAACACGATCCACTCCCCGGGCGAGCATTTTATCATACTGCTGCTCCATTTCCTCAATACCGCCAATGCCCGAGCCCACCACCACGCCCGCCCGATCAAGATCACATTTGGAAAAATCAATTCCGGAATCCTTGACGGCATGAATACCAGCGACCATTCCATACACGGAGAAACGATCAAGCCGCTTGATCTCACGGTGCGGTAGTGTTTTTTCCGGGTTAAACACTTCCGGAGTGATTTCACCACCAATCCGGCTGGCGTATCGGCTCACGTCGAAACGGGTAATGGGGCCAATGCCGCATTTCCCCGCCAATAGACGGGACCAAAACAGTTCCAAATCATCGCCCAAGGGTGTCACCACTCCAAGGCCTGTTATGACAACTCTGCGTTTGCTCATCGTGTCGAGCAGCTCCAAAAAATAACCAGATGCGGCATGCGCCAAGGGCATGACGACGTTTCTGGAAGGGCGACGCGGATCACCACATCACTGCTGCGATTTCAACTTGGCGGCTACCGTCTTGATATAGTCGATAGCTTGCCCGACAGTCTGAATTTTTTCCGCCTCTTCGTCGGGAATGGACATCTCGAATTCATCTTCGAATTCCATAACCAACTCGACGGTGTCCAAGCTGTCGGCATTGAGATCATTGACAAAGCTGGTATCACGGGTGATTTCCGCCTTGTCGACGCCCATCTGCTCCGCGACGATGTCGATAACTTTTTGTTCAATCTGCTGGGATTCATCCATTTCAGCCATAAAAACAGGCCTCCAAATAAAATTAACAGAAGGTTCCAACCTTAAAATCACCCGGTACTCAAGCCGGACGGATACAGTACCGCAAACGCGCTATTTTAGCAACACACCGCCCGTAACCACCCCATCCACAACCGCTGGTACGCGTAAATGCAGTATACAACATTACCGTCCGCGCCTATCCACCATAACGCATGCGCATGATTTTACATGCTCATACCTCCATCAACCACCAGCACCTGTCCCGTAATATAACCGGCACCATCACCGGCCAGAAATCCTACCAGCGCCGCCACTTCACTCGCGGTTCCAAATCTCCGCAACGGGATCATTTCCAGAACTTTATCTTTAATCTGTGGTGGCAAGACCTCGGTCATATCCGTAGTCGTAAATCCCGGGGCCACACAATTCGCCGTGATTTGTTTACCGGCCAACTCCCGGGCGATGGATTTGGTCATACCAATCAATCCAGCCTTCGAGGCGGCATAGTTCACCTGCCCGGCATTACCGATAATGCCGGAAACCGAGGCAATGTTAATAATACGGCCAAACCTGGCGCGAATCATGCCGCGCGCCGCCGCCCGGCATGCCACAAACGCCGCCCGCAGGTTGGTATTCATCACATCGTCAAAATCCCTGTCTTCCATCCGCATAAACAGGCCGTCGCGCGTGATTCCCGCATTGTTGACGAGAATATCCAGCCGCCCATGCTTTTCAATGGTCGCGGCAATGGATGCCGCCAAGACGTCGGCATCAGCAATATCTAAAATCGCCGGCTCAACGCTTTGGCCCAACTGGGTTAATTCATCCACCAACACCCGAAGTTTTTCTTCATGCCGTGCCACCGCCACCACATGATGCCCATCGCGTGCCAGCGCTTTGACAATTGCCGCTCCGATCCCGCGTGAACCGCCGGTAACATAAGCGACTTTCCTAGGATTTTTTAATTCCGCCATCATGGCTCCTGAATTCTTTCATTAGGCCGCATGCCGCCAGCAGGCGGCGGAATACGCGTTACTCAACCATACGGCCAAGGCGCAACAACACACCATGGTACCAGAAATTCGGCCTTGGTTGCCTATCCGGGATTGGCGCATTATTTATCCCGGCGTTAAATCCTTCAACGCATCAACCGTGGCCACATTGACCAGCACCGCCCGGCGATCAATGCGCTTGTGCAGACCAGTCAACACACGCCCCGGCCCCAGTTCCATATAGCGATCAACGCCTTGGTGCTTGAGGTATTCCATGGACTGGTACCAGCGCACCGGGGCGATAATCTGCCGCACGAGCAAAGTTTTTATTTCCGCTTCCCCGTTGCCATGTGGCTGCCCGGTAACATTGCTGATTACCGAGCAACTGGCGGCGGCAAAATGGGTTCCGGCCAGCACCCGATTCATGCCATCCGCGGCACTTTGCATGAAAGGAGAATGAAACGCCCCCGCCACCGACAATAATACCGCCCGTACCCCCCGCGCTTCCGCAATTTGGGCCGCCTTTTGACACGCCGGAACCGCCCCGGAAAGCACAATCTGGCCCGGCGCATTAAAATTAGCCGGGACGATAATTCCACTGTCCGCAGCGCCGCGGCATATTTCTTCGGCCAGCGGCGCATCTGCGCCCACTAATGCCAGCATGGTGCTGGGGGCCGCTGTCGCGGCAGCCTGCATAAGCTCGCCGCGCGCCCGTACCAGTTTCAGACCATCTTCAAAGCTAAAAACTCCGGCGATGCACAAGGCGGTGTATTCACCGAGCGATAACCCCGCAATAAAATCGGGAACCGCGGGTAATTTGTTTTCCGCCAGTAGAGTTTTATAAATCGCCATGCTGGTTACAAAAATGGCCGCTTGCGCGTTATCCGTGGATTGCAGTTGCGCATCGGGACCATTGAAACACAAAGCGGACAGCCGGAATCCGAGGATAGCATCCGCCGTTTCATAAACCTCCCGCGCCGGAGGATACTGCGCAAAAAAATCTTTGCCCATCCCCATAAACTGAGCGCCTTGACCGGGACAAAGAAGAGCGAATTTCATAGTCAAATTCCATGGGGTGCTGGTTCATTTCGCCGCAACAAAAGATCCATCACCGATTACAATTTCACCGTCACCGAAGCCCAGGTAAGGCCCGCGCCGAAGGCCACCATAACAACCCAATCGCCGGGACCAGCGGCTCCGGCGCGAAGCGCTTCATCCAAGGCTAGAGGCACGGAGGCGGAGGAAGTGTTACCGTAGCGATCAATATTCACAAAAACCTTATTTTTGGGGAAGCCCATCTTTTCCGTGGCGCTGTCAATAATCCGCTGGTTAACCTGGTGCGGCACCACCAGTTTGATATCCGCCGCGGTAAGGTTACACGCTTCCATCGCTTTTTGCAGGCTGTTGGTCATCTGATGTACGGCGAATTTATAAATTTCCCGACCATTCATGCGCAGGTAATGCTGACGATTTTGCACGGTCGCAGCGCTGGTCGGAAGACGCGATCCGCCGGCGGGAACATAGAGCATTTCACTGTCCATACCATCGGCGCCAAGTTCAAAAGCCTGGATGCCGCGGCTGGCATCCTCCGTCGCCGAGAGCACCACCGCGCCGGCGCCGTCGCCGAAAAGAATGCAGGTTCCACGATCGGTGTAATCAATAATTCGCGTGAGCGTTTCCGCGCCCACTACCAGAATGTTCTTATAGGCTCCATTTTGTATGAACTGCGCCGCGGTGGCCAACGCGTACACAAAACCTGAACACGCGGCCCCTACGTCAAAAGCTCCAATATGCCGCTTGACGCCCAACTTCTGCTGCAGCAGGCAGGCGGTGGAGGGTGTAAGTAGTTCCGGGGTCAGAGTGCCAACAACGATGAGATCCAACTGATCGGCGGTAACTTTGGCATTTTCCAGCGCCCGACGTGACGCCTGCAGCGCCAGCGTCGCGGTTGATTCCCCTTCGCCGGCAATACGCCGTTCGTGGATTCCAGTACGCTGTACAATCCATTGATCATTGGTATCGACCAATTTTTCCAAATCGGCATTGGTTAACCTTTTTTCCGGAACACAACTTCCGGAACCAGCGATATATGCGCCAAATCGAGCCATGAAGACAACTTCTCCTAAATCCACCGCGCTTCCGAAAAACACCGCCGGGCACGCGCACCGCAGCCTGCACATTAACGGCGCGACTGTTTTTACGCCACCCGCTCCGCCAGACGCGCTGCAATCCGTTCATTAATGTTATGCCGCGTCGCCTGCTTGACCGCCTGCACAGCATTACGAATCGCCTTGACACCGGCCGCCCCATGCACCTTGAGAAACAACCCGGAAACGCCCAGCAACAGCGCCCCACCATATTCCTCATGGTCATATAAACTGAACGTCTTTTTAATAATTGGAGCCAGTTGGCCCGCCGTGGTGGACGGAAGTTCCGCCAATTGCGCCTTGAGCGTTTTCAGCAAAGCCCCGCCCATTCCTTCAATGACCTTTAGTGCCACATTGCCGGTAAAACCATCGGTAATGACCACATCGCATTGATCCGAGAAAATATCGCGACCTTCGACATATCCAATAAAATTCAGCCCCGCGTCTTTTTCCAGCAGGACGCGGGTTTCTTTGACCAGCAGCGTGCCTTTTTCATCTTCCGTTCCGATGTTCAGGAGGCCGACACGCGGTTTATCAATATTGTAAAGCGTCTGGGCGTATACCGCAGCGAGAATCGCGTATTGATGCAGGTGCAGAGGTTTGGGCTGCACGTTGGCTCCGGCATCACACAGCAGTACCCGGTTATGACCATTAGGAATTGGAATGGCGATCCCGGGACGTTCCACCCCCGGCAGGGCCTTGAGCATTAACACGCCGGCGGCCACCAGCGCACCGGTATTACCGGCGGAAATCATGGCGTCGGCGCCACCGTCGGCGGCCAGTTTCACCATACGCACAATGGAGCTGTGCCGCTTTTGCCGCACGGCTTCCACCGGCGATTCATGCATGCCGATGACTTGGGAAGCGCGTTCAATACGCACATTGGAATGCGTGCTTAAAACCGCCGCTAATTTTTCACGCAATATATCTTCCGGCCCAACCAGAATCAGTTCATCACCAGATTCAAGGATTGGCAATGCCTCAATGGCACCTTGGATAATCTTATCCGGTGCGTAATCTCCGCCCATGGCGTCTAGTGCAATGCGCATCGCCCGGCTTGCCTCTTAAAGTTACACAATATCCTGACACTAACACAGAGAAATACGCGACTCCCGCCGCGTATCGCATCCTTGTTATTTCAATATTCCACAGCATCCAACTATTTTGTTGTCGTTTCTTCCAGCTCCAGACTTAGACTGCGGTTCACATAACCACATTTACCGCACATGCGGTGTGGTAAGCGGCTTTGGCCGCAACTCGGGCAGCGTACGCTGGCAATTCCAACCATAGCCTGATGGGCGCGGCGCATACCTTTTCTGGATTTGCTGGTTCTGGCAACAGGTAACATAGTCGTGTACTCCTTTTCATATTGCGCCAACAGTACCGCGCAAAAGATTGTTTATCATCCGCATCGGCATAGTCACGGCGCGATTGGTCGCGCACACGGGCGGGCCTCACAATACCATCGCCCCAGCCTTGCCGACCAAACCGGTTTCACTTTCCGGATCAACCGAGTTCAATAGCGTAAGAATAAGGGCCTGATAAGTCAAGGGAATTGGGTTACAGTGAATTGGGTGGGGGCCTGTGACTGTTTCTGGCCAAATGGGTAAGGAGTATACGTTAGACTTTGAGCCCCTGGCGCGGCTCCGCCGCAACCAAAACATCTTATCCACAGAATTCGTGGTTGGAGTTAGGAGTTAGAAGGGTTTGATCCACAGATTTCTCAGATTTTCACAGATTTTACGACACGCGGGTTTTGAACCGCGAAGGGCCAACGAACGATGAACAACGATCAGCGGTCAATGGGCAACAACGGGGGGAACCGCTAAGCAGCATAAGAGCGCAAAGAGGCGACGTTACGACGGCCACGAGGATATTCACCACAAGGACGGCAAGGCACAACGACAATTAGCCACAGAGGAACAAGAGGCCACGGAGGGAGCGTCAATGACCAATGACCAATGACCCGGAATCCAGAATGCAGAAAGGTTTGCTTTGCGAATTTCAAGGTGCTCAAGAAACTATGAAGCCGAGCCTTTCGGGGGACGTTGAGACTGGGATAAAATCCCGGTTAACAACGAGCTGACCGCGTAGGTCGCTCAAACGTCAGTTTTTACGAAAGGACCCGGCAATGAAGATTCTCGCATTAGACTTGGGAAAGTTCAAGAGTGTGTACGTGATGTACGTAACAGAAAGCAAGGAACAGTCATACGGAAAGATTGGCACAAACGCCAAGGAGGTGGAAGCGTTGCTGCGGCGGTACGCCCCGGATCGGCTGGTGATCGAAGCCGGCACGGCGTCGGGCTGGGTGAGCGATCTGGCGGAAAGCCTGAAGTTGAAGGTACAAGTTGCCAACGGCAACGATGAGCGTTGGCGTTGGAAGGTGGTGAAGAGCAAGACAGATCGGAGCGATGCGTTAAAGCTGGCGCAGTTGTCGGAGATGGAGTCGTTACCAACGGTGCATGTTCCGTCGTCGGAGGTAAGGCAATGGCGTTCGCTGATTGCGTATCGGCACGGATTGGTGGATCGCCGGACGGCGATGAAGAATTCGATCCGGTC
>JBMFGW010000008.1:0-42230 GCA_049977145.1 Phycisphaerae bacterium
ATCCCATTGCCACCATGACTTCAAAATTTTCAGGTTCTCGCGTACACTTTCCCACATGGCAATGACTTTCCAGGCACCCAAAGGCACACGGGACTTTTACCCCTCTGACATGGCGGTACGGCGTTATATTGAAGATATCTGGCGGAAAGTCTCTATTCGCCATGGCTTTCAGGAAGTTGATGGCCCGACGTTTGAATCGCTTGATCTTTATAAAGTAAAAAGCGGTGATGAAATTGTCTCGCAGCTTTTTGCTTTTACGGACCGGGGTGAACGAGAACTGGCCCTGCGGCCCGAATTTACCCCCACCCTGGCCCGGATGGTGGCACAAAAAGCCGCCGGTCTGTCGCGCCCCATCAAATGGTTTTCCATTCCCCGTTGTTACCGTGCCGAACAACCGCAAAAAGGCCGCTTGCGCGAATTTATCCAATGGAATATCGATTTTATTGGTGATGCCTCAGATCGCGCGGATCGTGAATGTATGGCCGTGTGCGTGGACGCACTAATGGAATGTGGCCTGACTGCGACCGACATTCACATTGGCTGGAACCACCGCGAACTATTGACCAAAGCCCTTACCAGCACGTTTGTCGCACCGGACCGTATCAGCAACGCCTATTACATTCTTGATCGTCTGCAAAAATATGACTCCTCCGCACGCAAAGCCCTCTATCAGGAGCGGCAATGTACGCAGCAGGAGTGCGAGCATTTTGAAACCATCGCCGCTGCGGGAACTTCTCCGGAGGTCCTGACCGCATGGATGAATTCCTGGCCCGTGGAAGTAAAAGAAGCTATCCAAGTTTTTGAAAAACGCCTTGCGGACAGCGGTCTGGCCGAAATATGCCGCTTCGATTTAAGTATTGTGCGCGGTTTAGCTTATTACACCGGCTTTGTTTTTGAAGTCGTCGATGCCCAAGGACAAAATCGAGCCATCGCCGGCGGTGGTCGATATGACAAACTCATTGAAATGTTCGGCGGACCAGCCATGCCAGCGGTGGGCTTCGGCATGGGCGATGTTGTGCTGGAAATTCTTCTGCGCGCAAGCAATAAATTACCGTTGAATCTCATGCCCCCGGCGGATGTGTTTGTCATCAACGCATTGGAAGATGCCACCACCGCTGATCGGATCATTGCCCAGTTGCGCCGTTCCCAATGGAATGCCGATCACACTGTTATCACGCGGTCCGGCTTAAATGTGCAAACCAGCTACCGCAGCACCCGCAATATCGGCAAACTGCTGCAAGAAGCGTCAGGCTGCGGCGCGGGTGTTGCTCTGATTTTGGCTCCGGAAGAAGTGGGCCGCGGCATGATAAAAGTCAAAAATCTCAACGATCGCACGGAAACGGAAATGGCCATCCCGGATGTACCCGATCGTTTGCATGGACTGCTGAAAAAAATGAAAAGTGATGTACCAACTGTTTTTGAGGGAGCCTGATCATGGGTCCACGCAGCAAGCGCACCAGTCATTATGAGGCCGCCTTTGAAGATTATCTGCGGCGCAAAGGCCTGCCGTACATTGCCGTTGATGAAGCCAAGAAGGCCCTCTTCGCCGGGGCCAAGCTCAAAAGTTTTGATTTTGTAGTCTATCATCCGCGCGGCAACAATTTGCTCGTGGACGTAAAGGGGCGCGCGTGCCGTCCGGTAAAATCCAAAACCTCCCTGCCCAATTGGACCACCCGCCTGGACATTGATGATTTGCGCCAATGGCAGGAAATTTTCGGCACCGGCTTTACCGCCATGTTTGTGTTCATGTACCACTGGCCCGCTGAGCCGGAAAAATCACCGTTCACCGATCTGTTTCAATTTCAGGAACGCTGGTACGGCATGTTGGCCATCAGCATAACGGATTACCGCGAGCACATGCGGGCGCGCTCGGAATCATGGGGAACCGTCCATCTCCCCGCCGCCGCCTTCCGCCGCCTGGCCAAACCACTGGACACTTTTTTTTAAACCACTCCCACTCCTACGTCCGCATCCATCGCCTGCCCAACCACCGCAATGCTGGGACATTCTCGATATAGACAGACACACCCGTTGCTTTGCGTTGCAGAATCCTATTTGGGCCATTAACCTGCGAACGATTTCTGCCGCGCGGTGAATTCCACCGGCAAACCGTATATTTTCTCGAACATATCCGCCTTGTCCCGGGCTGCCCAGAGTTCCAATTCCGGATCAGCCTGCGTGGTTAAGGCGAACTGTATACCACGGCCACGTCGGGCCACTCGCACGGTTTGCACATTGCCATAATGGCCGCGATCCAAACCATCAGCCACCCGCAAAATCGCCGCTAATTTGTCCACCACAGCGCGTTCCGCCGGTTTGAGGGACATATAAGCCAAGTGGCTTTTTTTAGGCATACTGCGCCGATGATAGCGTGCCACATTACCGATAATTTCCAATTCAACCGGTGAAAAACCTTCCAGATCCCCATTTTTAATCAGATAATAACTGTGTTTGTGATGACCGCTGTGACCGATATGCCAGCCGATATCATGCAGCAGTGCGGCGAATTCCATCCATTCCCGGGCGGGGAGGGGTAGATGATGCATTCGCCTGCTCTGATCGAATATGCTCAAGGCCAGTTTCGCCACCTGCTGGTGATGAGCTTCGTCATAATTACACCGCCGCCCCAGTTCAATGACGCTGCGCCGGCGCGGGGCTGTGATTTCCATGGAAAGCCGTACTTTGGGCCAGTGCCGCTGCATGTAATCAATAATCATACCCTCCCGCATGGCCCGGTCCGATATCTCGATAACGGACATGTGCAATTGTTCAAAAAGATAATTAACCAGCACCGCGCCGGCCACAATCTGCTCCGCGCGACCGGGATCAAGACCGGACATTTTCACTTTCTCCTTGCGAGTGGAACGTATTAGCCGCCGGTAAATAATTTCAAAATCCTCATAGCGCATTTCACTAAGCACCCGATGCCGCGCCACATGCTGCGCATGCTGCGCCATACTGATTGCCGCCAAATTCTCCAAGGTGCCCGAAGTTCCGATGAATTTCGTAACATGCAACCTGCGAATGCGGGAGATCAGGCCTTTGAGTGTACGATGAATATGCTTGCGTAAAGACCGCAGTTCTCCCTTGCTCGGTGGGTCATGGTGAATAAATTGCTGAGTTAGTCGGCTAGCGCCAAGCTTGCGGCTCTCCAGCACCAAAGCTTTTTCCGGTGTGCCGACAATCAATTCCGCTGACCCGCCGCCGATGTCAATAATCAGCACCGGGCCGTCTTCCATACCGACCGCCTGTCGGACCGCCAGATAAATCAGCCGGGCTTCCTCCTGACTGCTGATCACGCGAATATCCAGACCCAACTGGCTCTTGGCCAGCATCACAAATTCGCCGCCATTGTGACTTTCCCGCACCGCACTGGTAGCATAAGCCAGAATGCGGTCACATTCCAGATTACGGGCTACACACATATACCGGCTCAACACTCCAAGCGTATGGGTCATGGCGCTACGTGGTAAAATGTGGCGAACCAGGGATTCGCTGCCTAATTGCGTTAATTCTTTTTCAGAACTTAAGACCTTGAAACCCATGGTGGCGGTTACTTCCACGATCACCATGTGCAGGCTGTTGGTACCAATATCAATGGCCGCGATTCGCAGTCCATGCGGACCGGCAGTTTTGCGCGATAAGGTTGAAGTGCGCGTTTTATGCCGAACTTGTGGAAGGTCGTGGGAAGCACGATGTGCCATGCCACCCGGAACCGGTCTCGATGTAAAAAGCTGCTGGCGGCCCGTGCGGCGTACGCCGACTTTGGTCAAGCGGGTGGTCTTAACAATGACACGGGACATTACCATAGTATAAGATTATGCTGGGAGATGTTGAGGATGTCTATGCCCGATAGAAAAAACATATCCGATCGTCCCGGTACTGGGCACCCCGTCAACCTGTACGCTGGGCGCAATTTGCGTCGCGAATCGCCGGTTGCTATCGCCGTCAATAGCCCGGAAACGCTTCGGGATCTTAACGGGGTGCTGATTCATCGCCTGGTGGCTGTGCGTGATCAGGCCGCGCTGGCCGCCAGAAATCCGGATGCAGATGCTATCCACGATGCGCGCGTTGCGAGTCGTCGGGCGGCAGCAGTACTGGGGATTTTAGCGACGGGCGGAATTTTGCAGCGTTCCGATGCGGGCGCTATAAAAAACATGTTACGTAAAATGCGCTGTCATGGCGGGGTGGTACGGGATTTAGACGTTTTTTTACAGGGCCTGTCCATCGCTATCAGGCCAGGTGAAGAGCGGCGTTTGGAGCGATGGAGGCTTCTAATTATGCAGCACCGTGCAATGGCGGTCCGACTATTTATCAAATCCGCTGTGGCAGTATCCGCCGATACGCGTGTGGCGCGATGTCTGACGCAGCTATCCCGGATGGAGGAGGTGGTATTGCAGAATGCTTTAAACACGGGTATTCATTGGCGTCTCAACGCAGCATGCAAAAAAGTCAGAAAAGCTCTGCAGCAGGCTTTACGTGAACGGAGCGTGCCCGCGGCGCATCGGGCACGCATCGCGGTGAAGCGACTGCGCTACCTCTACGAGTTGTGTGATGAGGCGAATATAATTGCGGTCCGAATTCAGTTGGTCCGTTTGCGCAACTTTCAGACCCTCGCCGGAGATCTCAATGATTGTGCCACAGCGGTTCGGCGGCTGGGGAAATTGCATAAATCCACCATTCCCCCTTCCGAACTCTCCGACCATGCGATCATTAAGCGTCTGGTAAAAGTTCACCAGTCCCGCATCCCACGTCTGACAAAGCGGGTGCTGACAGCGGCACGGTTTTTGTTAGCGGCTCCCGACCTGTGCCACAACGTTGACTAACACTTCGGATAGAGGTGCGCTGCCTGCTTGCCGCGGCGAGTATCCTCATGCGTTTTTCGATTCCGTCGTTTTTTCCGTCAAAGGTGTTTCTAAGGGTGCCGCTTTCAACGTTCCGCCGGCTGCTGATAACACTTCGATGCGCTTTTCGGCGCCATCTAAAATCGCCCGGCACCGCTGCACCAATTCCATACCTTTCTCATACAGGACCAAACTTTCCTCCAAGCCCACTTTTCCAGAAGCGATTTGCTCCACCATACGTTCCAGTTGGGCGATAGATTCCTCAAAGTTCAATGGTTTATCATCGCGTTTTATCATCCGTGGCTCCAGCAACAGTCCAGACATTTTGAATTATACCATTTAACTGATCCCCGGCGAGTTTATAATCCGTCGCGTGGGGCGCGGTGAACGCAACTTTGGCTCATGAGGGAGTCGCCAGCCATACGGCACGCGGTCACCACTATAAACATATCTTTGGCCAACACATCGCATTTTTTTCCGGATTGTCTCATTGTGCGGTCAGCATTTCTCTTTGCGTGGCCATCATGCTCTTTATTTTACCATCCGCAACGTGCCGTTAAAATAATAAAATTTGACACTATACCCAATAATTGTCGCCAAACGTATCAAGCGTGCTATACTACTGGTCATTATGAGTGAAGAATCACAGTTTCTAGGATTGGATGTCGGGGGAACTAAGTGCGTTGCGGTATTAGGTTCCGCCAAGGGAAAGATTTTTGCGCGTGGGGAATGGCCGTCACTGGTAAAACGCGGACCAGGCGCGATGATCGACGATCTAGTGGCGCGGGGCCGAGCATTGATTGCAAGCGTCGGGAAAGTGGAAGCGATAGGGGTTTCCATTGGCGGCCCGCTCAATGCCGCGTGCGGCATTATTTATTCACCACCGAACTTGCCGGGCTGGGATAACATAAAACTGCGCGACGTATTGGCGGAAAGATTCGCCATGCCTGTGGAAAAAATTCGCATTCAGCATGACGCGGCAGCCTGCGCCCTAGCGGAATATCATTGGGGTGCGGGCCAAGAGTCGCGCCGGTTGATCTATTTGACCTGTGGCACCGGATTTGGCGCCGGACTGGTCATTGATGGTCAGCCGTATTACGGAGCGGGCGGGCGCTCTGGAGAATTCAGCCATATACGCTACCAAGCCGACGGTCCAGAAGCGTTTGGCAAAATTGGCTCGCTGGAGGCTTTTGCGGCGGGTAGTGCCATAAGTAAAATTGCAATGTGGAAATACCCACAGCGGCATTGGAATCCAGACGGATCGGCTCCCACGGCCGCACACATATCGCAATTGGCGGAAGGCGGCGACGCCGCCGCGTGGGAGGTATTGCGAATCAATGCTCGTGCCGTGGGACACGGGGCCGCGATACTTGCAGATTTACTGTTCCCCGATTGTATTTTGCTTGGCAGTCTGGCACGATATCTGAATCAGCACTGGCTTACAGAGGTTCAACGCGCATTTCAGGAAGAGGCGTTGCCCGATGCCGCCAAGTTGTGTCAACTTATTCCGGCAGGGCTGGGCGCACAACTCGGTGACCTCTCAGCTCTGGTGACCGCAATGACGTGAGAGCCATACACGACCAGTTCCACATTTGGCACTCGGTTGGTCGGTGTCTCATTTTACCACCGGGGTAATATCCCGCAGTTCAACAGCACGAAAAAATGCGTCACCGGCGTTGAGATAGGAAAAAAAATCGATACGAACCCAATGGACCGGATGCTGTTTCCTCATACCTTTAAGCGCTTCAGGGGTAAAGTCAATGCCGGTTTTCCCCCACCCGACATTTTTTGTTACGGGCAGTACCTGGCAACGATAGATTTCCCGCCGTTGGCTGGCGCGATTATTGGCACGGCTGAATTGATCCGGATTATAGTCATAGCCGTTTATGAATATCCGGATACGTGGCGCATCGCTATGATATTGAACGGTAAAACGATACCGGTGTCCCTGCGTAACTGGTATCCAAGTACTTTCACACGCTAGTCCATTGTTCTGTGCGATAAGCAAATTTGTACGCAACATCAGACAATATCCCCGCGCTCCCGGCGTGACCATACTTTGCGGCACAATCGCCGCGTGGTTGACAGCAAGCGTTTTAGCTTCGGCGACCGTTACTAAGGGCGGATGATAATCCTGTTGCAATAAAAATACATCCCAATTACGGGCGATATTACCGAAACGGGCGGCTTGTGCAAAGTTTGGATCCCGAACCAGATTCGGACGCAAATTAAATAATTGCTGTAATGCCGGACTGGGGTTAATCTGCCATGATCGGACATGATGAAATTGGACATTGGCCAGGTCGGTGAGCATTTTCTCAATAGTCAAACGCGGGCTGATATTGTTGGGTGGGATACTGGCGGAAACCTTTTTGGTCAGTGTGCTGCCGACAAAAAGTTCCAGTGTCAACCGTCGGCCTCTGACAAAGCCCGCCACTGTTTGATCGGTAGCCAGTGCTTTGATGACGGTTTGAATATCCTTGGTGGTGACGGGTGGCGTCCAGGGCATTTGAAGTGTTTCAATAATTGCATTGACATCATGATTATGCACGCGGTTGTAGTGGCCATCACGGGACATTTTCTGGGCCACGGCAAAGCGCATACGCCGCGCCAGCGACTTGGCATCCCTGGTGGCTGGAACAAAGGGAAGTACCGCGAGAGTGGGGCTTTGGGATTTGGCGGTAGTATCGGCATTTGCAGCCTGAACAACAGCGCCGGCGAACAGCGTCATTAGCGTCAACAGCATGACCAGCGGAGAGGCCCCCACCCCTCGTGGAACGTAGAGCATCCAATGGCCTTGGTCCCGTAGGCGGCTGAAAACTGAACGCTGACAGTCAAACACTATCAAATCCTTTTCCCAAATGGCGCGGCAGCCGCGTTTGCACAGGGTCATTATACCAGCCAGTCCATATCGGCTACATAGGCAGACCCATCGCAAAACTAACATACTCAATATGGTCGGCCTGAGTATGATGCAGCGGATAGGCTAAATTAATGCCCAGCGGCAGCTTGCCAAAAAATGGAATCACCACACGGATACCAATACCAGCGTCCACCACCGTTGTACCCAAATGTACGTTGGGTTCTACGTCACCAGCATCCACAAATGCCACGCCACGTAAAATGTTTTTATACAGTGGAAAATTAACTTCCGCCGTACCGACATCCATAAAGTTCCCACCGATACCATCCTGCAGTGGACCGGCGCGTGGCGTAACACCCAAATAAGTATACCCGCGTAAAGACCCGATGCCACCGGCATAGAAGCGTTCAAAAAATACCGAAGTTCCCCATGGAATAAAGCCAAAGTCGTTTTTCAACATCAGCACGGTCTTCCGACCAAAAAGATCAGTATAAAGCGTATGGTAATATGTTCCAAAAATATCAAATTTACTGAAGTTGTAAGCCCCCCCCATGGCTCCAAATTGCTCTAATGAAACGCCCGCCACAATCCCGCGCGTCGGGAAAATGGAACTGTTGGTATCATTAAAAACAATGGCCGGCTTAATACTGCTTAAGTAATGGGAACCAGCTTGGGCAAATATTTGCGGTGCGGCGTCCGGTTCATTGGGATCAAATCCCGCTGGGCCAACATCGGTAATGTTGTTGACGTTTACATCCTCCCAGCGAAACGCCATGGTGACGGCCAAGTGATTGGTGATTCTTCGGCCTAAGGTAACACGGTCACCGGCGCGGTTAAGATTATAAGTATTGTAATACTCTGTAAAATAATAGGCGCTGTTGCGGAAGCTGTATGGGCTGTCCCAGAGATACGGCTCGCCGAATGTCACCTTGTACAATTGATATACGGTGCCCGGCATGAGCATAATCTGAAAATACTGGCCATTACCTTGAAACGCCTGCCCACGCAAAAATTCTCCCAAGGAGTGCGGCGTATCAGTAATATCAAAATTTTTCTGCGTGACGCTGATCTGTCCGATCAAACCCGCATCCGATGAAACCCCGGCCCCTATCATAAATTGCGCGGTCTGGCCCTGATTTAGATTAACCAAGGCATTGCGCGTGTGCGGTTGATGGCCGATGGGAGTGATATTGGCGTGATTAAACAAGCCCAAGTCTTGAATATGCGAGATGGACCGTTTCACCGCTGTGGTGTCATAAAGTCCGCCGGGATACAACCGTACCTCCCGCCGCACGACATGGTCCTCCACCTTGGAGTTGCCGCGAATGATAATCCTGCCGACATGATAAGGCAGTCCCTCCGAAATGCGGATAATCAAATTCACATATCCCGGGCGTGATGTATAGGCGAACGACGAATTAACGCGATTGTAAATGTAGCCTAATTTTCCATAGACATCCGCAATGCGCCGTTGTGTCGCCAAGATCAGATCACGGTCATAATACCGCCCCGGACGCATGGTGACATCTGGGCGCAGTTGTGCGGTAGTTAGCACGTGGTTGCCCTGAAAGATCACCTTGCCGATTCGATAGCGCCTGCCGGGGTGGATAATGTATTGCACCCGCACATGATGCAGATCGGGCGTAAATTTTAGATTATATGAGGTTCGGCAATCCAGAAACCCTTTTTTTACCCATAAATTGCGTAAAGTGGAAAGGTCCTCCTCCAGATCCGAATGCCGCAGCACGCCATCATGAATAGGAATAAGCCAGAATAATTTCCAGCGCGCGGTAACCTGGGTCTTAAAATGCAGGAACCAACTGGGGTAGAAATTGTTGCCCACAAAAGATACTTTGTTGATATAGACCCGCGGCCCTTCGGTAACGTGATATTGCACTACCCCCTTGGTTAGATCCTGCTTATTCACACTTACACGCGCGAAAAGAAATCCCTTGCTGTGATAAATTCGCACTATGTCGTGCCGATCCGTTTGAAACACAAATGGATCCACCGCACCGCCGACATGCGCCATCAGGGATTTCAATATCGTCGACGTTTTAACATGCTGGTTGCCGATGATTTGCACCACGCGGATCACCGGTCGTTCTTTGACGACATAGCGAACAATGACTTGATGTTTGGCGGTGGGAATAACATCCGCCCGCACCGATGAAAATCTTCCCAGCGACGCAATTGATCGAACATCTACGCCAACTTCCGCGCGGTTATAGCCCGCGCCGGGAACTACCCGAATCTGATTTTCTATTAAAGTTCGATCGGCGGGAACACTGCCGGAAATTTCAACCTTGGCCACCGGCCAACCATTAAAAGGACTGGGCGCTCGTAATTTAAGCGGCGGATGATGTGGCACGGGCACCGTGGCGGGCTGCGTCGCAGCGGGCCGTGGGGTGGATACCGTCTGCGCTGGCGCGAAGCCACACGTCAGCAGCACCGCCAGCCCCGCCGCAGCCATGATAAGGTGGGGCCGTATAACCGGCCTCCTCTTATTGCGTACCAGTTGCGTCTGCATGAGATTTTTCCATCTATGGGACCCAAACCTGTGGTTAATGCCACCAATTCCACAGTCCAAAACCAACCGCCCGTACCAAGTCCGTTTGGCGTTTTCACCAGTCGCCCGCGCCGGTCATTGTCCGGGGCTACCGGGCTGACACAGTGTCGGTGAGCCTGCACCTTCGCGCCAAGGCTCTTTTCGCAGATAGCCCTAGCGGCCACAAGTGTGCGTAGTCTAAACGCACTTGCCCCGCTTGTGAATCCTACGGTTGCGGATCTGCTCTAATACCGCCGCGCCAACGTCGCAAAGTTGTCACCGCGCTGTTCGTAGTTGCTGAACTGGTCATACGAGGCGCACGCCGGCGACAGCAATACGGCATGGATTGGACGCGGACTATGGGCTGCGGTGGTAATCCATTTCACCGCTAAAGTCACCGCTGACTCCAGAGTTTCGGCGTAAAATGCGTGCTCCGGAGGCATCCCGGCGATGATCGCCCCGACGACCAACGCGTTGCCGGTAGCACCAATTCCCAGTACGCATCCTGCATGTTTGGCGAGTTGTCGGCAAAACTCCTTCATATCCGCATGTTTGTCATAACCACCAACAATACACAGACATTTTCCTTTTTCCATTGCCGCCAGTGCCGTCAGAGCCGCTTCCGGTGTAGTGGCTTTGGAATCATTAAACCAGCGCACGCCGGAAGCACTGGTATGCACCAGTTGCAAGCGGTGTGGCAGGCCGGGAAAGTGTGCTAATGCCGCCAAGGCCACTGCCTGATGTTCTCCCCAGCCCAACGCTTCCAGCACCGCCAAGGCCGCACAGGCATTGGATTGGTTATGGCGGCCCGGTACGGACAGTGTTATCTCCACTCGTCCTGAGGCACGATATTGGATCACCCGCGCCGGCGTGTATTGCCCCCAAGTGCGCACCACCGAATCATCATCGTTGAGAATGGCCATGTCCGCTCGGGTTTGAAACCGCAAAATATTTTGTTTGGCGGCAGCGTAGTTCTCCAAGGTTCCATGCCGATCCAAATGATTGCCCGCCAGATTCGTCACGACCGCTATATGCGGAGAAAATTCTATCCACGGCAAATCCTCCAGCATGAAACTGGAAAGCTCCAGTACCACCAGATCCTCAGGTCGTATCCGCGCCAGGTCACCCAACAGAGAACGTCCGATATTTCCACCCAGCCAGCAAGTATTCATCGCACCGCTGTGTTCCAACACCGCCGTGATCGCCAGATGAATCATCGCGGTTGTGGTGGACTTGCCCACCGTGCCGGTAACGCCGATGACTTTCGCGGGACAACTTTGCAGAAAAAGGTTCATTTCGGTGGTCATCGGAATGTGGCGTTGCCGCGCCGCCTGAAAAAATACCGAGCGTATCTTGTCCACCGCCGGATTGACCACCAAAAGGTCGCAATCATTGAGAATTTCGAGATCATGTCCGCCAAGCCGCCATTTAATATTTGAGCCGGCCAACTGCGCTATACTGGATTGCAGTTTGGCTGCGGAATCAAGGTCCGTGATAGTTACCACCGCTCCCTGCTCCACCAGCCAGCGTGCTACCCCCACGCCGCCGCCAAATCGCCCCAAGCCCATGACAACGACACGTTTCCCGTGCCAATTATTATTCATCCCGTGTGCCGCCATACTTTCGTTCCATTCAGGTTGTGGAATGTTATTGAAATGCCGGAATCGCCTGCGCAATGTAGGCTTTAGTTTCCAGCACTGCCTGCTGTACCGCACTAGTCCATTGGGCCGCGGGAATATGTGCATAACGGCTCTCACGATGTGCGAAAATCACCGACCGGCTGGCGGAAATAATCGCGCCCAGTCCATCCGGGCGAAATGCGGGAGCACAATCCGCCAGGCTGCCCCCCTGCGCGCCGATGCCGGGAATTAGAAAAATCGTATGCGGCATCGTCCGGCGAATGCGGCCGATGGCGTCACCGCTGGTAGCACCGACCACGGCGCCGAGGTTGCTGAATCCACATTCGCCGCGCCACGAACTGCCCCAGTTTTCAATCATTTCGGCAATATGCAGAAACATGGGCCGGCCATCAGCAGCTGGAATTTCCTGTATTTGTCCGGCACTGGCGTTGCTAGTACGCAGCAGGGCAAAGGCTCCCTTGCCGCTGGCTTTGGCGACATCCATAAACGGCGTTATGCCATCCAGGCCAAAATAGGAGTTAATGGTAATGGCATCCGGCCCCAGGGTGGCCCCGGCATCGTCCCAGTCACAATCCGCCAGATCACCCAATGCATACTGCGTGGATGTATGGCCGACATCACCGCGTTTCACATCGCCGATCACCAGCAATCCATACCCATTGGCCTCTTGTATCAGATTATAATAGGCCTCCACACCCTCCCATAAATAGCGCTCAAAATAGGCAATATTTATTTTTACCGCCGGAACATAAGGCGATACGGTGTGAATAATTTTTCGGCCAAATTCGGATAGCGCATCAATGCGCGCGGCGCAGGAATTGCCATCATCAAAACCCCGGCGGCTGATAATCGCCGGAGGTAAATTTTCATACACTGGGTCCAAGCCGACAATTAACGGCGTGTTTTTTTCTTTAATCGCCCTGGCCAGACGATCCGCAAAATTCTTTTCCGCTGCCAAAGTATTCCTTCTCCTATCATCATGAAGCACAACACTTACACCCAAAACCGAATTGTATGAAGCTCCGCCTGCTACTGCAAATCAAACCATTGGCCTGGCGGTACCGAACCGCTTATAATCAAAACAATGTTAACAAAAAGAATTATTCCGTGTCTTGATGTGGATGCCGGGCGCGTGGTCAAAGGTGTAAAATTCTTTGACCACGTCGATGCCGGCGATCCAGTGGAACAAGCGAGGTTTTACGACCAGAGTGGAGCCGACGAACTGGTATTTTATGATATCACCGCCAGCCACGAGGGGCGGCAGATTATGGTAGACGTAGTGCGGCGCGTAGCCGATAGTGTGTTTATGCCCATAACCGTCGGAGGCGGTATCCGAACACTCGACGACGCTACATGCCTCATTCAGGCCGGGGCGGAAAAGGTGAGTCTGAATTCCGCAGCCGTACAAGATCCGGAATTGATTTCCCGGATTGCCCGGAAATTTGGCCGTTGCGCAACAGTTCTAGGGCTGGATGCGAACCGGGTGAAGAAGCTGGATGGGGCGGAATTCTGGGAAGTGTTTATTAACGGAGGACGCGTAGGCACAGGCCGGGATGTCTTGGCGTGGGCAAAAGAGGCGGAATCACGCGGCGCGGGGGAAATTGTCCTTAATGTCATGAATTCCGACGGTACTCTGGAAGGGTACGACATCGCCATGACCCGTGCGGTCAGCGAGGCGGTTCATATTCCCGTAGTGGCCAGCGGTGGCGCGGGCCATCCGGAGCATCTACTGAAAGTGCTTACTGCAGGAAAGGCGGATGCGGCGCTGGCGGCATCTATTTTTCATTTTCGCACATGGTCGATTCCGCAGGTGAAAGGCTATCTGATCCAACACGGTGTCAATGTCCGTTTAACGCCGGAGCTGCACAATGCTTGATAGTGTATTGTTATGGATCGAAAAGAATCGTGCTCTCTGGATGCATGATTGCCGACAGTGGCTGGCGATTCCCAGTATTTCCGCCAAGCCGGAGCATGCTGCGGATATGAATGCCGCTGCGGAATGGGCGGCATTTTATTTACGCGGTGTGGGGTTGCGGACAAAGTTGGTGAAAACGGCCTGTCACCCATGTCTGTTGGCCACCACCCCGGACGGACTTTGTCCGACAGATGCGCCGCATATCCTGCTTTACGGCCATTATGATGTACAACCGGCGGAACCCTTGGAGCCATGGACTACTCCGCCGTTTACGCCAACTTTGCGGGATGGCAAAATCTTTGCTCGCGGTGCCAGCGATGATAAAGGGCAGGTATTTTGTCATTTTGCCGCGTTGGCCGCATGGAAGCAAATGGCTTACGAATTACCCGTGCGGCTCACAGTGCTGCTGGAGGGCGAAGAAGAAATCGGTTCACCAAATCTGCGGGCGGTAATTGAAGAGAACCGCGAATTGCTATCTTCCTCCCGCGCCGTCATTATCAGCGATTCATCACTCTTTGCGGCCGGTGTACCGGCGATTACCACCGGGCTGCGTGGGTTGGTGTATTACCAGATTGTCGTTACCGGCGCGAATACGGATTTACATTCCGGCGTTTATGGCGGGGCGGTGGCCAATCCGGCCAATGCCCTTTGTGCGATGCTCGGCCAACTCCATGATGCGCAACAGCGCGTAACGGTGCCGGGATTTTATGATGATGTTCAGTTGCCGGAACCGGAGCTGCGGGCAGCATGGAAAGCCCTGCCTTTTGATGATGTGCAATTGGCGAAGGATTTGGCCGTGCCAGAACTCGCGGGCGAGGTGGGGTTCAGCACGCAAGAAAGGCGATGGTGCCGACCAACTTTGGACATTAATGGTCTGACCAGCGGTTATCAGGGCGCCGGGGCAAAAACTGTTTTGCCCGGCGCCGCTTCCGCCAAAGTGTCCATGCGGCTGGTACCGAATCAAGACCCGCTAAAAATTACCGCAGATTTTGAAAAATATATTCGGCGACTTACGCCGGCGGGCGTGACGGTAAAGTTGGAATTGCTAAGCGCTTCGCGGGCGGCGTTGACATCGATCAATTCTCCGGCGATTACGGCGGCGGCGCAGGCGTGCGAAATTGGCATGGGGAAAAAACCGGTATTGATACGAGACGGCGGCTCAATTCCGGTGGTCACATGGTTCAAAGAAATCCTCGGCGTGGAGTCGGTACTTCTGGGCTTCGGCCTACCGGATGATAATCTGCACGCTCCCAATGAAAAGTTGGATATAGCTTGTTTTTATACCGGTATCCGCACTGCGTCGGCACTTTATGACCGCCTCGCCAAAGATCTGCGTTAAATTCATCCACAAGAAAGATGCGGCCGCCTGAGTTCGGCTAATGAGTGTAAGGCGTGAAGGGTTATTGATTACCAACCAGTGACATGTATGGTGGAGGTGCCTGCCGATTTTTAGATCATCCCCGCAATGCGGTACTCTGGACATTGCATTTTGCAATGTTCAAAAACAACGGCATGCGGCTTGCACAACCGTTACAGGCCAGTAGCGTCCGGGGCCACTCGTTTGCCGCTAGCGGTATATTCGATTAAATTCAGTGGCATGATGACCGCTTCCAATGAAGCCTCTTCCCTCTCTGCCGATGAACCGGCCCCGCGCAATTTAACGGGCAATGCCGGGCCGCATGAGACCCCGTTGTTGCCCGCGCTGGCGGTAGTCAAAACTCCTTATTTTCATCTGCTGGGTTACAGTGTGGCCGGGGAGGAGACGGTCATTCAGGCTCCGGAGCTGAATGTGGTTTTTGACATTGGCAAATGCCCCCGCCCCATGCTGACCAGCGATTTCTGTCTGTTGACCCATGGTCACATGGATCATAGTGCTGGATTGGCGTATTATCTTTCCCAGCGTTTTTTTCAGGGTATGACACCCGGCACAATCATCTGCCCGGTCGGGATCGCCGAGGCGGTAACCGGCGTCATTAGATCATGGACCGCGCTAGAGGGCAAGGCTATTGAGCACCGGGTGATCGGCCTGAAAATTGGCGAAGAGTATGAATTGCGCAAGGGATTAATTGTCCGAACCTTCGCCACCCGGCATACGGTGCCGTCGGCGGGCTTTCTGCTGTTAGACCGGCGGGAAAAACTCAAACCGGAACTGGCGCAACAGCAGTTACCCGGCCACATTCTGCGGGATATGAAAGCCCGCGGCGAAAAAATCACCTACACGCTCGACGTTCCGCTGATTGCCTATACCGGCGATACAAGCATGAGCGAAACTCTTTTGCAAGATGGCGTGCGGGACGCGCGGGTGCTGTTGACGGAATGTACATTTTTCGAACCGGGCCATTGCAGGCGGGCGGCGGTGGGGCAACATTTGCATCTCAAGGAATTCATGGATGCGTTGCCGAAACTGGAAAACGAATTGGTGCTCATTACGCATCTGTCGCGTCGCACCTATCTGCGGTGGGCGCAGAAGACTCTGCAAAAAGCGATGGCGGGATTAATCATAAAACCCCGGGTGGAGTTTTTCATGGATCACGCCCAGAAATTGCAGGTTCGACCGGGAAAAGCCGCCGCATTTATTCCCGTAGAACCCGCAGCTACTATTGACACGGAAGATATTTGAGAATCGACTGCCATAATTGCCGTTATACAATGAGGATGCTGGACACAGGTTGTCAGGATGGAACGGATGCAATCAAATGGTTCATTGAGCTTTCTTTTTCCGGGGCCGCGGCGCAAGGGGCACCGTGGTGTGTTGACCACGTTTTTATGTTTGGCGATAGGCGTATGCATTGTGGGGGGCTGTGGGCGCGTCACGCGGCGCGGATCGTACCACCGGCTCAAGCTCCCGATCGTGCCGGTGCGAGTTGGAAATAAGACCCTCAAACTTTGGGTGGCGTCCACCACCGGCACGCAAGAACGCGGATTGATGTACATTCGGAGGATGCCGGATGATCGGGGTATGTTGTTTGTATTTTCCCATAGTGCGCCGCAGACCTTTTGGATGAAACATACACGCATTGCGTTGGATCTTATTTTGCTTAATCGCCAGGGTATGGTCGTTCGGCATTACACGATGCCGCCGGATAACGGAAAAACACTTTATCCCAGCGGACAACCTGTTCGTTTTGCCATTGAGCTTAACGCCGGCATGTTTAAGCAGTTGCAACTGCATGAGGCTATGACGATCCATATCCCCGTGCTGCCGGTACGCTCCATTGTGTCCCGCGGGGGTTCGTCATGAGCCGGAGACTTTTATGATGACTACTTCGAATTCCGGCAAGCATCGGAAGCTGCCGCGGCTTTTTACCCGCCGTTACCGCCCAAAATCCGCTACCAGTTGGGGCTTAGCGATCCTTGTCGTTCTGGCATTGGTACTGTTCGTGGTTGTCGCGCTGCTGCTCCTGCCCCCGCGCTGGTATCGGCCCATTCATCAGATGAATGATGCCGTTTATAATCGTGCCGATCATGCGCAGGCTTCGCTGATGGCGTTACGCAATCAGTTGCGAAATCCGCGTACCGGAGCCATCACCTGGACGATCACGCAACGCGAGGTCAACAGCCTCCTGGCGGTGGCTTATGGAGTACCGGAAAAATCAAAAAAGCACCGGCATCTCAGCGCTTTTACCGATCCCTATGTCCACTTCACTAATAATCAAATAACATTTGCCGCACGCGACAGCCGCATACCGGGAAATGCCGTGGTGAGCGTGACAATAAGCGTCGCATTCTTGCCAGCAGTAACCACCGCTCCGCAAGCCCGGATTGACATTAGGGTGCTGCGGATTGGAAGTTTCCCTCTCCCCACCTCCTGGCTCACAGCACGCCTGCAGTCCGTTCTGCCGCGTCTGTCTCCTATGGTACGGAAAATTATTGATGTGTATGCCGGCCCACGCTATGCGGACGTGGCGGCACCGCAGATTGTTCATTCCATTTCCGCTATTTTGACCGGTAAAACATTTCCGACGGAATTGCGTTTAAAGCAGCGACGGCTCGTGGTGCGGAACATGTCTATTCATGGGCCTTTGATCGATGCTTCTGGACGCTCGCAACCGGCTGCGCTGACGTTTGAATTAGTCCCGGAAAAGTGATGCAAAGAAACGACATTGAGAAAATTTTGGCGGCCGCCGGTACGCATCCAACCCGTCGACTCGGTCAGCATTTTATGCTGGATCAGCGCGTGCTGGATCGGATTATAAACGCGGCGGAGCTTACGCCGCGGGATCTGATTCTGGAAGTTGGCCCGGGTCCGGGTAATTTGACTGCACAATTATCGCCGTTAGTGCGGACGGTTTTGGCGGTGGATGTGGATAAACCATTGCTGGCGGCCGCAGCTCGCTACTGGGAAAAATTGAGCAATGTGCAGTGGATGAATGCCGACGTATTGGCGGGCAAGCATCGTCTTAATCCGGAGGTGATTTCGGCGCTGCGGTCGCTGCGACAGGATGGGGGTTGCGAAAGCATGAAATTGGTATCCAATCTGCCCTATAATGCGGCTAGCCCTTTAATTATGAATATTTTGGCGGCGCAGTGTGCCGGTTATCAATCCTCTGCTGAGGCGGCGCCGATTTTTGAATGCCTGGTATTTACCGTCCAATGGGAAGTTGGGCAGCGTATGCGGGCGGCGGCGGCCAGTGCGTATTACGGTTCGCTTTCTGTCTTAATTGCGCTCTTGGCACAGGTGGAAGTCCTCGCGTCCATTCCGCCGGGAGCGTTCTGGCCGCCTCCCAAGGTGAAGTCCGCGTTAGTGCGAATTCGGCCCAGCGCCGAAAAAATGCGGACCATTGGCAACGTGGTGCGTTTGCAGCGCACGGTATCCAATCTGTTCTCCCATCGTCGGCAAAATATCCGCAACGCCATCCACCATTCACTTGCCGCACCAATGGCCGCGGAAGTGGTCGAAAAAACGCGGGCGGCGGGTATTGATCCCGCGCGACGTTCTGAAAGCCTCGCGCCGGTTGAATTTTTGCGGCTGTCCGAGTGTTGGCCCGAATGATAGAGGTGATATAAGCGTGTTTAATAGCTCCGATTTTGTTGTCCTCGACGGGCAAATCCTCGCCGCGGAAGATGTTCGGTTATCTCCCTTTGATGCCGGGCTGCTGCACGGAGCAGGTCTATTTGAAACATTACGCGCACGCAATAAAGTACCACTGAATCTTGCGGATCATCTAGCACGCCTGACCGAAAGTGGAAAGTGCTTCGGCATGGATATTGATCTCGACGCCGCTATTACCGCGGATTTAATTGCGGAATTACTGGATGCCAACGATCTGCACGATGCCCGCGTGCGTATTACCGTAACGCGCGGCGATACGCGTATAGACGCCGACACGGCTGCGGCAGCGCCAACAGTCCTGCTTTGCGCATCCGCATTTCAACCTTATCCCGCTGTTCTTTATGAAAAAGGCATGACCGTCGTTCTGTCCCGTTTTGCGCAAAATCCCCGGGGGCCGCTGACCGGCCATAAATCCACCAGCTATTTGGACCGATTGCTCGCGCTGCGGGAGGCCCGGGCGGTCCAGGCGGGCGAGGCGTTATGGTTTACCCATCCGGATAAATATCTCGCAGAGGGATGCGTCAGCAATGTGTTTCTTATTATGGCCGACCAGCAAATAGCCACGCCGCCATGGCTATTTCCAGCGGGATCATCGTTGCCGAGTAATAACCTAGTGGCCGACCTGCCGCCACGGCTGGCCTTGCCGGGAATAACCCGCCAACATATTATGCGGCTATGCGCCAAGTATTGCCTGCCCGTAACAGAGAAGATGTTGACCATACATGATGTTCTGGCCGCCAGGGAAATTATTCTCACCAACGCCATCATGGGCGTAATGCCCATAACGCATGTTGAACGCCATGGGGTGGGCGATGAGACGCCGGGGCCGGTGACGCAGCGGTTAAGCCAATGGTATAATGAATTTATTGAGGAGCAGAGTCATGGCTCAATTGCGTAAAGCGGCTAAACAGATTCCTAACGCCGGCCCCAAACCGCCGGTACAAACGAAGGCCGGAGGGCCTGACCGTACGCGTACCGCCACGCGGCTTTCGGAGGTGGTGGAATTTCTGGATTCTCTGGCTCCTCCACAACTGGCCGAACCGTGGGATAAGGTTGGTTTGCTCTCAGCCCCGCGTGGCGCCTGGCCAATCCAACGGATGATGGTAGCTCTGGATCTGACGCCGGAAGTAAAAGATCAGTGTCTTTCCGCCGCCGTCAATCTGCTGGTCTGTTATCATCCGCCGATATTCAAGTCGCTGGAGCGCCTTTGCGTGCGCGGCAATGCTCCGTCTGATTTGGCAGTAGAATTGGCGCAGGAGAAAATATGGATTTATAGTCCACATACCGCACTAGATAGCGCCATTGGCGGTACCAACGACGTTCTGGCTTCTGAATTGGGACTTTCGCCCTGCGGGTCCTTGCTATTGCGTACTGAATCCGAGAGATATCTCAAATTAATTATTTTTGTTCCCGAAAGTCATCTGGAACAGGTGGCCGCGGCGGTGTTTGACGCGGGCGCAGGTCACATTGGCAAGGATAGCCGATACACCCAGTGCAGTTTTCGCACGCCGGGCACCGGTACTTTTTTTGGAAATGAATTCACCACCCCGGCGGTGGGAAGCCGAGGAAGATTGGAATTTGTGCAGGAAATTCGCTTTGAGACGGTGGTACCGGCTTCCCGTGCTGACGCGGTGGTGGCGGCTTTGCGCCAGGCACACCCCTATGAGGAACCCGCATTCGATTTACTGGTGATGCATACTCAGCCGACCGAGCCTGGAATGGGGCGGCTGGTGAATTTGCCGGCGGGGGAAACGCTGGAGTGTCTGGTGCGGCGCTGTCAGCAAAACCTTGGACTAAAGGCCGTGTCGGTGCTGGGTGAACCAAACCGACGTATTAATAGCATTGGGATTTTGGCTGGTAGTTGCGGCCAGATGCCGCTGCAATGCGGACGGCGGCTTGATTGCGTAATTACCGGCGAATTAAAACACCATGACCTGCTGGCTTTTCGTGCTGCCGACGCGGCGGTAATTATGCTCGGCCATGCACAAAGTGAGAAACCGGTACTGGCGGCGCTGGCGAAGAAATTGGCGGCTGCGTTTCCCAATGTGGAAACGGTTCCTGCAAAAATCACCTTTGATAATCCCAAACTATACTGATTTCCAAATCCTCTGCCTCTTTGCTTCTGCGGAGTGTGCCTGCGTTGCTGCAAATTCTGTGAAAGGTTCGCGGGGCTGACCGGCTCAAATTTCCCATTCGCACTCACCGGTCAGCAGGCCCTTGTTTTTCATCAAAGTCACAATCCGCTCTACGCTTTCCGGCACCGTGATTTCATGCGTCGGCAATACCAGATCGGGATTGGCGGGCACCTCATAGGCGGCACTTAAGCCGGGGAATGATTTGACGTAGCCGGCTTCGGCAAGTTTGTAAATTCCGCTCTGATCGCGCTGTTTGCAAATTTCCAGCGGGGCGGACAAATGCACTTCCAGAAAGCAGTTTTCCCCAATAAGCCGACGGACCTTTTCCCGCACGGCGGCATGGGGGGCAAGCATCGCACAGATACAAATCAGGCCAGTGTCATTGAAAATCCGGGCAACCTCCGCAGCCCGGCGCAAATTTTCCGAGCGATCATCCGCCGAAAATCCCAAGTCATTGGTCATGCCGCGGCGTAGTTCCTGTCCGTGCAGCACTGTCGCCATTTTGCCCATGGCCAGGAGTTTTTCTTCCAACGCATAAGCGATGGTGGCTTTGCCCGATCCAGTTAGACCGGTCAGCAGCAAGGTGGCCGGTTTTTGGCCCAGCCGCTGCTGGCGCTGTTGCGGTGAAACGCGGCTTTGCGGACGATAGCGCGGCGCCGTGGCACTGCTCCAGGGATCCACAGCTCCCTTGGGTTCTTCGCGTTCCAGAATCATCCCCGCGCCAACGGTATTAAAACTCTCACGATCAATGACGATAAAGGCTCCTGTCGCACGGTTGCGACGATATGCGTCAAATGCCAGCGGTTGGGTCACCGAGATGCTGCAACGCCCGACTTCATTGAGGTGCAGCGTATCCAAGGGCTTATCATCAAGAGTATTGATGTCTATACCATTAAGTAATGTAATTTCACCCGGGGTCGTGCGTGTGGTTTGTTTGATCAGATACCCGGCCGTCGGCTCCAGCGGTTTTTCGCTAAGCCATACAATCCGTGCCGGAAAATCCTGCCCGAATTGCGGCGCGTTGTGCGGATGAACCAGCATATCGCCGCGACTGATATCCACTTCATCTTCCAGGGTCAACGTGACCGCCATCGGACAATAAGCCTCTTCCAGTTTGCCGTCGAGTGTGACAATGGACCGGATTCGGGTTTTGCGTCCGGATGGCAGCACCAGGACTTCATCGCCCTGCCGCACGCTGCCGGAGGCTAGCGTGCCGGCGAAACCGCGAAAATCCAGATTAGGCCGCAGCACAATCTGCACGGGAAAACGGAAGTCCTGCATATTGCGATCCGACGCGATATGGACGGTTTCCAGATGATTCAACAGGGGGCCGCTCTTATGCCAGGGCGTCTTGGCGCTGGAGTCAACAACGTTGTCCCCGCGCAGCGCACTAATGGGAATGAAGTGGACATCCTTGATATCCAGTTTCGCGGCAAATTCCGTGTACTGCGCCTTGATCTCATTGAACCGCTTCTGCGACCAATCCACAAGGTCCATTTTGTTAATCGTTACCACAACGTGCTCAATACCCAGCAGCGCGCAGATAAAACTGTGCCGTTTGGTCTGCGGCAGAACCCCGTGCCGGGCGTCCACGAGAATAATGGCCAATTGGCAGTTCGAGGCGCCGGTGGCCATGTTGCGCGTGTATTGTTCATGGCCGGGGGTGTCCGCGATGATAAATTTACGTTTGTCCGTGGAGAAGTAACGATAGGCTACATCAATGGTGATACCCTGTTCGCGTTCGGCTTTCAGGCCATCGGTCAACAACGCCAGATCCAGATCCCCGCCGGTGGTGCCGTGGCGCACACTGTCGCGGCGAATGGCGGCCAACTGATCTTCATAGATCATTTTAGTGTCATGCAACAGACGACCAATGAGCGTACTTTTTCCGTCGTCTACACTGCCGCAGGTAAGAAAACGGAGCATCTCCTTAGCCTGGTTTCGTTCCAAGTAAGTGTTGATATCTTCATGTAAAGAGGCTTCAACAGCGGTCATAAGTTCCAACTCCTGGCTTGCACTATGTAACTTATTCCTAGATCAAGATTTTAACATGTGGCGTACCACGCTATGGTTCCACGAGACGCTACCGTCGGCATAGCCGACTACTATAAGCGCCGCGAGCCTCGGGCGGCACAGCGCCCCGCACCGCTAAAAATAACCTTCCCTTTTCTTCTGTTCCATGGATCCCTGCTCATCATGATCAATTGCCCGACCCGAACGCTCGGATTGCCGGAAAAGCAACATTTCTTCAATGATCTTGGGCAGGGTATCAGCCTGGGATTCAATGGCGCCGGTCAGTGGATAGCAGCCCAACGTGCGGAACCGCACTTTTTTAAGCATCGGCTTTTCACCGTCGTGGAGTGGAAAGCGACTGTCATTGACATAAATTAACTGCGGATCACGCCGCACTACCGGTCGCGTGGCCGCGAAATAAAGCGGGCAGATTTCAATATGTTCAAGATGGATGTATTGCCATATATCCAGCTCCGTCCAATTGGACAACGGAAACACGCGGATACTTTCCCCCTTGTTGATGCGGGCATTATAAAGATTCCACATTTCCGGACGCTGATTTTTGGGATCCCATTGATAATGTTTGTCGCGGAAGGAAAAAATTCGCTCTTTGGCGCGGGATTTTTCCTCTTCCCGCCGGGCACCGCCGAAGGCCGCGTCAAATTGATATTTCTTTAATCCCAGCAACAGGCCCTGAAGATTCATGTTGTGCGTATATTTGATACTGCCGGAGTCAAATGGATTGATACCCGCTTTAATGGCCTCAAAATTGGTGCTGACGATCAGATGGAGGTCATATTCCTTAACCAATTTATCACGAAATGCGTAAACTTCCTTAAAATCCCAAGTGGTGTCAATGTGCATGAAGGGAAACGGCACGCGCGCGGGATAAAAGGCCTTGCGGGCCAAGTGCAGCATTACTGATGAGTCTTTGCCGCTGGAGAACAGCATAACCGGATTCTCAAATTCCGCGACCACTTCACGGATAATGTAAATACTTTCGGCTTCCAGTTCCTTAAGGTGGGTGAGCTTACTAGTCATGGTGTAACTATCCTGAATAACACTCTAATACTAATTATCTACTATTCCGACCATATTACTATGTCTTTCTGTTGACATCAACTGTACGCCCAAACAACCAGTCTAAAACTGTACCATGAACGGCATAAACTGCCTACAGGAGTCTGTCCGAGCAATCGCTGCTTTGCGGCGGCGTGATTTTTGGCAGCCATCAAGCAGCGAGGGTGCGGCCATTTTTCCGGGCGGTGCCAAAATAGTGCTAAATCGGCGGTAAGATAGCAGCGTTTGGTTGCAGCGCGGGACCTGTTGATTTAGTCACTGGCCGACATGCTTTTATGGTGTGTTCCGCCATCGGCAAAGCCAGCGGCTATTGCGAAGTTTGCTACACGTCCGTGTGGCGTGGAAATATTGTCACGCCCCTGATATAGGTGCGGCAGACTTGCCTATCATGATTAATCCGAATAGGCTATGAACATGGAAACAGTTGATTTACCCGGTATGACACCCCGTCGGGCCGAGGCCCATAAAGGTGATTTTGGAAAAGTTCTGGTAATTGCGGGATCGGAAGGCATGATCGGCGCCCCGGCGATGGTTGCAATCGGCACCATGCGCACCGGAACCGGATTATGCCGAATTGCGACGGTCAAAGATATTCTGTCGCAGGTATTAACAATTTGTCCAGTGGCCACTGGGTATATCATCAATCCGCGTGATATTAAGGCATTGGTAGAACTTGCCGACCTTCACGACGCAGTAGCCATCGGCCCCGGACTGGGAATGAGCGCCAATAATAAAAAAATTGTACTGGAATTATTAGAGCGACATCGCGGGCCGATGATCGTTGATGCCGACGCACTTAATATCTTGGCGTCCCTGGAAGCTAGTGAATGGCCCAAACGCCGCGATTGGTCCAATGTAATTCTCACCCCGCACATGGGAGAATTTATGCGGTTGATGGCGGCAGTGGCCAAACGGGGCGGCAACATTGGCATGGCTGTGGAAAAAATACCTCCCGTAGCCAGTTCTCCCCGTAGTCTGGTGGATGATGACGATCCACCTTCCACGGCGGATGGCGTGGTGCTGGAGATACCGAAAGAACCAGCGCCAGGTAATGCGACAGAGCCTGCGGCGGAGCCAATCCACAACGCCGGCCCGGATCGCAGCGCCTTGGCCGAACTGCTGAGCCGAGCCACCGGTTGTATTGTCGTGCTCAAAGGGCATCATACGGTGATTGCGGATGGCGGGCGCATTGGCATCAACGAAACCGGCAATCCGGCAATGGCGACGGCCGGCAGCGGTGATGTGCTCACGGGCGTTATCGCATCGCTGGTAGGGCAGGGCTTTCCGTGTGCGCAAGCAGCACGATTGGGCGTTCATCTACACGGCCTTGCAGGCGATTTGGCGACACAGGCCATAGGCCCGGCTGGAATCCTCGCAATGGATATTGCGGAATTTATTCCCCATGCCATCAGGGTCCATCTGGGGAACAGAGCCCCGTCCCAGCGCCCTGCTTCAGCGATCTTTGCTCACTGATACGGTGTAGGGAGGAACATGAAGATGCAGTGATGTCTTCGTTCCTGTGGCCATAGAGCTAAGTGAATACTGCACTTTTTTCCCCTGCCTTTTATTGATAATCAACCGATTCATGCGCAACAGACCAAGGTGGTGGCTGATAGTGGGTTGCGGCAGATCCAAGGCCGAACATATCTCCATGACGGTACAGTCGCTATCCGCCAGACACAACAAAATTTGCAGCCTTTTTTGATCGGACAACAGACGAAATAACTCACATAATTCCGCCTGACTCTGCTCCGCTTTTGGTTTAGGCCCCATACGATAATCTCCAAAAAAATAAAGTACAATCCAACCGACAAAAACGCTTATTGCTACGCACTGCAGTCTGACGCAAGCGCTTCTATGAGCGGCAAAAACATCGGACCAGATGCGGCCATATTTCTTGGCAAGAACACCAAACCAAATGGCATAAATGCCGACACTAAGGCGCAAGGAATTGAAATATCAGGCCCATTATCCGCCATTTTTCCAAAAACCTACCCGCACCCCCAACCGCCGCCTTATTACCTTTCCAAAGACAATCTACCACTAAATTAACATAAACAATAATTGTAAAACATTTCAAACTTAATGTCAACATAACTATTCGCGCAGATACGTAGTAAAATATGTAAATCAGTCTGATTGCAAAGATCTACATATTATATTTCCGCTCCGCAATTCGTAAACCCATTTTCTCAGCACGTACGACTTGCCATGAGCATTACTTGGACAGGCTGCCAATTAAGGCGTGGTGGCGTATTTCAGCTGCGGAATTTTCAGGACGAACAAATACTGCGCCGTAGCAGCTGGCACCATTACCTCCTGCCTTTTGCCATAGCGGATGGGCAACTCATGTCTGCGGAATAAATACCGCGTGCAGCCCACAATTTCTCCATAGCGGCAATGCCGGCGGTGAGACCCGCAACCGTGTATGAATCCCAAGCTAATGGTGGTGTGGGACCACCCATGGAAAAGCGATGTAAACCAAATAGCTGCGGATTCTTGTGGGCAAGATTACAGAGAATGACCAGCGGAACCGTCCGATCGTCGGTGTAGCCCGTTTTACCCTCGAACGGTCCGAAGGACCAGCCTCCGTAGGGTATTATTTTCAGATCGGCCAGGAGAAAACGTATGATTTGCTGATCGGGATAAGCGCGGCAAAGGCGTATGATGTTCTGGCCAACCGTACCATTGGGGCCTTGCGCGTGTGCCAAAGGCCCCGTGTCGCTCTGCGCAAGTTCCTTCGTAGCGTCCATCAAACGCGCTTGGATACCGAACGCGTACCAGTGCAATACAATATCTGTGGCCGCTTGACTGTCACTTGAGAAAACTGTCCCGGATTCGTTGGGTGAAACACCTGGAATGTTTTTATAGATAACCAATCGGCGTCCATGAAAATTGAACGTCCAGGTCAGCGGCGAGTTCGCCCTTTTTCTGAACCAGGCCGGAAACTCTCTGGTCACCGCGCGCCGCCAGAGTGCGTCTGTGACCACGGCATCTGGTTGCCGCTTCCAGAAGACACTCATCGCCGCCAGACGCACCGCACCGGAGGGATCATTAATAAGATGAGCCAGTACCCGCTGCGCAAATGGCCCACTGAGGCGCTGGATCATATACGCTCCGCATGTGCGATCTATTCCTTTGGCGGAAAACGCCAACGCTACCGCACCAATGTGTCCAGTCCGCGAACCCCATTTCAACATTGACGTTTGCACATCCGACGGCAAATGCAGCAACCAGCGATACCAGGCGATCAGGCCACACCGCAGTTCCGGCAACTTCGGCAGGCGCGGCATTGCCGGCGCAGGCACACCCGGTGAACCATTCCACGTTCCCGCCGGCGCAGCGGGAATGTGTGCGGCGCGGATGCCTTTCGCACGACACAACCTGCGCATCTGTTTTATTGCCCCCGCCTCCTGCCCTTCATACAAACATCGAACCACGCATGGGAAACGCCCCGGTCCTTGCGCCACGGTTACCAAGCCGAAATGCGTTGGATTCAGATGTTCATCAACCGCAAGCAGAAACAGGGGGTTGGTCTGATTGTTACAGTAGTACGGTCGCCCTTGAATGGGTGTTAACATCATGGCCGATCCGGGATTATTCAATATTCCAAGTAGATAAGGCACTGCGGCGGGCGGACGGATAGCAAGAAACAAAGTGCGATAATTGCTCCAATTTTGTACCAAAGGACTTTCCGCACTCAATTCGGTGACGAAGGCAACCATACCCGCACTGGGCGATACACCATTTCTTAACGCATTGACCAGCAGGTCGCCAAGGCTGGCGGGGTGCCAGTGAAGCAGTATCCGTGTAGCACGGCGCTGATCATTAAAAGAGATATCCATTGGCTGGCCCGAGCAACTTGTAATTACCTTCCCATGAAAATAAATCCCCACGAGTGCGGGCGGTTGCGCCATTGGTATTCGCCAGTTTCTTCCAGCATCGGCCAGATCATATTCAACATACTCCGTGCCGGTGGCCATCCAGAATAATTCTTTGACGGTAAGCGAATTGGGCCGTCGCGTCCAAAAGGTGTTCATCGCCTTAAGTCTTACATAACGACTCGGGTCCAATAAAAGGGCATCTAACAGCCAAGTACTGCATTTCCCTAGAACCGCTTCTAATCGGTCTACAGCCGCAGCTCGCTCGTGTCGCTGCGGTGAGAAAGCCTCGGCAGTAAGGACGGCATATTTGGGATTCTTCATCCAGCCCACCAGAGACTCTTGGCACCGAGCTGGCGCAACAGCTTGCCATTGCGCCGCTCGCAGGCTTCCCTGCAGCCGTCGCAGCGCAATACCTTGCAACGCCAGTGCATGGGGCCCGCTGATATGGCTAACGGTTTTCCGGCAAAAAATGAAAGTCTGTTCTAAAGGAACTGCTTGCGCGGCAGCCTGTGACTCAACCGCTGGCGGAACTCCAAAGTATGTCAATCGCGTGGATGCCGAAGACAAGATGCGACCATTTATATCCTGATCCATGCCGGTCGAAAAAGTCGCTGCCGAAGTCTGCTGGGGCTTTACCAAAGTCCGATGGGGAAACAACCACCAGATAAAAAGCCCAACGGCAATCAGCAGCAGAATGGCCAGTCGCCCGTTAGCACTCGGAATCATGATCAGCTCCGTTATTGGACTTTGTTCTTTTCGAATTATATTATACGTTAGTCCGGTGATAAGTGTGTGACGAAAATACGCACAGTAGATAGGCTCGCCAATAAGCGGGTCCGCAGGCCCTGAAGCAAGGGTTTCGTGTTACTCGTGGTTGTCGGATCGAGGAAATCATTTGTGCAACAATCCAAGCGAACCAGTCTGGTGGTAACCGCGGCAGGGCTTTTAGCGGTCGCCCTATTCGTAATTCTGTTGCGCGTATTGAATCGCAGCGATATCGGCGTGGATAATGCCACCAACAGCACACCACTCGCCACACCCATAAAAAGCCCGGGGCCTATCCCTACACCGCCCTTGCCCGCTACAATCGTCGTTTCGTCGGCCAATGAGCTTTCGACGCCGCCAATTATTGACTATGCCCAGCACTTACCCAAATTCACGCCCGGGGTACAGGCGCCCATGACCGTTTCCTCAATCGATCCTCTCCAGGCCCGTTCGCACTGGATTACCGCTCTGACCGTAGATCAACGCGGTCGCTGGTGGATTGGTACGGAAGGCCAGGGAGTACTATGTTACGATCCGGCAAAACAACACGGTCGCCGCTGGATGCATTTTAACCATCGGAACTTTGCACCGGACAATGTTTACGCATTGGCCTGCGATGGCATGGACCGAATTTGGGCGGGCAGCATGCGGCATGGCGTTTGCGTATATAACAACAAAACCTGGCAAGATTACGATCTGATTGCCGGGCAGGGATATGGCCGCGCAACCTCAATAGGATATGAGTTACCTAACCCGGGAACTCCCGGCGCCCATTGGCAGGCGATCATTGATCCGAATATGCCCACCACGGCGCGGGCTGGACCTCTGGGGCAGCGGATTTTTGGCATCGCGGTGTCACCGCTTGACGGGGACGCTTGGATAGCTACAGCCAAGGGTCTGACCCGCTACCGCATTCATAAAAACACCTGGCAATACTACACACGGGCCAATGGCTTGCCCGCCGATCAACTTTCTTGTCTGGCATTTGCGCCGGATGGCACACTATTTGTTGGTACCCAATGCCACGGCATCGCAGTGAGTTTACCGCAAGATCATTATAAAACCTGGATCCATATTTCCGGACCTATAACGCCGCCAATCTCGGCTTGGGGCGTCGGCCTGCCGGATGATCGGATAAATGCGATAACCGTGGTACCACGCAATTTTCATGGCGGCCAGCTAACATATCGAGTATATGCGGGCACAGATTCCGGACTGGCGATCGGAGAGGATAATGGCCAACTTTGGCAGTACATCCGTGGGCGCAGCTATGTCCTCAAGGTAAAAGGATTGTGGCATGTTCCCCCACACTGGACGGCCCCGCCCCTTGGTGTCAGGCACAATTTGCTGCTATCAGATTATGTCACATCTCTGGCCACAGACGCCGATGGCAATATCTGGGTGGGCCACCGTACCGGCGGTTTTGAAATACTGAATCAACACAATGAGCGTATCTTCCCCACTGCAAATTCAGCCTACAATTCCACCGCCCACAGTTTTGTCGCTTCCATGGCTCCGTTACCGAATGGTGGAATGCTGGTCGGCGGCTACGAATCCGGTCTGTTTCAAGTACGAATAAAATTGCCGCAAGGCGCCGTGGCTGCTTTCAGGCCCGCCACCAAACCGACGATATTTCCGCCATTACCCGCAGGTGCACGAGCGCCGACGGCATTGACGTTAAACAAACTTCTATCCCAAGTAAAGACCGGGGCGGGCCGCCCCTGTGCGGTGGCAAGTCTTGGGGCGGATTGGCGTACGGAGGGCGACTGGCTGGGCCATTATGGCGTGGCGTATGCCAAACTGTGCGATGGCGGGCCTAATTTTCAGACCGGCGAAGACCAATTCTTTGGTGGCTTGGGAACCGCCCGTATTGATCGGGAAGCCTCCCCACATCAAACTCGCCTTGGAGATATGCGGTACTATGTTGCCTGGTATCATTCCCAATCACGCCGTACGCTTTATGACCCGGATATGGCGCAGCGAGTTGAAGGTGAATGGAATGATGCCGGTGGATATTATCCGCGATTTTTTGATGGGCCGGACATGTGGCTAAGGGCACAGATACCCAAGGGCCTGTATCGCTTAAGCTTTTATTTTCATAATAAAGATGGTGAAACGAACAAAAATGACCTCCGTGACTATTGCGTGGAAATTTATCCCAAGGGTGCAAGTCCCGCCCGCGCCTGGGCGGGTGAGCAGCCGCTGGCGCACAACCGCGTGCTGCAATTCTGGGGCGGGATGTATTGTTGTTTCCTCATCAAGGGACCGGGAACTTATCAGGTTCGACTTAAGCGGAATTACAGCTTTTGGATGACCGTGGCGGGGATGTTTCTTGACCGTATTGCCGGGCCGAAGGATGATATTGGCTATAATAATCTTGACGGGCTGCCACTTTCCAGCTACCGCCCGGCAAAAGCGCCAGTTGCTTCTGTATTCGCCACTAGTGCCGCCTACCGTCTTTGGCAACGACTTAACGCGCCAGACGCGTACAGTCGAACCGATATAGCACGGCAATGGCCGGACCGCATATTCGCTTATCGTTATGCCGCAGCCCATCATTTTCCGGCGGTATTACTACGCCGTTGGCGATGGAAACTCGACATCTGGTTACCGTCGGATCGGCGGGCATTCGATCAGGCCATTGCGGCAATCCCGGCACCGACGCCACCGGGCACGCTTGGACAATAATAATTACCGAACCGCAATGGGAAAACTGGCCACGGACACAAGGACCAAGCAGCGCAATGATATACCAAATTTTCTCATGGTCTATAAATCTAAATGGCAGTGCCAAGATATTACGCCACAACGCCGCCGCAATCTCCAAGCGCTATGTTGCTTTATTCAAAGCTATTTTGTCGGTATCACGCTTATCCCGATTAATGCAGCTTGTTAATATAATCCCTCGACTGAATCGCATCAGCCACTGTTTCATTCGAGCTTCGCACCGTTGGAATCTCGCCTTCCTATTCCTGGCGGCATGCCTTGTCCCGGCGAACACGGCACTTGCTTCCATTTTTCCGCCGCAACCCAGTGCCAGGAAGTTTATCAATTTTGATGGTCGCGGGTTCATTATCAACGGTAAACGAATATTCCTGGCATCCGGTTCTTTGCATTACGAACGCGTGCCGCGGGCGTTATGGAAAAATCGCCTGTTGAAAATGAAACGTGACGGTTTTAACTGCATACAAACGTACATATTCTGGAGTTATCAGGAGCCGCGGAAGGGACAATTTAATTTTCATGGCCGTAGAAATCTTGCGGCATTCCTTCACCTTGTGAAGCAAACAGGCTGCTATGCGATTGTACGTGTAGGCCCTTACTGCAACGGCGAATGGAACAGCGGCGGCCTGCCGGTGTGGCTGAAATTTATACCGGACCTGGCAATCCGCCAGGGCGATCCCCGGTTTCTGCACGCCGTGGGCCGGTATTTTGATAAGCTCCTGCCAATAGTGGCGGCCAATGAGATCACGCATGGCGGCCCAGTCATCATGGTACAGTTGGAAAATGAGGATAGCGCCGGATGGGGAGCGGTTCTGCCGAATCGTTATTACCGCTACTTGTATCATAAAGCATTATCCGAGGGCATTGACGTCCCCATTTTTTTCAGCGGCCAGCACCATGGCGCCAGCCCGGCCGGCGTTGGCCCCTGGATTTCCCAATACCGCACCAGTCCTTGGTATACAACGGAAATGTGGTCCGGCTGGTTTACGAATTACCGCCATCGTTCCCCCGGCCAACACACCTTAACGTATCAGGCACCGTGGCATGTCATTGGTTACGGTGGCAACGGTTACGATATTTATATGGCCGTTGGCGGCACGACACCCTCGCATTTTTATGACAATGTGAACAAAGCGAGCTATGATTTTGCGGCTCCTATTGGCCAGGCCGGTGACTTACGGCCCCTTTATTATCACTACAAGCTCATTAATTACTTTGCCCGCACTTTCCAGCGAATTCTTGAAACCAGCATCAATATCCGCGTGAATACGCCGGGGCTGCCCGAGGGCCTGCGGATGTTTACACGTGTCAGCCCGCATGGCCGCATTGATTTTTTTCAAAATCTTACGTCACAGGCGATAACCTGCACCCCGCCCGACGGATGCCCGATGGTGATTCCTCCGCAACATCTTTTTCCGATGGTAAGCAAATTTTCATTGAATCATTATTTCATTCTGCGGCACGGCTGTGCGCGCATTCTGCGAATTGTGCATCAGGGAGTGGTCACCAGCATCGTGACGTACGGCCCGCCCAATTCACCAATCCTGCTGCGTTTTGACCAGAGGAGCGCCGGCACCGTCACCGCTTCGCCCGGATTTATAGAAGAGGGACTTTTTACCCATCAATACTCACTGCATACTGATATTCCAGCCCACGGCATAGACATCTACACCTTGCGCGTGCATCAGCGGACACTGCGTATATTTGTGGTACGCCGTGGCTTGGCCCGCCGCACCTGGTTCCTGCATGATGCTGGAAAGCGGGTGATTATTTTTGGCCCCCATTACGCCGGTACGCTGTTGCAACACAAAACTATATTGTGCCTACAGACGGTAGATTTGCTACACGCTCCAGTACGCAAGGCGGAATTATTCGGCCCATCCAATACGCCGCTGGTCTTTACCGCTCCGCCCGCAGTCTCCACACGGCTGCATCAAACCGCACCAACTTTAGGACCCTGGCAGATGCGATTGGCGGACACTCCCGCCCGCGCCAGTTTTAACGCCGACCAATGGTTGGCCGTTACCTCTCCGCTCCCCATGGGAGCTGATGATTACCCCGGTTCTTATGAATGGTACCGCACGCAGGTCACGGTCCCTACACCGGGCGCTTATGAACTTAAGCTCGACAAGGTCAAAGACTGGGGCGAAGTATTTGCCAATGGCCAATTGCAAACCGATGTTACCGGCCGCATTGCCGACCTAACATTACAAGCGGGCCACAATACGCTGGCAATCCTGACGATATGCGACGGCCGACGCAAACACTGGATGTATTCCGGGCCGTTTGCCGCGATTGCGCAGAAAGGCTTATGGGGTCCCGTACGGCTTATGCACTTCATAAGCACCTTTGAGCCTGTCCGACTTGGCGGCATAACCGGGTGGTCTTATTGCCGCCTGAATTCGTCAAACATTGCAGCCATGATGCGGGTCATGGAGGACCGCTGCGGCGTGAGAAAATTACAACCACTTCCGAAAACTCCCGGTTTGATTCCGGCTGGTAAAGGGCCTCTTTGGTTCCGCGTGGCGCTGCCAGCCATAAATGCGGATCATCTGGTGTTACACTGGAAAAATCTTCCACGCGGATCCATGGTGGTGTTTAATTCCGCACGGCTTGCGATCATCCATACTAAAACGCAATCCGCCAGCCGCCCGGCGCAGTTCTGGCATCGCCATTCCTGCAATGTACTAAGTGTACTGATTCCCACTGGTGGTAACCCATTAAAGGCATTTCCGCTCTTGGGGTTTGAACATTATCAATATCAGGCGGCGGTAAAGGATGAGGGATTGGTAACAGGTTGGCGTATGCACGGCGGGCGTGTGGATACTGGTTCCAGTTGGCATCCGTATACTCATGCGCCCGACGCGCCCTGCTACTACCGCACCACGTTTATATTTCCCGGCTACGGCAACGGCGATCACCCTGTATTACGGGCGGCGTGGGGGTATTGTGGCGGTGGATATATGTGGCTTAACGGCCATAATTTGGGACGATATCGCGATCCGGTCATGCCTCAAGGTTTATACCTGCCATCCTGCTGGCTTAAGTCGGGCGTCAACACCTTGACCGTATTTGATGAATCCGGAAAATCCCCGCAGCGCGTGCGACTGGTGCTCGAGCGGGCCGCCGCCCGACGAAAAGTGGTGCTGCACTGCGCCGTTCCAGAATAAAAGGCGATGAACCCGGCTACGGGCGGGCCTTCATTCCAAGGCACTCTTTGAGGTACAGCACCCGGAGTTATTGCCTCACCGGCCCCGCCACTGGCCGGAACCCCCCAAATCACGTTATGCTAACACGTATGAATGTAGCAAACTCAAATTCTGAAGCGGCAGATAAGCAGCACGACATACATGTGCTACCGGATGCGTTGATTAACAAAATCGCGGCCGGTGAAGTTGTGGAGCGCCCGGCCAGTGTGGTCAAGGAATTGCTGGACAACGCCGTGGACGCCGGGGCCGCACGGTTGGCAATAACCATTGAAAACGGCGGACGCACACTCATTCGCGTCACGGATGACGGTTCCGGTATTGCACCGGAGCAGTTGCCGCTGGCACTGGCCCGACATGCGACGAGTAAAATCCAAACCATTGAGGATTTGTTCGCAATTCAAACTTTGGGGTTTCGCGGGGAGGCATTAGCATCCATCGCGGGCGTCAGCCATACCACGATCATCACCCGGCGTCCCCAGGATCAACAGGCCGTACGGGTAGTGGCACAGGAAAGCGTGGTGGATACACCGGTGCCATGCGCCGCTCCGGTGGGTACGACTATTGAGGTGCGGGATTTGTTTTATTGCGTGCCGGCGCGCCGGAAATTTCTACGCGGGGATTCCACCGAGTTTGGACATATTTCCGAAATCGTTTTGCGCACGGCGCTGGCCCATCCGGAAATTGCGATTACCCTGAGCCATAATGGCCGCAGCAGTTTGAACCTTCCCGGCACGACCAACGCGGAGGGCCGGCTAATTTCAGCACTCAATAAAGATCTGCAGGGACAACTCATTGCACTGGATCATTCTGAACCCGGCATTGCGGTAACCGGATTTGTCGGCGCCCCCGCCACCGCGCGGGCTACCGCCCATTACCAATATCTTTTTCTTAATGGGCGCTATATACGGGATCGATCCATCTTTCACGCCATCAAGGAATCGTTTCGCGGGCTTATTGAGCCACAAGCCCAACCGGTTGCGGTGATCTTTATGCGTATGCCCGCCACCGCGTTTGATGTCAATGTGCATCCGCAAAAAATTGAGGTGCGATTTCGGGAGCCAAATTTGGCTTATCGCGCGGTACTGGCGGCGATTCGGGAGCGGCTGCTGGCCGCCGATTTAACGCCGCGGATGCGGATGCCCGACGCCCCCACGCGGGAAGCCGTCGGAAAGTTTATGACCAACCAAACCGAAGAGCGGCGACAAGTCATAGCGGAATTCTTCCGCGATCCGCAGCCCTTGCAACAATCTCTAGACTTACCTTTGCCACCCAATAGTCCGCATAGTACCGGTAATAAGGTAGCCATTACCGACATGCAGCAATCGCACGCGCCGGCAGCCCAGGAATCCGCGCCATCCGACACCACACCACGAAGGGCGGCATTCGCAGCGCCGTCCGGATTTCCAGCCGCGGTCGCCCCAAGGTTCATGCAATTTCATAACGCCTTTATTGTGGTGGAGGATGGTGACGATCTATTGGTTATTGATCAACATGCCCTGCATGAGCGCATCATTTATGAAAGTCTGCTGGCACATGTGCGGGCCGGAACCCTTGCGGGCCAGCGGTTGTTATTACCGGTGGTGGTCTCCGTGAGCGCCCAACAACTTGCGGAGTTGGAACGGGTGCGCCCGCTGTTGGCGGCGTTGGGAATTGAAATTACGCAATTTGACGCTACCAGCGTGGCGGTGCAAAGTTTGCCGAGCTTGCTATCGCGGCTCAACACTATCAATTTTGTGCGGGAGTTGCTGGATAAAGTGGCGGAGGAATCCGCGCGCATTACCGATGAAGAATTACTGCACGAAGTTCTGGATATGGCGGCATGTAAGGCGGCGGTTAAGGCTGGCGATCCGCTGGCTAATGAGGAAATTGCGGCCCTGCTGGCTCGCCGGCAGGAAGTGGAGCGATCCAGCAACTGCCCGCATGGCCGCCCCACCACCATACGTCTGGAGCGCCGTGATCTGGAGAAGCAGTTTAAGCGACGATGATAGCAGGAGCTTATTTATCAGTAACCGTTCGCGGCGTCACGCAAGGCGCCGCCCCGCATGCCGTGGTAATAAGTCAGCGCTGTTTTCCCAACCAAGAACACCCGCATCGTCACAGACCCTTATGGCGCCGTATTAGCATGGCGGGGCTGCGCTGCGGCGGAGTCGATGTGAACCGTTACGCTTTTTTCCCATGGCCCTGGAGTTTGCCAATATGCCTCTTGATTTAATTCCGTATCCCCAGCGGTATGAGCCCGGGGATGGCGTGCTGTGCTTCGGCGCGGCAGCGCCACGTATTGCGGCATCAGATGACCCCGGCGTGCGGGAGGCAATTACCGAATTAGGCACCCTGCTAACAACAACGCCGTATACCGGGAACAGCGTACAACGCCCACCCGCTCCGACACTGGAGCTTACCATTGATCCCACCATTCCCCACGCCCAGGGTTATGAGTTGAATATCACCCGGAGCGGCGGCACACTGCGGGCGAAAACCAATACCGGCTTATTTTATGGAATGCAAACGTTGATTCAAATCGCCCGCCAGTATGGGGGTATATGGCCTTGTCTGCATATTATGGATTTTCCGGATTATCAGCGCCGCGGGTTTTATCATGATATATCCCGCGGTAAAGTGCCGACATTACGCACACTTTTATGGATGGTAAAGCAACTGGCGGCGTTGAAAATCAATGAGTTTCAGCTATACGTTGAAAATGTTTTTCAATTTGCACGGCATCCGGACATATATGCCGATACCACGCCGCTGACGGCTGAAGATATTGCTGCCATTGACGCACAATGCCGAATATATCATATTGATTTTGTGCCTTCTCTGGCGTCACTGGGACACTTTGACAAAATTCTCCGCCTGCCACGCTATCGCCATCTGGCGGAAATTGAACCGGCGGAATTGCAACGTCGGGGAATTGCAACATGGAGTGATAATCCATGGACGCTGTGTGTTACCGATCCCCAAAGCAAAACGCTGGTGGCAGAATTATATGCTGATTTTCTCCCCCATTTCTCCAGCGCATCTTTTAATATATGCTGTGATGAATCCTGGGATTTAGGGCTGGGCCGCAGTGCGTCTGCGGTTAAAGCGCAAGGCCTTGGCGGTCTTTACGTGGATTGGGTGAATTTCTGCGCCAACCTGGCGCGATCTTACGGCAAACGTATTGCGTTATGGGGTGATATAATTCTTAACCATCCGGATTTCATCGACCAGCTTCCCCCGGATGCCACGTTGCTGGAATGGGGATATGCGGATGATCATCCCTTTGCGGCGCACGGAAAACTCTTTGCAGAATCGCGCCGACAATTTTACGTTTGCCCCGGCACATCCACCTGGCAATCGCTGGGGGGGCGCTGGGATAACGCCGTGGCCAATTTACGCAATGCCGCACACGCCGGAGTGCAACATGGCGCGGCCGGATTTCTTAATACCGACTGGGGAGATTATGGCCATCAACAAATGTTGGCGATCAGCCTGCTGCCCATGGCCTACGGAGCGGCGGTGGCGTGGAACGCCAGACGGGATTCTCCGGAAACTCTGGTAGCTGCGGCAGGATTACATATTTTCGGTGATCGCGGCGGAACAGTGGCGCCGGCTATTTGTGACATGGGCAATGTTTATCAACGTATCTCGCGTCAGCGCCTGCCCAATGCGTCGCTGGATTTCAAACTGCTGCGGGAACCATGGGATGAGGTGGAATTTCTAAATCTGGCCAACGCGGAGGCACTGACGGCTGAGGTGCAACGCATTACGGAACTGGGCAGACACTTTAAACCAGCGGAGGAGACATTCAATTTGGAACAACTTTTGGCCTTGCAGGAATTATCGCTTACTAAAGACCAGATACTTTACACGCTCAGCCGCACCATTGAGCGATTGAATTTTCGCCGTGGCCAGGCATGCTCGCCGGAGCTGGATACGCGTGCGACAATTGAACTTTTGCAGCGTATCAAAGACCGCTACCGCGTACTATGGCGGCAACGCAACAAGTTGTCCCGGCTCCAAGATATCAGCACTATTTTTGAGCAGCGAATCGCGGAGCATCGTCAACATATAACGTAAATGAGTTATCTCGAGGTTACGCACCGTTGCGCGCCTTGTGGTCGCCGCCAGAAAAATCAGTAGACTCCGTTGCGGATGCGGGTGCCAATTCCTGCGGTGTTTTCCAATGCCACATCACTACCAATCCGGCGGCCCAAAGTGTCAACGCAGAATAGGTCACCAGGCCCAAGCCACGTAAAATATGGAACGCCGGAAGGACGGTTAAGATATGGGATACTGTGAAGAATAGCAGTACCCATCCCAGCGGCCCACCTAATGGTAAACGGCGGTCGCGTTCCCAGCGCGCCGCCAGCAGCGCCATGACCAACGGCAGTACCATGCAATAATAATGCGGATGACAAATGGGAACAATCGGCATCATAACCGTAATGAGCACGCCCAGAAATAGATTGCGGTAAATGGGATCGTCTTTCCGGCTAAGCCGTTCTATTAACAAGGTGAGGGCCACCAACACCGCGGAAATACCCCAGTGAGCCATTTTCATCCAAAGCACCGGCGCGGGCGCCGAGCGGTTAAAATAAACGGTGTGATCAATCATGGCCTCAAAGGAGTTGGAATCGGTTTTGTTGATATCAAACAGCTCTTTGTCACGCGAAGTATTGCCATTGAGACCCAACGCCGGCGCCAACATAACCTGGGTAAAGCGGCAATAACCCACCACCATGTGCCGCGGCCCCATGATAATGCCCGGAATAACAAACAGACCCACTACCAGTGCTGCGGCCATACCCGCTAGATATTTCCAGCGCAGGCGCGATAGACCATAAAGCACCAGAAAACCGGGAAAGATTTTTAAGGCCGCAGCGATACCATTCGCGAATCCGGCCCAGAATTGTTTTCGTGTCGCCAGCGCGGCGCCAGCAAAACAGAATAACATCAATAGTTCACTATCGACTTGTCCGCGCACCACCGCGCGGCCTATTGCGGGCAGGCATACCAATAGTGGGATTATGCGCAGCGCCCACCAGCGCCGGCAAAAACGCGGCATGTTACGCACTGCCGGATCGGTAGAAGTTTTTTCCAGCGCCGCCGCTAAAACGTGAATTCCCCACCCGATGCAACCAATACTGATGAGAAACCAGATGGCCACTGAAACGGAATAAGGCAATAACCCCGCACGCGTAAATTTTGCCGGGGCGTCGGCGAGGGGATACAAAAGCGTCGCCAGCAGGGGTGGATAATTATAATGCCACCCATTAGTATCGGTAACATTGTAGGGATCTTTATGGACGCGCACCGCCCAAGCGGCACGGAAATAAGTGTCCACGTCGGTCATGCGGCGTTTGAGGAAGGCGGAGCGGACTTCCGTGACACACCCAAAGACAAACACCCCGATCAGCAGCGCAATAAGGCCGAAGCGTTCAATTTTTCCCAGTGGGTCGAATGGTCCGGGGTGGACAGCGGTATTACTCACAGATAAAACCTCAATAATAGGGTCCCAGCCGCCTGGCGGTGCCTGACGGAATCCAACACACAACGATTTGGCGGCGGCTTTATCACGACGCCGCCTGAATTTAGCCACATCATCGTCCATGCTATTTGCATGAAACGATGTTGCCATCATTGGACTGTCACCCCCGGTTCAGCCGGGCGCTGCATCAGTCCACAGATGTTATAGCGAATAAAGACTAGATTGTCCCGTCTTCAACAGGATAAGGCCGTAACATGCTTTTGGTTTAGGCAATCGGCGGAGTTGCCGCCAATGATTTAGGCATTGCAATGTTGGAGTTGGAGGTTTGCTTATTGCATGTTTTCTAATTTTACCGCACATTGCTATGAGTATGTTTAATAAGCGGGCAATTCCACTATGCCACACTGCATGCATTTCTACGCGGCACCCAAGGATTTTTTAACCGCGTTTTTATGCATATCCCCACAAACATGCTAAATATCGACGATAACCACGTCCCCCGCAGTCCCCACCGCCTTCTGTCACCTGCTTACGCGTCCTTAACCTGGCAGCCTGGTGTAACTTTGCGTGAAATTTCTTTGCGGCTACAACCACGCGTGGATTTCATGAAAGCCACAGGTCTTGACCTTTTGTATCGGTGCATATTCCATGGTAAGCGATACAAATTCTGTCGGCACCAATCTCTGGCACGACAATTGCACTATATCACTGGTGTGTGGCCAAGGCCACGGGAGTTAGAGAAAGGGCAAGAGCCGCGGAGAGCGGTGTGTTAGACCGCTCCGGATTGGCAAGTAAATATGGATTGTGTATGGCGCAGACCCGCCGTTTCCCGGGCACAACTTGGAGGTCTGTGCCGGTGTGATCTGCTTCATACACTATCACAAAACTCGTTTCCTCCTCCGCCAAGCCGTGTGGATATACCCTCCTCCACACGGCTTTTTTTTTGCGCATAACGGACGTCGGCAATTCATGGCTCATGGCGCGCCTCGCCACCCGACTAAGCTACCAGGCTTGGAATAGTTTTTCAGAAGCCGCGTGTCCGCGCTATGAACCCCGTCTTCCATTGGTAAAAGGAATATGAGAATGTATTGCCGTCACAAGCACAAGGAGAAAAGCGATGGCGATACAATGTACGGGTAAAGCATCCTACCAGCTTCGGGAGGGGCGGGAATTCTGGGCTTTGGCGTTGGAGTTGCAACGCCAGAGCGGACTGACCATGGCGGCCTTCTGTCGACGGGAGGGCCTCAGTGATAAAGCCTTCGGGCGTTGGAAGCGGAAAGAGCCTGTCCGGTCTGCCAGGCCATGCGGCAGGAGATGGGGCGGGAATCGAGTTGGCAGGTGGAACGCATTCCGGCCCACTTCGTGCGTATTGAGCATATCCAAGTCAAGTACGTCTGCCGTGCCTGCGAGCAATCCGCCGCCGAGACGGGTGCCCAGATCATTCTGGCGGAGAAACCCATGGCCCCCATTGCAAAGGGCCTTCCGGGTCCGGGGCTGCTGGCCCATGTGGCGACCAGTAAATTCGCGGACCACCTGCCGCTGTATCGTCTGGAAGGGATGTTGGCCCGGGATGGATTTGAGGTTACCCGTGGCACGATGTGCCAGTGGATGGCCGATGTGGCGGACCTGGTTAAGCCGGTATATGACGCGATGGTCCAGGAAGTCAAGCAAAGCCATGTGGCGGCCACGGATGACACGATCCTGCCGATGCTGGATGAAGAAAAGACTCAAAAGGCTCGGATGTGGATTTACCGGGGGGATGAGGCTCATGCCTACAACGTCTTTGACTTTACCGAGAGTCGCAGTCGGGACGGCCCGGCGGCGTTTTTGAAAGACTTTAAGCAAATCCTGCTGGCCGATGCGTATGGAGGCTATGACGGCATCTGCGTGGAGGGCGGCATGACCAAGGCCGGATGTTGGGCCCATGCCCGCAGAAAATTCACGGATGTGCATCCCATGGCACCGGAGATTGCCGGGGAGGCCCTGCGCCTGATGGGGCAACTGTTTGATCTGGAACGCCAGGCCCGGGAACAGAAACTCGAACCCCAGTCGCATCTGGCCCTGCGCCAGAAGCACAGTGTGCCGAT
>JBMFGW010000008.1:42239-47134 GCA_049977145.1 Phycisphaerae bacterium
GACCACACGTTGCTCATACCCAATCATTATTCACTTCACGACGCCCGGCGGAAGACGCGGTTCATAGCGCGGACACAGTACGTTTGCACAACCCCAATAGATTACACCATGTAACGCTTCCAATGAATGTGAAAACGCGGTTGGCTGGCCTTCCGAGGGAAGAGAGTTGCAAGTCGCCCCGCCGGCGACAGAGGCGAGCATCTCACATCTCTTCCTTTTGGTTGCGGCGCAGCCGCGCTGGGGTGTAGGTTTTCATACCTGCTGGTTTTTGATGATTCTTCTCAACTCCATGTTCTACCACTCCCCATACTTCAACGGTAGCCTCCATTTCCACGGTACTGAGATGAGCTAACACCTGGCGGTTTTTCAGTGCGTGGGTTTACTCATGTTTAACATTTCCATCTATGACATACAAAGGGAATTGGGCGCGGCCAGCCATGGCATCAGCAGCAATGCCCTGGCGGTGCTCTTGCAGGAAGCAGGCTTTGCCCGCCTGTCCCGCCGAGCACCAAAGTGGTGAATTTGGGGTGGTGGGCTACGTGGTTTGGTTTATTCCTGAAAAAACTTGAGAAAAGCCTTGAAACCCGTACCATATCTGTTATGGCTACACTGTTAATGCAAAGTCAGAGTTGGGATGTGGGTAAGGTTGGTGGACAATGCGCGGGCTGTTCCGTGGAACTTCCGCCGGGCGCGTCCTGCTGGGCGACATTAGTGGAAGTGCGATTGCTGCCGCAGCCAGCCGGTGAATCTAAACCCTCCGCCAGCCCCTGGCAACGTCTGAATTTTTGCCCGGAATGCTGGCACCGCGGCAAACGCCCCGCCGCCCCGGCGGAAATGTTTTCATTCTGGAAAACCGTCGTGCCGGAATCCCAAAAGAAACCAAAGATGTTCGTGGATGATTCGGTTTTGCTGGATTTATTCAACCGCCTGGCGGATCGGGAAGAGATTATGGATGTGCGGTTCCGCTTTGTACTGGCGCTTTTATTGATGCGCAAGCGGCTGTTGAAATATGAGGGCACCTCCGCCATGCCCGAAGCACTGGCGGCTAAATTCGGGAACCTCACCCCGCGGCCGGAGGCCTGGAACATGATGCAACGCGGCGGCGGCGCGGTGGTAGTACTAAACCCGCACCTTTCGGCGGAGCAAATTGGCGAGGTATCCCAGCAGCTTTCCGGTATTCTGGCGGAAGAAATATGAAATCAATTCAAACTGACATGGCACGCTGCAGTGCGACCATCCACTTTGATGACTTCAAACACAAGCTCTGACTTTCCGGGTGTATTTTCCGCTTTGGTAACCAACTTTTTGAACGCTGTGATATTATCAATACGATGATTATCCACACGGGTGATGATGTAACCGGGCTGCACGGGCGTGGTACCCAGTGAAGCCGGTTTGCCATTATGCACCAGCACCACATAAACGCCTTTTTGGGTGGGCGCCAACTTGCGGGAATACGTGTCAATGAACGCCAGATCATGGACCACCAAACCAATTTTACGATCATAATATCGGGGCAAACGGGAGGGCGGAGTTGGAGCCTGTCCGACTGTGATGGTAATGGTTTTCGGTTTTCCATTGCGGAGAATACCAAATTTCACAATTTGTCCCGGTTTGAACGTCTGCAGGACGTGTTCAAAACGTTGTACCATCAGGGTCGCCACGGGAGTGTGGGCAAAGGGCTTTCCATTAACAGTGAGAATAACATCGAGGGATTTCAAACCGCCCTTGGCCGCGGGCATTCCCGGAATCACCTGCCCGATCATTAAACCGGAGCGCTGTTTGATATTATATAATTTTCGCACCGCGGAGCGCAGCCCGGTGCTGTCGAGGGTGCCCAGCCATGGGATTTTCACCACGAAGCGTTGCGTTGGAATATGAGTCAGATCGTCCGCGAACGACCGGTAGGCGACGAACATACCAACCTGTTGATTATCCCGCAGCGTCACGGGAACGGATCGCCCCAACAGTGTCAGAATCATCCCATCGCCGGGGTTGGGAACGGTCAGGCCCACGAATTTGCCGGTACGGTAGGCAAATACCGGACTGTTGGCATCGGTCAGGCCAAAGGATTCGGTGGCAATGAGCGTATGCACCAGCGGAATCATCGCTTTGATACGGTTTACGCCTACAAATGCCGCATAGGCCTGATCCTTGCCTAAGCGCCCTACGGAAAAAACACGCTGCGCCAGATAGGGTTTAGCGATGGCTGACATTTCCAGCGGCGGTGCGGCCAGAGGCTTCAAAGCTCGGACATAGCAGAATAATCCATCCACCGTGCGTCCCAGATACGCGGCGGGAATCTCGGGCATATCTCCAGTGGCCACGCGGATTTTCAGGTGGTGAATATAACCCAGAGGAATATCCTGTGGAATCAAATCGGAGGATATCAGCACCACTCCGAGCTTATTAAGCACCAAGCCCTGCCCGCTGACTTTATTGGTTTTATGAAATTCATTTTCCGCCGTATATTGCACAATGACAATACTGCGGGCTATTTCAGGAATCAAAGTCGGCAAGCGCGGAGCCGCCATGGCGGAGGCACAGGCCGCCCATATTCCCAGGGGAACACATGTTACCGCCAAAATCCGGGTGAACTGGGCACGATAATTCATTTTGATATCCTGCTAAGAAATAGTTGCCTGATACGCATCCAAGGTTATTGCTCACCTTCAGCTACCACTGCCCGGAGTAAAAACCAACGTCCGTTCAGTCCGGCCCCGCTTGACCACCACCGCATAGGGCTTTTTCGATTTAGCCATGCGCCGGGCTACCGCCTTGAGTTGCACACTGTCAATAACGCGGGTAGTACCCACTCTGCAGATGATGTCGCCATTCTCCATACCGGCGTTGTCCGCAATGGAGCCGCTTTGCACACTGGTGACCAAAACGCCGCGCATCATCTTCATCTGCTGTTGCCGCAGATACGCACTGGTGATATTGCGCACCACAATTCCCCAAGGCTTGATTTGATGCTGCGGAGAAATCACGCTTTCCAGCCGTTGCGTTACGAGGTGCCGCGTTATCCGCGTGATGACCGAGCCGTTACGCATGCGTTCCAGTACCAGGGTCAAGGTCGAGCCGATCGGTTGCTCGGCGATATAACGCCGCACCGCCGAAATTTGTTCCGGAAAGCGGCAATTGGTGGGATGTCCATTGACGGACAGCAGCACATCAAGTGCCCGCACACCAGCCGCGGATGCCGGCGACTCATGGTCCACGGAGCGAATTAGTACCCCCTGCTCCGGCGGCAGATGGTAAAAGCGGCTCAAACCCAGCATCGGCTCAAGTTCCAGGCCCGTGTAGCTGCGTACCACTTTCTTATACTTCAACAAAAATGGAATCACCCGGCGCGCCACGTTAATAGGTATGGCAAAGCCGAGATTGTTGGCTTCGGGGTCGCCGCGGGTGTTGATGCCGATGACATGACCGCGCAAGTTAATCAGCGGCCCGCCGGAATTGCCGGGATTAATCGCCGCATCGGTTTGCAGCCAATTGTTAAACCAGCCGGTTTCATAGCCATCAATGGTGGTGGCGTTAAAGAAGCGGTCCGTATCGGAAATAATGCCTCCCGTTACCGTGCGTGACAGACCGTAGGGCGTACCAATGGCCAGCACCGGTTCGCCAAGTTGCACATGCCTGGAATTTCCGAGCGTGGCCCATTGGAAATGCAAATGGCGGGCTTTTATCTGCGCCATATCCATTTGCACCAAGGCTAAATCCGTCCAGTGATCCGACCCAATGAGCGTGGCCCGCACGCGTTCCTGATCCGGCAAAATAATCTCTATGCGCCGCGCCCGCCCGGCAACGTGAAAATTCGTCAGCACCCGCCCTTGTTGGTCAATAATCACGCCGCTGCCGATGGCGCGGAAATTTTGCGGAACACCGTTATGAAAATCGCGCATCACCACGTTGATCCGCACCACCGCAGGCGCTACATGCGCCAGGGCATATTGCGTGCGCCAGGACGGCTGGTCATTGACCATCCATGCCGGTACCGCCGCGCAACCGCTGAGCTGCGGAAGTAACAGCAGCATGGCGGCCATTACCCATCCCATACGCCGGACCACGCCTCGCTTCAGGTACTGTTTCACGCCTTTGAGCATCAGGCACTCCATTGAGGACGGTTGCAAAAATTCACCCTTGTGGGAACCACTTTTGAGCTTATAACACTTTTACCGTTACGCATCCAATCGGCTGCCAATGGTAAAATTTTTGACGGGTTTATTGGCGGAATCCAGAATCAGTACCCGTGCTTCGTGCTTGGCGGCCTCTTCCTGTGTATATTCCGCAAACGCCATGATGATGATCGGTTCGCCCGGTTTGACCAGATGCGCCGCGGCTCCATTGATACCAATGACGCCGGTTCCCGCATCACCCGCCAGAATATACGTTTCGAATCGCACCCCATTGTGGATATTCGCCACCAGTACGCGCTCATTGGGTAACAGTCCGCTTTGCCGCAGCAGATCACGGTCGATCGTGATGCTGCCGATATAATTACGATTGGCTTGCGTGATCACCGCGCCGTGAATTTTCGCTCGCAGTAGGGTCAACAACATGATAACTTCCAAATCTAACCGGCTAACTTCGGCTAATCCAAGCCAGCCTAAAATACCAGTGTACCGTGGATCACCCGACTTCGTCCATAATTGTCGCCCAGTAACCGCGCACAGGGTAACAACCGCCAGGCAGACTGGAAGGCCCGCACCACAATGCGGCTGTCGGCAGCGGCTTGCCGGGGAACGCCAACTGCAACACTGCTGAGGCTTTCGTAACCGTTCACGCACGATGTTTTTTGCGTATCCACCACGGTCGCGGCAGACCGAGCCGCGACCGTAAGGGAGTGGTACCGCCGTGCACGCATACCGAGTTCGGAAGGCCGAAAGGCCGTG
>JBMFGW010000008.1:47142-60309 GCA_049977145.1 Phycisphaerae bacterium
GTCGGCGGGAGGGCCTCAGTGATAAAGCCTTCGGGCGTTGGAAGCGTAAATTATCGTTGCCTGTGGAGCCTGCTGCCACACCAGCGGTATTTGCGCCGGTGACGGTGACCGATCATGTCACGGAGCGTTTGCAGCCTAACCGGACACCGGTTCGCTTTACGGTGCTGGACTACCTGAGCCGCGCCGCGTGAACGCTAAAAAATGGCAAAAGTCGAGCTGAGGGGCGGCGATTCTGCTGCAGTAGAACACCACGTACGGCATACGCTTGACAACGCATCATCCATACCGTATAAGTAGTGCCGCAATATACGATATATATTTCGTGTATTGTACAGCGTATAATTATGGACGCTGTGGAATAAAATCAAGCTAGGAGACAACACATGACAGCAGCAGTCCCCATCACTGTCGCACACGGCGATGGCATCGGCCCGGAAATCATGGACGCCACGCTACGCGTTCTCCACGCAGCCGGTGCGCAGCTGCGGATCGAAACCGTTGAGATTGGCGAAAGTGTCTACCGGCGTGGCCGCAGCGCGGGTATCGAGCCGTCGGCCTGGGAATCGCTGCGTCGCACGCGTGTGTTCCTTAAGGCCCCCATTACCACACCGCAGGGAGGCGGCTTCAAAAGTCTGAATGTCACAGTGCGTAAGACCTTGGGCCTGTTTGCCAACGTCAGACCATGCAGCGCCTACCATCCTTTTGTCCGGACCAGGCATGCGGGGATGGACGTGGTGATCATACGCGAGAATGAAGAGGATACGTACGGCGGCATTGAGCACCGCCAGACCAACGAAGTCGTTCAATGTCTCAAGCTGATTTCGCAGCCGGGCTGCCGGAAGATCATACGCTACGCTTTTGAATACGCCCGATCGCATGGCCGGCATAAGGTTACATGCTTCACCAAGGACAATATCATGAAATTGACCGATGGTCTATTTCACAGGGTGTTTGAGGAAATAGCAGCGGAATATCCTGATCTGGAACACGAACATTGGATTGTTGATATTGGTGCGGCCAAGTTGGTCGACGCGCCGGAGACTTTTGATGTGGTCGTAATGCCAAATCTCTATGGCGACATCCTCTCCGATGTGGCTGCTCAGATCGCGGGATCGGTTGGTCTGGCCGGCTCCGCCAACATCGGAGAACAGGCCGCAATGTTTGAGGCCATCCACGGTAGCGCACCGCGCCGCGCAGGGCAGAATCTGGCCAATCCCTCGGGCTTGATGCTCGCCGCCGTCATGATGCTGGTGCATATCGGACAGACTGAAGTTGCCGCAGCCGTACACAACGCCTGGCTGTGCACCATCGAGCAAGGTATCCACACCTACGACATATTCAAGCCGGATGTTAGCCACGAGAAAGTTGGTACAGCGCAGTTTGCCGAAGCGGTGATCGCACGCCTCGGTCAGAGTCCGACGACGCTTCGGCCTGTGCACTACGCTCGCATCATGCCCACGACACCCTTTCCCAATCCATCACCCGCAGCCAGAGCAAAAAAAGAAATGGTGGGAGTCGACGTGTTCGTGGACTGGAACGGTTTGAATAGAGATCCCGAGTTGCTGGCGCGGACGCTGGTCCAGGCGAATGGGGATGGAATTGAGTTGACCATGATCACCAACCGCGGCACCAAGGTATGGCCGCACGGTTTTCCAGAGACCTTCTGCACCGATCACTGGCGTTGCCGCTTTGAGCGAAATGCCAGCCATGGACAGCGGACGATAGCCCATACGGAAATCATTAACTTACTCCAGCGGATAACCGCTGCGGGCATTGACTTCATTAAGACCGAAAATCTCTGCACATTTGATAACGAGCTGGGCTATTCGCTTGGCCAAGGACAATAGTGAAAGGATATGCTGACATGAAGAAACGAATCGAAGCCCTTAATCAATTTCGACACGGCGCAGGAGTTGATGGCCATCCGCTGCCGACGATCTATGACGAACAGCGGCCGGCGCAAGCGTTGGTCATAACCTGTTCAGAGAGCCCGCGTCTTGGAACTTTCGCCGCTTCCATTGATCCGCTACTTACGCTGCAGAATTGGGGTGGGGTAGCGGCGGGTTCCTGTGCCAACGCCAATGGTAACGACGGAATCGACTCGGATTGTGGTATGGTCAAATATGCGATCGACGAGCTTGGCATTCAACATATTGTACTTTGTGGCCACTCGAAGTGCCGCGTGCCGGCCTTGATACGCAGTGGAAAGTGGCCATGTCCACGTCTGGAAACACCGGGTGAACAGTTGTGCACGGAAATCACTATGGAAGCCCATACGGCTCCAGAGAAATATATTTCCCAGATCTGGCTTGCCAGACAGAGGGCACGCTTGGTCGATTGGCTTGCTGAACCCACCTGCGCAAGGGAAAAACAAGTCGCCACGTATGCCTTATGGTTTGATGAGGATGAAGGGGATATATTCACATACTCCGAGGAAAAGAAGCGGTTCCTGTTGATGAGTGATATTGATATTGAGCAACTCTTCAACACCTTAGAATTCGAACCCCCATCACATCTCAATATTAAATCCGGAGGCAGCATTGCGTGAAAGGTGGCATAAATACAGCATTGGGTAGCTGTTTAGCCCGAAGAACAAACTATGATGTTTCCGTACATGGCGTGATAGCTCCGCGACGACGTGCAAATGCGCATCCGGTTTTGTTCGTAGATTTATCTCTCTTAAATGGCTTATATGACGGATGAATTGCCAATACCACTCGTTCACAACAATTCCGCCAGCCATTCAATGGGATGCACGACTTTTTTCCCCGCGGCGTGTTGAATTTGATGGCGGCAGGATGTTCCCGCGGTAAGGATCACGGCTTGGTCCCGGGCCTGTCGGATCGGATCAAATTCCTTCTGACTGAAAATTTTTAGGGATAAGTCATAATGATCCCGCATGTAACCAAATCCCCCGGCCATACCGCAGCACCCGGTATTAAGAACTTGGGCGTTGTCGCCCGCCAATCGCTTCAACAAGGCCGCATCATCCGCCATTCCCCACAAGGCCTTGGCGTGGCAATGCCCATGGAATAGAACCGGAACATCGGGTTGCGAACGCGGGGATGGCGGAATCGGATGATCTTTCCACCGGCGCTGGACGAACGCAGTGGGGGACATCGCCTTACGAGCCAATTCCTTAAGTAGATCCTGCGGCCCCACGCCGTTAAATTGCTGCCAGTCGTCGAGCATGGCACTTAGACACGAAGGCTCGCAAACGACGATGGCTGCGACGTTGCGGTCCACAATCGCGGGAGCCAGAATCTTCAGTGTTTTCTGAATCGTTGTTTTAGCCTGATCCAGCAGACCGTTGGAAATCATGGCCCGTCCGCAACAGCCATTGCTGACAAGCTCTACACGGTAGCCTAACCGTTGGAATACACGCGTGGCGGCCACCCCGATGTGGGAATCATTGAAAGCGGTAAAGCAATCCGCAAACAGCACTACTTTCTGTTGACCCGCCGGATTTTGTGCGGCCAAGTGTGTGCGAAACAATTTTTCTAACGCGACGCTGTAGGACGGCAAAGATCGTTGCGGAGCCAGTCCCAGCAGATGGTTCATCATGCTGCGCACCGGCGGAAAGTTCTGAATTCCGTTTGCCAAGCCCGGTACCAAGGAGCTAAGACGGTTGAGAGTATTAACATGACCGAACACGCGTGCGGCCAACGGCGGCCCGCCGGTTTGCTTATACCGCTGCGCCAAGTACTCGGCTTTAAGGCGGGCAATGTCCACATTACTGGGACATTCATTTTTACAGGATTTGCAGGATAGGCACAAATCCAACGTTTCCAGCGTGTCGGTATCGGTCCAATTGGGCCGATCCGAAGTACCAAAAATACTGTGGCGCAATGCATTGGCCCGGCCGCGGGGTGAGTGTCGTTCATCCAGCGTGGCACGGTAGGATGGGCACATGGTACCAATAGATATTTTGCGGCAAAAACCGGATCCGTTGCATCGCTCTACGGCACCACGGAAGGAATCTTGATCCGAATAATTATAATAGGTCTCGATCTCAATACCCGCGGCAGCCTTACGCAGAGCCTGTTCCCGGAGGTTGGCGGTGATGGTTTCTATACTTCCAGGATTTACGATCATACCGGGATTTAAAATTCCGGCCGGATCAAAAATGTTTTTAATTTTAGAGAAGGCCTGCATAATTTCAGGCCCGAAATATTCCGGTAACAAAGGACCACGAACCCGTCCATCACCGTGTTCCCCGGACATCACGCCGCCGCAGTCGCGGGCCAGGTGTGCTGTTTCCAAAGCAATTTCTCGCATCGCCTGCTGATCTGCGGGAGCGTGCAGGTCCAGCAGGGGGCGGACATGTAATACTCCGACGGAAGCATGGGCATAAAATGCGGCGGTGGTCCCGTGGGCTTCGACAATTTGCTTGAAACGCCGGATGAATTCGCCCAGACGTTGCACCGGAATAGCGTTGTCTTCCACAAACGTAATGGGTTTTCGCGTACCAGCCAGGGCATGTAACAGAGCTTCTGCGCTTTTTCTCAACATCCACGCTTGATTCATTTCCGCCGGCTGACGGAAGGTACGAGATGCCGGAGCCGCCAGCGCGGGATGGGAAAAGCAGTCATTGAGTTCCGATGGATCTTTCTGCGCCTGATACTCCACATACAGTACGGCGGCGGGCAATTGCCCATTGAGCAGTGGCAATACCTCCAGTTGGCGGCGTGCCTCGGAGTTCCCCTGCGCCGTCTGCAGGACCACATTATCCAGCAATTCCACCGCACTGGGCTTGGTTTCCAGTATGGGAAGCAGTTGATTCAAGGCCTGCTCCAGACTGGGAAAAGCTAAAATGGCCAGACCGCGCGCCGCGGGAATTGGTTGTAATTTCAGCCGGGCTGCGGTAATGATCGCCAAGGTGCCTTCGCTGCCGCACAACAGACCGGTGAGATCTAAATCCTCTGGGGTAATACCCGCGTCCATCTGCCGAAGAATCAAGTCCATAGAGTACCCGGCATTGCGCCGAACCAAGCGGGGAAACCTGGCGCGAATCAGTTCCGCGTATTCACCGACGATGGCCGCAACCTGTTGCGCCAGCTTGTACGCGACCGGATCGCGCCGACCCGCACCGGCGTATAACCAAAGGTGCTGGCCACCGGCCAGTACCACTTCCACGCCCGCAAGATTTTCACTGGTCCGGCCATACCGAATGGATCGCGCGCCGGCGGCATTGTTGCCGATACATCCACCCAAAGAGGCCTGTGCTGAAGTGGCCGGATCCGGCGCGAAAAACAGCCCGGTGTCAGCCAATTCGCCATTAATCTGATCAATGGTCATTCCCGCTTCGGCCAGACACATACGTTGATCTTTATTAATCTCCCGTAGTGCCCGGAAATGCGGAGATAAATCAACCACCAATGCCCGGTTGGTACATTGCCCAGCCAGGCTGGTGCCGCCGCCGCGCGGTAGGACCGCAATACGCTGCCGCTGGCAAAATTCCAGCAGCGTTACAATTTCCGCCACTGAATTTGGAATCACCACACCCAATGGCAGCACCTCATAAAGCGAGGCATCGGTTGCATACAGCAGCCGATCATGTCCGGTAAGTCTTAGTTCCCCAACATCCATGCGTTGCAACGCCGTGGCGAGGTCGGATCCATTGCTCTGGTTATGTGATAATTCTCCAACCACCGGCAAAGCGATATCTGTTTCATCCATAATAGAAAACATGATATACGCAATCGTTGCGCGGCGGCAAGTTATGTTCTACGCAATCCTTGATTCGATCATCTTCTTTTTGTCTATACATCATATCAGACACGATGGGCAGTGGCATGGCGTTTGCTTATGGGCAAAAATGATAGAGTAATTATTCTGCTTACCATTTCTTATTGGCATCCTGCCGTCAGTGCTGCTAAAATATATAGTTCGGATTTGGAACCCCTGTCGGTGGGAGTAACAAACTCCGGCGGGCGGTGGCTATAGGAGCCGGTCCGAGTAATGGTCGGGATGGCCATGAGGTTGAAATGTTCCGTATACGCGGCGGAACTAGGAAGGTTTTTGGGGGAAGCTGGGTAAGATATATTGGTTTATGTGCGGGTCTTTCCGCCATGATTTTTATTAAGCCGATATGTTGCATGGTACGTATAGAAGATCGTGTCATGGCAAAAATTTAATGTTGTTGCCGGCATCTCGCGTTGATGGTGATGCGAAACATGCTGGCTTGGATATACCGTTCGCCCATTGGACGGGTAGGAGAAATTTGTGAGTCACGCCACCCATTCGCAGGTGCAGCCGCCGGCTGCGGTCAGTACGGTTCCATTGGCCAGCGCCGGTGCGAATATCCAGTTGCTGATTGAAAAAGGTCAAGCGCAGGGATATTTGACCTATGAGGAACTCAATGAGCTATTGCCGGATGACGCCATTGCGCCCGACCGCTTGGATGCGTTGATGCAACGTTTTGATGAAATAGGCGTGGAATTGCTGGACGAGGCAGAAGGGAACAAACATGTGGCCGCCCCGTCCGCCGATGACCCGGATGAATCGCTTATACGTGAGGCGGAGGAAGAAATCAAGTCCATGGCGGATGAAGATGAGGTTGCCGAGGTCGGATCGAAGCGCATTGATGATCCGGTGCGGATGTACCTAACCCAGATGGGGGAAATTCCGCTGCTTACGCGGGATGAGGAAATCCGTCTGGCTAAGAAAATTGAGTTAACCCGCATGGCCTTTCGTCGCAAGGTGCTCGAAAGCGATTACTGCATTCAGAGTGCCGTTGATATTCTGGCGCAGGTTGAATCCGGTGAACTTCCTTTTGACCGCACCATGCGCATCTCCACCGCCGAGGTAGACGCCAAGGGAACCATCAGCAAACGCATTCCACAAAATTTGGGAACGATCCGGAAAATACTGGCGTTGAATCGGGAAGAATGGGGACTGATTCAGAGTTCCGGTACCTCGGAATCCGCCAAGGAGGAGATTCGTCGGCACATGCGCAACCGGCGCCGCAAAGCTGTAACGTTGCTGGAAGAGCTTTCCCTGCGTACCAGTAAAGTCATTCCCCTGATGAAAAGACTGCAATCCATCAGCACCAAGTTAAGCGAATTGCATTTGGTGCTACATGCTAAATCCTCGCATCTCTCTGAAGATGACCGGCAAGCCATGACGGATGAATACCTGGGTTTGATGGATCTGGTTCTTGAAGATGCCGAGGCGTTGCAACACCGCGGCCAAAGTATTCAACTGGTATTCAATGAATATGAAGATGCTAAGCGAAAACTTTCCGGCGGCAACCTGCGGCTGGTGGTGTCGATTGCCAAGAAATACCGTAATCGCGGACTGTCTTTCCTGGACATTATTCAGGAAGGAAATACGGGCCTGATGCGGGCGGTGGACAAATATGAATATCGCCGCGGTTATAAATTCAGTACCTACGCCACCTGGTGGATTCGGCAGGCTATCACCCGGGCCATCGCCGATCACGCGCGGACCATCCGCATTCCGGTACACATGATTGAAACCATGTCCAAACTGCGCAATATCAGCAAAAAGTTGCTGCAGGATTTAGGCCGTGAACCTACCATTGATGAAATTTCCAAAGAAGCCAAGATGCCGGTTGCCGAATGTCGGCGCGTTCTGAAAATCGCGCGCCATCCGATTTCGCTGGATCGGCCGGTCGGGGAATCCGAGGATTCCTATTTTGGTGATTTTATTGAAGATGAGGCTGCGGAAAATCCTGTCCAAACCGCAACGCAGGAAATGTTGCGTGAGCGCATTGACCAGGTTCTCAAAACCCTGACCTATCGCGAACGGGAAATTGTTAAACTACGCTATGGCATCGGCGATGGGTATACCTATACCCTGGAAGAGGTGGGGCGGATATTCAAGGTGACCCGCGAACGGGTGCGGCAGGTGGAGGCTAAAGCCTTAAGAAAACTTCAGCATCCCGTGCGGTCTCGGAAATTGGAAGGTTTTCTCGATGGGTCAATCTTGGCTACGTTGGGGGTCATTCCGCCAACGGCTCGGGCCAAATCCAAAGGCGGGGAAGATGCCGAAACAGACGCGGAGAAGGAAAAGGCCGCGGAAGCCGACGAAAAATAGTTACCATTGCTGGAGTTATTGGTGATTTACGACAGTGAAGCGGCGTCCGGAAATGAATTGCCCGCCCGTGATATGTGGCGTGTGTTTCGGATCATGGCGGAATTTGTGGAGGGGTTCGACGCCTTGGCGTCCATCGGACCGGCCGTTACGATTTTTGGCTCGGCACGTACGCCACGACATAATCCGTATTACAAAAAAGCGCGGCTGCTGGGAGCAATGCTGGCCCGCAAAAAATTTGCGGTAATCACTGGCGGCGGACCGGGCATTATGGAGGCGGCAAATTCCGGTGCGCATGATGCGGGTGGTGTATCCGTGGGACTCAATATAAGCCTGCCGCATGAACAACGGGCCAATCCTTATCAGACTATTGCGTTAAATCATCACTACTTTTTTGTCCGTAAAACGATGTTTATTAAATATTCCCATGCCGTAGTTTGCTTTCCAGGAGGGTACGGCACTATGGATGAGTTTTTTGAAACACTTACCCTCATTCAGACCCTTAAAGTCGACCCGCGTCCCGTAGTATTGATCGGGCGCGATTATTGGACAGGTTTGCTTTCCTGGATGAAAAACACCATGCAGAAAACATTTCACTGTATCAGTCCCGAAGACCTGAACCTTTTTCATCTTACCGATGATCCCGACGAAGCGTGTCGCATCATTGTGGCGGCGGAGGATGGACGAAGCTGGCAGGCTCCGGTATCGGCTTTTTCCGGAATTAACCCGGCGCGGCAGATGAGCCCGGAGGGAACTCGCATGGGCATCATGCCAAAAGTCAGCGGGGAACAAATCGCCCAGCCAGAGCTGCCCCCGGATATTCAACCCGCACGGTCCCGCAAGGCCAAGCACACTTTGCGTCGGCAACCGCTGGAAAAAACACCGCGCTAGGAACGGGTTCGAAATAACATCAAATGGTTATACATTATATAGAATAAATAGTTCTGATTTGCGAAATAATATGACAATTTGGCATATCAATTGTGGAATAGTTGTAAAGTTGCATTTTTTTTGGTATCCTATGTATTATGATTATCGGTAGGAAACGTAAGTTATCGACAGAAGCTGGCAGGAGAATATCCAAGAAAGGTTCTCATGCGCCAAGAGGTAGACGCTCGACGGCATTATTAGTCCAAAGGAGAACTAAACAAGGCAAAAGCGATGCCACTTCGATAGTACCGGTGAAACCCGCTGTGGTGGTTCCTGTAGAAAATAAAGCCTATACAAGGGCTATGGAATTTCTTATGCGGCATACGGACTATGAGCGTATGCGTGTCGTGCGGTACAATACCACAACCTTCAATCTGGACCGGATGCGCCAATTATTGGACGAACTGGGCAATCCGCATCAGGCCTATAAAACGGTTCATATTGCCGGCACGAAGGGCAAAGGCAGCACCTGTCACATGCTCGCCTCAATGTTGCGTAACGTGGGATTTAAGGTGGGCTTGTACACTAGTCCACACCTGCTCAATATGCGCGAGCGAATTGCCGTCAACGGACAGCATATCAGTGAGGATCAGGTAGTTCGTAGCATCAAACGTATTGAACTGGCCATAAAAAAGTTTGGTGCCGATAAGCCGACATTCTTTGAAATTCTCACCGCCATAGGCTTCTGCCACTTCGCGGAGGAAAAGGTTGATATTGCAGTGATTGAAACTGGCTTGGGCGGCCGTTTGGATTCCACTAACGTTATAACGCCCGAAGTGACCGCAATTACCAGCATTAGTTATGATCACATGGCGGTGTTGGGTAATTCTCTGGCGAAAATTGCTGAAGAAAAAGCCGGGATTTTTAAGAAAAATGTCCCCGCTCTTTCCGTTCTGCAGGAGCCTGATGTTATGACGGTGCTGGATCGCGTGGCCCAGCAGGTTCATGCGCCGTTGGAATTTGTCGGTACCGACATTGAATTCAGCCACCGCTTTGAAATTACACGTCCCACGGGTCCCCATGTGCGGGTTTCCCTGACCACGGAACGTTGTCATTTCGAGCATATCACCGTACCTTTGATTGGAGAGCATCAGGCGGTCAATTGTGGTTTGGCGTTGGCGATACTTGACAAACTTAAGGCCCGTGGAATGCAGTTCACGGATGCCAAGGCCGCAGCTGGATTATCCGCAGTCAATCTGCCGGGACGTATTGAGACCGTCTGGCACGATCCACGTGTCATTATTGATGGCGCGCACAATTCGGCGTCCGTCAAAGCCCTCTTTCGCGGCATCAGTCAATATATTCCCTATGATAGTATGGTTGTAATCTTTGGCTGCAATTGCGATAAAGATATTGACGGCATGTTGGAGCAGCTTTCTCTGGGGGCGGACAAAGTTATTTTCACACGCTCGGACAATAACCCCAAGAGTGCCAGCCCAGAAGAACTTTCGTCTCGGTATGTGGACCGCTTTGGCAAAATGGCGCAGGCTGTGGAAACATTTTCCCAAGCCATGGATATTGCCACCCGCGCCATTTCCCGGGAAGACTTGGTAACCGTTACGGGTTCATTTTATCTCATCGGTGAGGCTAAACGATTTTTCATGAATCGCACTGCGCGCGGCATCAACGGCGCTTCATGATTGATTTCATCCCGTAAACCGGCAATTAATCTGAAAACGTCGTTGATCGTTGGGACTGGCTCCATTGACCAGATTGCTCCAGAATGCCGCATCCGCCTGGCTGATTCGCAGTCCCTTCTCTTTTTCCCCGCCGTCAAACGGTTCAAATGTCACTTTATTCTGTTCCCGGCTTTTAATAAACTGTACTTCCACCGGTCGATCAAAACGGGTCAGCCACGCGTTGATGGGTTTGCCACGGCAATTCTGCCAGAGATTGGCGGCATCCGTCGCCACAAGATAAAGCGGCGCTTCACTATCATATTTTTTTGTCATCGTGAAATATCCTCATATACAAGTTCTTTTATTCGACGCGGCCAAACGACCGGCTCGCTAAACATTCCTTCCCTGCTCGGTAAGGGTTCCAGATTAAAAGCCACTGAACCAACGTCGGTATTTTTACCTACGCTCATTTTCTCCTTCCACTGTCTTTATATTATATACTATTTGCATCGCCAGCGGTAAAATACATGGGAACGCTACCGTGCCATTCGGTCGATGGGTTGAGCCTTCTATCCAGTGCTTCCGCGAATCACCTTTCGGAATTTCTTCGCGGGCCTATTCAACTGCTCAAAAAGCCTACCCCATTCTTGACCACGGGCTTGAGGCCCAGATGCTCAACCGGGGTTCAGCATTATTCACCGGCCTTCACGACACGATCTCATTCTTGGTCTGACTCCTCGTCTCTATTTCCTGGGTTGCCACGATACCACGCAGCGTCCTTACATCTCAGCCGCCTGCGGATACCACCGCACGGCCCGCAGGTTCCTTCCACGGCGTGCCATCACGCAACATCGCCCATAATTTCACCAGCAGCCTTCGGGCCACTGCCACAATCGCTATCTTCTTTCGTTTGTCGCTGCCGCGGCGAACCTCCTCGTACACCTCACGCATCCAGGTATTGTGCCGCACCCCCAGCCATGCTATCTCCACCAGTAACTCGCGTAGCAGTCTGTTACCGGCACGACTTATGTGTCCCTGCCGGTCACTCTGCCCGCTCTGCCACCGACGCGGCGTTAATCCGACATAACAGCCCACCTGGCGGCCATTCTTGAACCGGTGCGGATCATCCAGTACCGCCACCACCGCCTCACTTAAGCGCGGACCGACACACGGAACTTCCTGCAGCCGTTTTACCGATGGGTGTTGCTCCGCTATCTCCTGCAGCTTAGCCTCCACCTGCTGAATCTGCTTCTCCACCATCTCCAACTGCTCGATCTCACAATGTACCTGGTACAACCATAATTGATCGTGTCCGCGCTATGAACCCCGTCTTCCATTGGTAAAAGGAATATGAGAATGTATTGCCGTCGCAAGCACAAGGAGAAAAGCGATGGCGATACAATGTACGGGTAAAGCATCCTACCCGCTTCGGGAGGGGCGGGAATTCTGGGCTTTGGCGTTGGAGTTGCAACGCCAGAGCGGACTGACCATGGCGGCCTTCTGTCGACGGGAGGGCCTCAGTGATAAAGCCTTCGGGCGTTGGAAGCGTAAATTATCCTTGCCTGTGGAGCCTGCTGCCGCACCAGCGGTATTTGCGCCGGTGACGGTGACCGACCGTGTCACGGAGCGTTTGCAGCCTAGCCGGACACCGGACGATCATTGGCCATCCAGCACCGATGGCGGTTCCGGTGATCCTTGTTCACGGTCCGGCGGTGGTCGCTGCGGCGACAGGCCCCGGCTTGCCGCGTCGGAGCCAACCGATCCTTGTCCAACCCTTGTGGAACTGCGGATCCATCTGACCAATGGGCGTTGCGTGCAGGCCCGTGTTCACGCTGAGACACGGCCCCTGCGATGTGTGCTCGAAGCGTTGGAGGGTTTGTCATGATCACCCTGCCGAGCCTGCGGGATATGGATAGCCTCCTGCCGATGCGGATATTCCTGTGTCTGACTCCCACGGACATGCGTTGCGGTTTTGATACGCTGGCCCAACGGGTTCGGGAAGCCATGGGAGGCGACCCGTTATCCGGAGATTTGTTTTTATTTACCGCCCGCCGGAGGGATCGCCTCAAAATCCTGTACTGGGATCGTGACGGCCTGGCCATCTGGTATAAACGTCTGGAGGAGGGCACCTTTCGGATTCCCAGGCCCACGGACCATACGCCGACACCCCAGGTGGAACTCCAAGCCAGTGAATTGGCGATGCTGCTGGAGGGTATTGATCTGCGCAGTATTCGGCGTTCCCGGCGGTATACGCGTCCGGAACTCCCGGAGGCCGCCATCTTCCGTCCGCCGGATGCGGTCGGCGAAGCGTCAAATAATTCCAAGTAAAATAGTAGTATAGATGACAATATGACTTGACATGATGCCCGGCTTCCGCTATACTCTCCTGCATGATGAACGCCGCGTTGCCCAATGATCCCGTCGCCCTGAAGCACCTGCTGCGCCAGCAGCAGCGGGCGCATCTGGAACGCACGATCTCGCTGCAATCGCAGGGACATGTTCATGTGGCGCAATTACAAAGCGATCAATTAGCATCGATTGAAGGTGAAATCATCCAAAC
>JBMFGW010000009.1:0-60269 GCA_049977145.1 Phycisphaerae bacterium
TGCGAAAGCCCCGGGCCATGCTGCAAATGGCTTGTTTTGAGCCGATTTCGCCACCGCCCGGAAAAATTGCCACGCCCCATTGCTGCAAGCCTTTCCAAAACTCAATGCCGCCAGCATTTCCACGCCCACCATTTACCATCGCGCCTTGGCTCAAACGCTGCTGAGTCGGCACATTGACACACTCATTGAAAAACCGCTGGCCCCAACTTTTGCCGATGCCCAGGCGCTGGTAACCTTGGCCCGCCAACACAAATGCGTCTTGCAGGTCGGCCACTCTGAACGTTTTAATCCCGTCGTCCGGGCCTTAAGCAAACATAAACTTGCTCCGCGTTTTATTGAAGTTCATCGCATCAGCCCCATGCGCTTTCGCAGTGTGGATATCGGCGTGGTGTTGGACCTGATGATACATGACATTGACATTGTGCATCATTTGGTCCGTTCACCGGTGGCATCCGTCGCCGCCGTCGGAGTAGCCGTCATTGGTCGGCATGAAGATGTTGCCAATGCCCGCATCGTATTTGCCAATGGTTGCGTGGCCAATATCACCGCGTCGCGTCTGGCGATGAAAACCGAACGTCGTATGAGACTTTTCAGTCCCGATGCCTATGTGAGCGTGGATTATCAGAAAAAGGCCGGCGTGGTCATTACGAAAACCGCCAATCAGGCGCAACTTGATATATTGCAACAGAAACTTGCTGCGGAAGAAACCCCTGATTTATCCAATCTGGATTACACAGAACTGGTGCAGGTGGATCAATTGGAAATCGATGATCAGGAACCGCTGAAATTGCAGTTGCAATCATTTTTGCACGCGGTACAGACCCGCACCGATCCAGAGGTCACCGGAGAAGACGGTGCCTTTGCAGTGGATGTCGCCACCCGCATTACTGACGCAATTGCCCAACATCAGTCGACGGGACTGTAAACTTTGCCGTCAAGATCACAGCGGCCAGCGCGAACGAGGACCAGAGCACCACATCCACAGTATCCACATAATGCCGACCATTGGGGCCGAATACTTTGGCCAGTTCTGAAGTCCATAACATTAAAAAAGCGGTCAACCCCAATGCCGTCCACGCGAATTTGCGGCTGCTGCTTGCGACCAATGGGTCTTCGGCGATCATTCCAACGGCCATTAAGGCAAAGATCAGGGTGACATAGTGCGGTACCCAGGTACGTTCTGAGGCCCAAAGCATGAACATGCCGACACAGGCGATCTCCATGGCATAACGCCGACAGCGCAGAGTGGGCATTGGCTTGCGCGCCCACCAGATGCCGCCGGCCGCGATCACCACCATTGCGGAACTGGTCCCTGATGCGGTCAACGTGGCAATCGGTAAGCTGCGTGATGATGCTTATTCGGTGTTCAGCATCGCCCACCACATCCGGGCGGTGAAAATGTTCAGCAGATGGCTGCTGCTCAACAAGCTTACCCGCGACGATGCTTTAATATCCGTCAAGGTTGGCGGCACCATTGAACGCAGTGATCGCAAAATGATCCGCATGGAAATCTCCCAAGAGCATTTTAATGCCCTGATTGAATACGCACGCAAGGCACCAGTGGCCTACGGGATGCCCGGCGGTGAATGCGCCATGCTCTATACTCTCGCAGCGGCACCGGGCTTCCGGCAACGTGAATTGCGGAGCCTGACGCCGGAAAGTTTCAATCTGGATGATGCAACCGTCACTGTTTCCGCCGCCTACTCCAAGCGTAAGAAAGATGATGTTCAGCCCTTTAACCCGGAGTTATGCGAATCTCTCGCCGCATGGCTGACAAGCAAGCCCCAAGGCAAACCCGTATTCGATCTGCCGGTGCATTGGGAATTATCGGAAATGCTGCGTGCTGACGCCGTGGCCGCCGGGATACCCACCGATAACCTTTCCGGTGAAGTCCTGACGTTTCATAGCCTGCGTGTAAGTTATATCTCATGGCTGGTACGTAGCGGTGCATCGGTTAAGACCTGCCAATCTCTTGCCCGGCATTCAACGCCGATACTTACGGTTGGCACCTATGCCCGCATGAGCCATGCGGATCAGGAACACGCCCTGCACGCCTTACCGGTTCCGGGTATGCCCAAGTCTGAAAAGCAGACCATGCTCAAAACTGGTACCGATGCCACTGTAGAATTAGTGAAGAAAACTGGTGTCGTTTTACGTCCTAAACTGTCATTTGGTGGCACACACGATTCTAGCGATATGCCGGTGGCCGTATGTGAAGAAAACCCGCACCAGCAGCAGGAAAGCATTGATTCTACTGATTGCCCGGAGTGGGAGTCGAACCCACACGACCGAAAACGGTCACAGGATTTTAAGTCCTGAGCGTCTGCCATTCCGCCATCCGGGCGGCAGAATACCATTATCGTTGGAACCCAATTGTTTTCAACCGCATTTAGGCTTGTTCGGTACATACAGCCATGTCGCCTCGGCCAACCTTTGGTCCCAATTGTGTTCTCGAACAAGTTATGTTGCATTCCGGACTTTTATTGCAAAGTGGTTTTTTGGAAAGTTGGTTGGTTTTGTTTTTGCGGGGGGCAGGGGTATACTTTATCCATAATTAGACTTTCGGTGAACCTGACTGACTGAAAGGCCGCAATGAAAAAAGTTCATGTTCCTGCGGGAAGTTTCAAGTGTTTCGTGGTGCAGTCCGACGTGATTTTCACCGGTACCGAGGCAGTTGCGGGCGCAATGATTCCCCGGCGTGTTCAGAGCCGGGAAACGCAGTATTACGCTTTTGGCATTGGCCTCATTAAACTAAAAGCCAATAAAATCACTACTGTGCTGACGAAGTTTATGCGCGGCAAATAAGCGGAGAACCGCCAGCGAAAAGCGGGAATACAGGCGGTAAAAAAACCTACGGGTGGAAAATGTTTGGATTCGGTAACAACAGTTGGCTGCCGTGGGCTCTTCTCGAAGATGAGGAACATCGGAATCGTGCCGCACGCCACAAGGCTGAAGGCAGAGATTGTCCGACAGGGCCGTACCGCGGTTATGTGCCGATAAGTATCCGATTTCAGCGCTGGCGCGATCGGAGGTTATGCCGAAAGATATTTAAAGAATTGTGGAAAGCTGAAAAAAAGGATCAATAAAGCCCTCTATAACCCAGCGCGGCTGCGCGGCAACCAAAATGTCACACGGAGTCGCGGAACGTGACGCCATTAGCTTTGCCCAGGAGATTCACGCCGACGCCCTCCTGCTCGATGAAGAAAAAGCCCGCGTTGAGGCCGTGGCCTTGGGCGTCGCCGCCATCGGCACAGTCGGCGTCCTCCAACGCGCCGCCGATCAGGGGCTTATCGCCGACCTCAAAGCCGTTCACGACCAACTGCGGCAAGTTAAATTCCATGTCAGTGAGAAGATTCCCAACGACTCCTTCGCCCGACGCCTGGCATTCCGTTTCTCGTAACCGTTCACGCACGATGTTTTTTGCGTACCATACCACGCGCGGCGGCAGACCGAGCCGCGACCGTAAGGGAGTGGTACCGCCGTGCACGCATACCGAGTTCGGAAGGCCGAAAGTTCGTGAACGGTTACTGTTTCTCTACGATGTCGCCAGCAGCTATCTTGAAGGGGTAGAGAATAAATTGGCCGCCTTCGGCTATAACCGCGACGGCAAAAAGGGCAAACGGCAAATCGTCGTTGGACTGCTGTGCAATGCCCATGGGAAACCATTGGGCTATTGAGTGCCATTGCATCTGGCAGCCGCGGGAATCGGTACAAAAGTATTTGGAAAAGGCCCAAGTCGTCTTGCCCGCAGCACTTCCCCATCGTGGCGTTCATGTGGTCACGAGAAAGAAACTGCCGCCAAGACGCAAAACCCGTTGATTTTACAGCGCATTATCGCTGTGCAAAGCATCGGATTTTGCGGGAACATCCACTGTAAAGTCATGTTAGGGCAGCTACCGTGTCGGCCCAGTGGTGCTGCTTGGCGTTGCTGCGGCCGGGTGGCTTAGGCCGTAGCTGTGTGGCGGATACCGTAGCGATTCAATCCAGTTTAATACCCGGTTCTCATTAAATCTCAAGGGCTTTGGGCCTTTCTTGCCGGGATGACTGTACGCCTGTAGTTCCTTAGGCCGCAAATATTGCAGCAACAGAGACATGCGCGGATTATGCAGACTGATCAGCGGCCTATTGTGGTATTGAAAACGCGTCAGGGTGATAAAATTCGTGTAAGTGTTACGTACATTTCCAGGCCCTTCATCGCTATAAATGCGAAAGCCGGGCGCATTTTGGCCCCGGTGGCAACCGATGGTACCGCAGCTTTGCAGCACAATGGGCTGAATATCGGTGCGGAATATTTTCAGTACCTGTGGATCGCTTTTAATTTGCACCTTGTCCCAGTATTTTGCGGTGCCGAGGCGGCGGATCAGATAAATCTGCCGATTGAGGTTGCTGGGACTGATAAACTGCTCGTAATCCCGCCGGGTCAGGGTGGTGTTCTGATACATGGGATTGCGCAGAATAATATTTCTCCAAAAAGACATGAGCGTCTTGCGGCGATGGAGAATTGTGGCCTCGATGGGGGCTGTCTCATGACGCTGCAACTGCCAAAACCTGATTTTGTAAACATCGTTCATCGACAGCAACGTTCGCCCGGCGGTGGTGGGGGACGGGGCTGATGATGAAGAATAAGAGGGTGCTGTCGGACTGTTCGGACCTTGTGCCGCAGGTTGCTGTCGCAGCGCTATTTGAATGAGATTTTTCAGCAGTTGCGCATTTTGTAAATTTGGTTGGATCTTCAACGCCGCATTAACCTGCGCCAACGCCTGATCATAGAGTTTATGGTTGTAGAGGAATAGTGCCAGCTTTTGGTGCCCCGCGGCATCGTTGGGGCGGATAGCCGCCGCCCGCTGCTGGATTTCTTTGGCCAGTGGCGGCGCCTCCTGCGCGTTGGCCCTATTTCCGCACAGCCATACTCCGATGGCCAGTGTACACACTGCGACTAGGGTAATAAATCTATGAACTCGGATGGATTGTTGCATGGCCGGAATTCCTTTCTCCTGGTCCTGGTATACCGTCCGGGAGCCGTTGCTGTTTCTAATCGGGGTGGTTATTCCCGAGGCCTCGTCGCCGAAGCTTCCTTTTTGCCGCAAAGTACTATAATCTTGCGGTGCCCGGTTCACAAGGAATTGATAAGATGGATACAGCAGTACCGTACCGAACTCCAAGCGAACCATCATCCGACCCGTTGACCGCCTGGCGGGATCGCGTGGTCATTCTGGATACGATGGGACCATTTCTCTACATCGGCACATTGAGTGAAATTCATCGGGAGATACTGGTTTTGCGCGATGCTGATGTTCACGATTCCAATGACAGTTCCTCCACCAAGGAATTTTACATTGCTCAGACCCGGGAACTGGGTGTTCGGAGTAACCGGGCTGTCGTAGCCGTTCATCGTAACCATGTCGTATCCGTGAGCCTGCTGGACGATGTACAGGTGTAATCACGCTCTTTTCCGGTGGTCCAGAATCAGTTTTTCCTGTTCCGCCAGATGCATATCGTGCTCAATCATCATTTTGGCCAGACTTTCCAGATTTACCTTGGGCTTCCAGCCCAGTTTGGCACTCGCCTTGCTGCTGTCACCGAGGAGTAAGTCCACTTCCGCGGGGCGCAGATAGCGCGCATCCATTTTGACATAGCGCTCCCAATCCAGTCCCAGCAGCTTAAAACAGAGTTCCACCCACTCGCGGACGCTGCGCGTTTCACCCGTGGCAATCACATAATCATCCGGCTGATCCTGCTGCAGCATCAACCACATGGCCTCCACATAATCGCCGGCAAAACCCCAATCCCGCTTGGCGTCAAGATTTCCCAGATACAACGTATTCTGCAGCCCCAGCTTGATGCGTGTGGCCGCACGGGTAACTTTACGAGTAACAAACGTTTCCCCCCGCCGCGGTGATTCATGATTAAAGAGAATCCCGCTGCACGCGAACATGCCATAGGCTTCGCGATAGTTAATGACCTGATGATGCGAATAAACTTTAGCGCAGGCATACGGGCTGCGCGGATGAAATGGCGTGGTTTCCTTTTGCGGCGTTTCCGCCACCTTGCCAAACATTTCACTTGATGACGCCTGATAGAAACGAATCGGCAGACCCACGTCACGGATGGCTTCCAGTAACAGCAATGTTCCCATGCCCGCAGTATAGACCGTATATACCGGTTGATCGTAACTGACTCGCACATGTGACTGTGCGCCGAGGTTATAGACCTCCGTGGGTTGCGTACGCGTAAGAATATCCCGCAATCCCGAGGCATCCGTCAGATCACCATAATGCAGATGCAGTCGGCTGCCCAGCTCATGTGGGTCCTGATAAATGGAATCCAGCCGTTCCGTATTAAAACTGCTGGACCGCCGGATAATGCCATGCACGTCATAGCCCTTGGCCAGCAAAAATTCCGCCAGATAGGATCCATCCTGTCCGGTAATGCCGGTAACCAACGCACGCCGGGGATTCACATTTTTCATAAGGCCTCGCTAGTAAGTTAAATTTATCTTCGGCTTACGGCATCCAAAAACATTACGTTTTATGATACGGAACCCTTAGGGCTGCCCGCAACCGTTGGCAACTCCTGCTGCGGATAAGCCCGATGCAAAGCCGCCCGCACCAGCCCTAAAAACATCGCGTCAGGATTCAGGGGCCGACTGGTGAGGCATGGATGGGCCTGTGTGGCAAAAAAATAGGGATGAACTTCCGGCGGCAGTTCCAACATCTGCATGATAGGTTGATTGGGGGCATGCCCGCTGAAAATCAGCCCATGCCTGGTAAGTGTTTCAATGTAGCGCGGTTCGACTTCGTAGCGGTGGCGAAACCGCAGGCGTACTTTTTCCACATCGCCATACCGGGCGGCAATACCACTGCCCGGATGCAGAATCACGTCTTTGCCGCCCAGTCGCATGTTGCCGCCAAGGCCCTCAATTTTTTTCTGTTCGGGCAGAATATCGATAACGGGGTGGCGGCAATTCGGCTCAAACTCCGTGGTGTTGGCGCCTTCGAGCCTGCAGACATTGCGGGCGTATTCCACCACCGCCATCTGGAAGCCCAGGCATATCCCCAGATACGGTATATGCCGTTCGCGGGCTATGCGGACGCATTCAATTTTGCCTTCGGCGCCACGGGAACCGAACCCGCCCGGCACGATGATACCATGGCAGCCGCGCAGAATATCGGCGACATTACGGGCATCGATTTCCGTGGTGTCCAACCATTGGATGTTGACCTTGCAACCAAGATGAACCCCGCAATGCTCCAAGGCTTTATCGATGCTGGCGTAGGCATCCCGCAGGGAGGCGTATTTACCGGCCAGCGCGATGGTGACACTTTTATCGGTCGGTTCCAGGAGCTTATCAACGTACTGCTGCCAGCGGCGGCGTGCCAAATCCTCCATCCGCTGATTAACACGCTCATGGAGATTCAACAACGTGAGGACTTCCCGGTCCATACCGGCTTCGCGCAGCATTTCCGGCACCAGATAAATACTGGGCAGATCGTGCATGGAAAAGACACGCCGTAGCGGCACGTTGCTGAACATGGAAATTTTCTGGCGCACTTTTTCTGTGGCCGGTGTCGGACAGCGGCAGGCAATAATATGAGGTTGCAGGCCCGTCTGCATAACTTGTCGCAAACCCAACTGCGCGGCCTTGGATTTTTGTTCACCAAGGGATTGCGGTTCAATGATATAGGTCAAAGCAACCACACAAACGGCGTCCGCGCCTTCTTCATACGCTAATTCACGAATTGCTTCGATGAAATAACCATTTTCATAATCACCAACCGTACCACCAACTTCTACGAATACCACATCCGCGCGGGATTTAATGGCCAGCTCGCGCAGCATGGATTTCACCTCGCCGGTGACATGCGGAATCATCTGCACGTCGCGGCCCAGATATTTGCCGTGCCGTTCACGGTCCAGAATACGTGTGAATATCTGTCCGCTGGTGGTGAAATTGGCACGGGACAGGTTCTCATCGAGCATCCGCTCATAGGTCCCCAGGTCCATGTCGGTTTCCATACCGTCATCCAGTACAAATACTTCGCCGTGCCGGAATGGATTGAGCGTGCCGGAGTCGATATTCAGGTAACCCTCCATCTTGATCGGGGCGACGCGCAAGCCCTTGTCTTTCAGAATTTTGGCCAGGCTGGAACTGAAAATACCTTTCCCTAATCCGCTCATCACGGTACCGAGCACCACCACATATTTGGTGCGGCCTTTTTCATATCCCGGCGGCAATGGAGTGTAAAATTCCGTTTCCTGGGTACTATGGCCCACCGCAGCCAGTAAGTCAGGTTGATTTTCCTCATTCATCGGGGACCTCACGAAATCATCACCATAATCGATAATGCCCGGAAAGAAAAACTCCCGTCCGATCATGTCTCCGCGCCGGTATAGCGCCGGACAAAGGCTTCATAATCCTCCGGCGTGTCAATGCCATGATGCGCCTGGGCGGTGTCATGCACAATGATTTTTGCTCCCATATACAAAGCTCGCAATTGTTCGAGTTTTTCAAGTTTTTCCAGATCGCACGGGGCGGCCGCGGCCAGTTGCAACAGAAATGTTTTTTGGTACGCATAAATTCCCAAGTGTTTTCGGTATAACCCGGCCAGCAGCAAGGGGCCGGCACCGGTGGTCTGCTTATCCCGGTCGTATGGAATGACGCTGCGCGAAAAATACAGGGCAAAACGCCGCTGATCCACAACCACCTTCACGATGCCAGGATTCATGATTTCCGCCGCATTTTCAAAGGGGGCGGCGGCGGTGGCCATCTGCACATCGGTTCCTTCCAGAAGCCGGATCAGCGCGTCAATGAGGCTGGGGTCAATCTCCGGCTCATCTCCCTGGACATTAACGATCTTGTTAAAATGGGAAAATTCCTTCATCGCGGCCACCTCCGCGATGCGATCGGTACCCGAACGGTGATGCGGCGCGGTCAGCACCGCCTGTCCATCAAATTCACGCACCGCGGCAACGATGCGACGGTCATCCGTAGCCACAACCACCGCTGTGGCGCGCTTCGCCTGCAACGCCTTTTCGTAGACATGTTCAATGAGATACTTGCCGGTTTGCCGCAGTAATGGCTTGCCGGGTAAGCGGGTGGAATCATAGCGCGCGGGGATAACAATCAAGCTGGACAAAGCGTAACCTTTCGTTGAGCTTTATTTTCCATAGCAACGATATATCCGAAACCACGCCGCACAGCAATAATTGCCGGCAATTATTGGGGAGCGGTACACACCTATACCCATTAGCCGATCCGGCAACCGCCCAAATTAGTAAAATTAACGTTTCTGGAAAAACCGGCATGGTGGTGCGGAATTTTCAGTCGGCCCGGCCTAATTTCCGTGCACGGTTCCTCTTGCAATCCTGATTTGAATACTCATATTTGGTCCTTTTGCGCGACCGGCTGTGCCGGGTCAATAAAGGTAGTTAGGCCACAGTAAGCCCTTGATAGGGCGGACGAGTTTCCGCGAGGAACTTGGCGACAATGGGGCCGATGCGGTCGGGGGATTCCTCATGCGGGAGATGCGAAAGATCCGGAAAGTTGTGAAATTGATTGTGCGGCAGCATTTGCCGCAGGCGTTCGGCCGCTCCCGCGGCCAGCAGTTTGTCCTGCTCTCCCCAGATGGTCAGCACCTCCTGCGGCAACTTGCCAGCGTAGCTGAGAAAATGTTGGATGTCCGTATCACACTGGGGTAAATAGCGGATCAGGTCCAGCAGTCGCTGGCGATTGACAGAAGGTTTCATATTGTCCTGATAAATCTGCATTAATTCCTTATCCACACGCGATGAATCAACATAACCAATGGTCGATACACCGCGTGCCATATCTTTGGAAGATATTAAAAACATAAACAGCGGCCCGACGATGGGCACGCGAACCAGCCGATAGAAAGATGGTAACGGCTGCGGAAACACCGCAGGATTAAAAAGCACGATCCGATCAATGAATCCCGGAAAATCAACCGCAGCCATCAGGCTCAACCCGCCGCCTAGGCTGGATCCGCCGATGTTAATTTGGTCTAATCCCAACGCAGCGGGAATCCGCATTATGGCATGGACCAGCCTCCGTAGACTCACTCCCCCTTCCGGCCAGCCATCGGTGGAAGTAAAACCGGTGTAGTCTGGCAGAACCAGATCACACACCGGCAGCAGATAGCCGGCGATTCCACGAAAAGATGCCGGATGCAATCCCAGGCCATGCAGGAGCAGAAGTCCCGGTTTGCGCCGCGTGGAAGCGCGGAGAATCTTAAACGGCATTTTCCAGTCGCCGACATCGACATAATAGGTGATGGCATTGGTTTCATCGGAATCCGTATGAAAGCAAAAGGCTCCGGCGCAGCGCTCGGCATTGCCGAATTTAAAAAGCCGCATAGGCAGATGGGGGCTGGTGTATCGATTCAGATTTGATGCGGCGACATTCTCCATAACCGATGATTATAGCCACACTTGACATATTCTATTGCTCATCAGGATACCGGCGATTAGGATTCATATATAATTTTCGGCTTGCCGGTCGTGGACCGCAAGCGGACAAGGCGGTTAGCAAAGGCAGACGGACATGATGACCCCATCGGATCCATTGGCATCGCTAAGGGAACAAATCGATCAACTTGATCACAAGATTGTGGCGTTGCTTAATGCCCGTGCCCGTATTGTGGTGGATATTGGGAAAATTAAACAACAATCCAATGCGCCCATTTATGCGCCGGATCGAGAAAAAATTGTGCTCGAACGCATACGCAATGCCAACCAAAGCAGCGGTGGCCCGCTGCCGGATGCGTGCCTGGAGGCAATTTATCGCGAATTGATGTCGGGCAGCTTCGCTTTGGAAAAGCCTTTGCGTATTGCCTATCTTGGGCCGAAAGGAAGTTTTTCCCATCTGGCCTCGGTAAAAAAGTTCGGCGCATCAGTCGATCATGAACCCGTGGCCGATATTGCGGGAGTTTTCGATGAAGTCGCCCGCGGCCATGCAGATATGGGGCTGGTCCCGATTGAAAACTCCACGATCGGTGGCATCGTGGAAAGCATGGATGCGTTTATTGAATATCCACACGTTACGATCGTGGCGGAAATGCAGATTATGGTGCATCACCATCTGCTGGCCTTATGCGAAACGGGAGAGGTAAAAAAAATCTACAGCAAACCGGAGGTGCTCAATCAGTGTCGCCGCTGGCTTAACGCCACAATGCCCGAGGTGCCGCGCTTGCCCGTGGCGTCCAGCAGCAAGGCCGCCGAGCTGGCCGCGACGGAAAACTATGCGGCCGCCATCGGTTCCTCCCTGGCGGCGGAGCTATATATGCTCAAAACATTGTTTGCCAATATTGAAGATAATCCCAACAACGTCACACGGTTTCTGGTCATTGGGCGACAGCCGCCCCGCCGCAGCGGCGATGACAAAACCTCCATCATTTTCACCACCGCGCATAAATCCGGGGCGTTAGTGGATGTGTTGGATGTGTTTCGGAAGCACGGGATTAATCTGACCAATATCGCCACCCGGCCCAGTCAGAAGCGAAATTTTGAATACTATTTCTTCACCGATCTGGTGGGGCACAGCGCCGATGCTACCGTGAAAACTGCACTGGATGAAGCGCGTTCACACTGCCTGCATCTGGCCATTCTGGGCAGCTTTCCCCGCGCCGTCGAAACGTTGTGATGGCACCGAATGTTACCTGCCGCTGCGGGTGGAACCCCAAGGTCTTTTAGTTTTCTCTTAAGCGGGCCTTATTCCTTTTTTAACGGCCAGCGACTGCTGGACGCCTTGTGGCAGCTCTTCTACATCCCGGATAAACATGAAATGGTGGAATTTCCTTTATTCCAGCAAGCTCTCGAGCAGTCCCGTGCACGGTTACAAGTATATTAAGGCACTGCTGGTTTCTCGCGGGATTGCGCTTCCGAAGACTCATGACTTCGTTGTCCGATCATTGCCGCCGGCGCACGTCAGGGCCAAAAAGGCCGGGCCGCGATCCTTACGGACTGCGGCCCGTTTTCTGAAATGGTCTATAAGCCGAATTCTGTACCCCTTGTGGGGCGGCGGTCATTGATCTGGGGCCGACGTTACCGTCGGCCTCAAGCAACCTACCCGGAACCTACAGACATCATCTGGGCTGATTCTCCGAAAAGAACTTCGCCGACCATGATGTTATTCTCTCCGGCACCCCTTGACGGGGGCTATTGTGCCGGAACAATACGCGTCGGGCCGACGCTTCGGTTCCCTATTTGGTCTTGCACCCGGTGGGGTTTACCATACCGGTCATGTCGCCATGCCCGCGGTGCGCTCTTACCGCACCTTTTCACCCTTGCCATTCCGATCTAATCGAAATTCGGCGGTATGCTTTCTGTGGCACTTTCCCGCGTTCATGCCGTTGCCGACATGAACGGGTGGGTGTTACCCACCACCGCGCCCTGCGGTGTTCGGACTTTCCTCCCGGTTCGCACCGAGCGACCGCCCGACCATTTCATGCTGAGGATTATAGCACATTGGTGTATAGTAGAGAATTTGTCGCCGGTGGAACGGCGCGGCCATGCGCTCACGAGGTTGGTTAATGACGGTTGATGCAAATACGATTCTTGAAGGTTTAACAGCGCCGCAGCGCGAAGCCGCGACGCATATCGACGGCCCGCTGTTGGTGCTGGCGGGGGCGGGATCGGGAAAGACCCGCACGATCACGCGGCGCATCGCGTATCTCGTGGCAAATGGAATTCCGCCTTGGAATATTCTGGCGGTTACATTCACCAACAAAGCCGCCGGTGAAATGCGCAACCGTACCATGCAACTGCTCCACACGCTTCCGGTGCGGTTGTCGCACGGGGTTACGGTGGCCACCTTTCACAGTCTGTGCGCCCGGCTGCTGCGGCAGTACGCGCCGGTTGCGGGCCTGGATGCCAACTTCAATATCATGGATACATCCGATCAGCTTAAGCTGGTCAAACGGGCCATGGAGAAGGCCGGAATTTCCACTGATGCGATGAAACCGGACCGCGTGCTCAGCGCCATCAGCGATGCTAAAAGCAAACTCAAATCGGCGTCCGCCTTTGCCCAGACCGCGACTATGTTTAACGACCGCAACATCGCCCGGGTATACCTGGCCTACGAGCAATTGATGCATGAGAACAAAGGCGTTGATTTTGATGATCTCTTATTCAAGATGGCGGTACTGTTGCGGGATCATGCGGAAGTCCGCGACGAGTTGCAGGAGCGATTTCGTTATATTCTCATTGATGAATATCAGGACACAAATCACGCCCAGTTTGTCATTTCCCACATGCTGGCTATGCGCCATAAAAATATCTGTGTCACCGGCGATCCAGATCAGTCGATTTATGGATGGCGGGGAGCTAATCTGTCGAACATCCTGGAATTTGAGCAATTTTTTCCCAATGCCAAAGTGGTGCTTTTGGAGCAGAATTATCGCAGTACGAAAATCATCCTCAAGGCGGCATCCGCCTTGATTTCCAATAATATTGCGCGGAAAAACAAGGAACTCTGGACGGAAAATGAGACCGGCCCGAAAATTCTGCATGTGGTGTGCGGTGATGAGCGTCAGGAAGCAGAGGAACTCGTCCGGCGGCTACAGCAACTGCATGAACAGCAACGCCTGGGTTGGGAAAAAATGGCGATTATGTACCGCATTAACGCCATGACACGTGTGCTGGAAGATGCCCTCATGAAGGCTGGCGTACCTTATCAGATTATTCGGGGTACGGAATTTTATGGCCGCAAGGAGGTGAAGGATGTTCTAGCCTATCTGCGGCTGATTATCACGCCGGAAGACAACATCAGTGTGGAACGCGTTATCAACGTGCCCACGCGGTCCGTCGGCTCAACCAGCATCGCCCGCCTCTCCGGTTATGCCAATGAACATCACTTGGAGCTTATGGAGGCGTGTCGCCGGGCCGATACCATTGAAGGTCTGCCGAAACGCGCTGCCGAAGGGTGCCGGAAATTTGCCGCGCTGATAGATTCCTGGCGGCACCAGTTTGTGCCCGCCGCCGCCACGGCAGTGACCAGTCCCGGTTTGCCGCCGGAAAATAGTGCGCCGGACGCAACTGCTGACGCTGATTTTGCCGGCGCGGATTCGCAGTTTGAGTATCCGGCTAGCGCCGAGCATGGTGTGTCGTCGGACGCGTTATCAGATCCACTATATGATCCGGCATTTTCCGCAACGGCGTCTGGCGGCAATTCCCGTGATGAGTTTAATTTAGATGATCCCGTAAAAATTGGTACGCCGGATAAGAGTGAAACTGCCGATCTTTCATCTCCGAACTCTCCCATCCCGGCGGCAATTCCTGTAGCGGAAATCATGGAAGCGGTCATTGAGCAATCCGGCCTGAAACTCATTAAGTCGGGTTCCGCGGAAGATGACGAACAGCGGAACGCTAATATCTTGGAACTGGTCAATGTGGCGGCGGAATTTGACCGCCAGAATCCAGACGGAACATTACGGGATTATCTCACGCAGGTAACGCTGGTTTCCGATACGGATCGCATGAAGGACCAAAATACCGCCGTAACACTCATGACCCTCCATGCGGCCAAGGGCCTGGAATTTCCGGTGGTCGCCATTGTGGGTATGGAAGATGGTCTGATCCCACATCAGCGAATGTTTGGCGACCGTCATGTGGAAATGAACATTGAAGAGGAACGCCGTCTGGCGTTTGTCGGCATTACCCGGGCGATGAAACATTTAATTTTAACGCGGGCAACGTACCGCACCATTATGGGCCACAGTGATGCTCGGAACCCATCAAGATTTCTGGATGAAATTCCGGATGATTGCCTGGAAGTAATGGACCTGACCATGCGGGAACGCCCCACGGAATCGCCCGGATTCAGGCCTGCCGCCGGCAATCAACTTCTGCGGCCATGGTCGAATGCGCCGCCGCATTCGGAACCCCGACCGGTACAGGAACCTGCCGCAATCGCTACCCAGCGTTTTCGGCGCGGCACGTTGGTACGGCACCGGAAATTCGGCTTGGGCCGTATTGAGAATATAGACGATGTGGGCGGAGATTATCGGGCGGTTATTAACTTCCAGAGTTCCGGGCGGCGCACCTTGATGCTTAGTTTCGCCAAACTTGAAACCGTCGACGGATAAATGCGCCGCCGACGATGGTTATAATCCGGACTACGACGTTGTGAATTCTGTTATGATGTTACTCGTCAATCTGGCACGGAATATCTATGATTAAGGCTATTTTATTTGATCTCGCCGACACCCTGTTACAGTTTGATCAACTGGATCATCGGGCCTTGTTTATGATGGGCGCAAAAGATACCTACCGTCATTTGCATGACCTGAATATCCCGCTACCAGAATTTGAGGTTTATACGCATGCACATTTTCGGGCATTCCGGAGAAAATATATTTGGTCGCATATCCGCCGCCGGGACTTCAACGTCAACAATGTGATTTGCCGCCTACTGACCAAGCTGGATATTCCGGTTAATGATGCCGATATCCCGGAACTGGTGTGGCGCTGGTACCGGCCGGTGGTGCGGCGCGCCACCGTGGAAAGTGGAACGCGCGGAATGCTGCGGGAATTTCAGCGGCGGGGGCTGAAACTGGCGATTGTATCGAATACCTGTGCGCCGGATTATTGTCTGGATCGCCATTTGGAGCGCGAAAGGCTGCTGGAATTTTTTCCCACGCGGATTTATTCATCCAACACGTTCTATCGCAAGCCGCATCCGATGATTTTCCAGGCGGCGTTGGACGACTTGGCGATCCCGGCGGCCCACGCGATGTTTGTCGGTGATCTGCTGGGCGCGGATATTAAAGGCGCACGGCGGGCGGGTATGACTACAGTATGGAAACCCGCCGAACGCACAAAAACTACGCGTCGACGGCGTGTGCTTCCCGACTATGAAATTAAAAAAATCACCGATCTGATGGATGTCATTTGCAACACGGCGCTACCGAGATAGTCTCCGCTCGCTCTACTGGACTCCTGCACACAATGTGCGGTCTATCCGCCGGAGAGGCGGTCTAGTCCGGTCATGGCTTCATTTTCCAAAGCGGTGAATGTGTGTTTTGCCGGCCAGTGGGCGTGCATGATAGCCGCCAGTTCAGCCTGTCCACCCATGGTGAATATCTCGGTTTGAATTGGGTGTATTTGTGCCAGGCGTTCAAACCGCTGTCGGCTGGCAAGCGTCAGAGCGGTGATCGCAGCGCCAAGCATATCCTGTCGCGTGCTGGCCAGGGTCAGATGCTCAAACGATGCGGCGCGGGCTTCCATCGCCGTGCGATCTCCAGCCAGATAAGGCGCAAAATGCACATCTCCGAAGATTGCCGTCTGCGGGTTTTGTTGCGCTAGATTTGCCCCCGTTCGTTTAACGAGTTTGTGGAACTTCCCGGTGGAGTAATCCGCAAACAGATTATCTTTCAGCCAGTGCATGGTGGATCCGCCGGCAGCGATGGTACTGACCGCCAACCATCGCTTGGGTAATCGATGGCCTGTTCCCAGTGGTCGCGTGAGAATATCCACCGCCGGTGCGGGCTTATCCAAACATAATGCCAGCACGTCACTGGAACCCGCACTGTGCACCAGTCGTCCCGGTCGGCAATCGGTGGCCAGCATGGCGGCGCTGGTATCCACCAGCGAGGCGAATACCGGGCATCCTTCCGACAGACCGAGTTGATTCGCCGCGACGCGGGTAATTTTTCCGGCGATCTGGTCGGCAAACAGTATTCTTGGCAACTGCGATTCCTTTAGGCCGACAAGTTCACATAATTCAGGAATCCATCCGGATAGCTTGATGGAGTCATATAACCCTAGAAATGCCGCCTGCGAAGGGTCAATGACCCACTGGCCAGTCAGGTGATGCACCAGCAGCGTAGTGGGTTGACCGATGCGGCCAATTTTCTTAAATAATCCAGCGTGATTCTGTTTGAACCACAGCAGCGTAGTGCTTCCAATGCCTCCCGGAAACGGTCGATTGCCGGTAAGTTGCATATGGCGGTTTTCGCCAATTATTCGTTCAAGTTCCGCCGCCTGCCGAACACTGCGACGATCCTGATGCGTGACGCATCCAAACAAAGGTGCCGCCTGCTTGTCCAGGGCCACTACACCCGGGCAGAAGCTGTCCAAGGCTATGGCGTCGATATGCCGGTGCGATTGTGTAATGCGGACGATGGCTTTGTGAAGACTCTTAATCAGACCATCTGCCGGAATCTCCACCTCCGCTCCGTTGAGTTCTGTGGCCACCGGCACATGCTCAATATGTTTGACTCGACCGTTTTTGCAGAATGCCGCCTTGACTGAGGAAGACCCAACATCAATAGCTAAAAGTCTCATGATCATCTCCATGAAATATCGGCGTATCAGGCTGAACCACGCTGTTGCCCCAGCGACTGTAAAATCTGACCGGTAAGTTCCGAAGCCGGTTGTTCCGGTTCCAACGTCAACCAACTTACGCCATCGAAGCGTTTGAGCCAGGTCCTTTGTAGCTTGGCCAGGTGCCGGGTTTGGATTTTGATCTGCTCAATGGCTTCATCCAGCGGCATGGATCCCGTGAGATGGGCGATCATCTGTTTATAGCCCACCGCTTCCCGCGCCTGCATGGATAATCCCTTGGGACATTGCAATAGCCCGCGAACTTCAGCCGGCAGACCGTCTTCCATCATCTTTCTGACCCGCTGATTAATTCGCCGATTCAAATCATCTTTCGCCCGCGTCACGCCGATCAGGCGGAAATTCAAATGGGGTCTACCATTTCGCCATTGTGTTTGTAGTGAACTTATGCCGCAGCCTGTAATTTGGAAAACTTCCAGAGCGCGGATAATGCGCCGCAGATCATTGGGATGAATACGCTGCGCCGCCACCGCATCCACCCGGGCTAATTCTTTATGGAGTTCCGCCGAGCCTTGTTCTTTCGCCCGCACCGCCAATGCGGCCCGTATCTGTGGATTGGCCGGCGGCCCGGCAAACAATCCCTCTAATAACGCTCTTAAATATAATATCGTACCCGCCACCAGAATCAGCGGACGTTCTTGCGCGCGATGCGCTTCCAGGATTGGCTCCGCCAGCGTGACGAATCGCGCCGCGGAAAAGGATTCACTCGGATCAGCAACATCAATCATGGTATGCGGTATCAACGCCCGCACCGCCGCCGATGGTTTGGCCGTGCCGATATCCATACCCCGATAGACCTGCATGGAATCCACCGCCATGATGGTGGCCGGTCGCCCATCCGGTCCCGCCAGCCGCATCGCCAATGCTTCCGCGAGTTCCGATTTACCCGCGGCGGTACATCCGATTATGACCAAAGGTAAGCCCATCATCACAACCAGTTATCATGCTATCTACATCGGCTTTTACGGGGCTAACTCGGTTGTGGAATGGACCCCACCGCCGGACCGGTGGATTCCTGCGTACCGGGTAATTCCGCCGCGCGGCGCTGCTGTTCCAACGCCAGCATATCACCCACTGTCGGTTTGGTGAGTGCCTGCCCCGTCATAATGCGTTTAACATCCTCGGCATCAAGTGTTTCATACTGCAGTAGCGCATCTTTGAGATTGGCAAGTTCGGCTTTCTTTTCTGAAAGCAGGGCGCGGGCTTCCGTATACGCGTTACTGATAAGCCGATGCACTTCACTGTCAATAAGTTCGGCGGTTTTATCACTGTATTCCCGTGCGGCTTCAAACCATTGCACATTTTCATCACGGCCAAAACGTATAGGTCCCAACGCATCACTCATACCGTAATTGCACACCATCTCCCGGGCGATATTGCTGGCCATTTTGATGTCCATGCTGGCCCCGCTGGAAATTTCCCCAATGTACAATTCTTCCGCAATGCGACCACCGAAAAGAATACGCAATTCCGCCAGCAGATACTTGCGGCTGTAGTAGAACCGGTCTTTTTCAGGCAGTGAAAAGGTGGCGCCACCGTACGAGCCACGCGGAATAATGGTAACTTTATGAATCGGATCCGCCCCCGGAGAGCAATATTGAACTACGGCGTGTCCAGCTTCATGCCAGGCGGTTAGCTGTCGTTCCTCTTCATCCACCACCCGACTCTTGCGGGCCTTGCCAAAGCGAATCTTGTCACGTGCTTCCTCCAGGTCCACCATTTCAATGGCTTCCCGGTTCAACATCGTGGCGATCAAAGCGGATTCATTGATTACCGCGGCTAGATCGGCACCGCTGAACATGGGAGTCTGTCGGGCCAGACGCAATAGATCAACATCGGGTCCCAGTTTAACCTTGCGGGCATGCACCTTGAGAATTTCGTACCGGCCCTTAATGTCCGGCAGGGGAACGATGACCTGCCGATCAAAGCGACCGGGCCGCGTCAACGCCGGGTCTAACACATCCGAGCGATTGGTGGCCGCCACCACAATGACCTGATCATTGGTGTCAAAGCCATCCATCTCCACCAGAATCGCGTTGAGTGTCTGTTCGCGCTCGTCATGGCCGCCGCTGGAAAACCCATTGCCGCGCCGCCGCCCAACTGCGTCAATTTCATCCAGAAATACAATACACGGCGAGCTTTCCTTGGCGGTGCGAAACAGGTCGCGCACCCGCGAGGCGCCCACGCCGACAAACATCTCAACAAAATCCGAACCACTGATCGAGAAGAAAGGCGCTTCCGCTTCGCCGGCAATCGCTTTGGCCAGCAATGTTTTGCCCACCCCCGGCGGCCCGACCAGTAATACGCCGCGTGGAATTCGCCCCCCCAGCCGCTGGAATTTTTTTGGATTTTTCAGGAAATCAACAATCTCCGCCAATTCTTCTTTGGCCTCATCAATACCCGCCACATCGGTGAAGGTGATGTTGCTATGTTCTTTAGACATCATACGGTGCCGCGATCGGCCAAAACTGCCCAACATGCCCATGCCGCCGCCTGCGGCCCGGAACTGCCGCGACACCAAAAAGTAAATGAACGCGAAGAGTATAATGAAGGGCAGATAATCAACCAGGAATATATTCAAAAAGTCATTGGATGGCTTATAGTTAAAATTGGGCACGGCGTATTGATGCGCCTGCGCTTCCATAATCGCCCAGCCGTTGCCATCCAGGGCGGTACGCGGAATATTGGTTTTTTCACTTAATGAACTATTGGCCGGTGATCCAGGCGCCACCTCTTTGAGCTTAAAGTTAATCTGACCGTCGCTGTATACGATCAGAGACTTGATGTTCTTATGCCGCAACGCACTATAAAATGACCCTACATCCACCTTCTGCGCGCCGCTGGAATGATTCATCAACAGCAGCGCGAACACCACCATGCACAGAATAACCAGCCAACCCAGCATGCTGCGACTGAAACGGAAGTTATTATTATCCCCTCGACCGGGCCGATTATTGTTAGACCCACCTTCGTGAGAGGGGCCTTTAGAAGGGTCTTGCTGCGAATCCGCCATGAAATTACCTCATATTAAGCGACGTGCGGAACTATTCCACCCGGTACGCTGTTAATTGATATTATAGTCGCCAATGGCAGGAAAATGGAACACCTCGAGTAAGATCTTCCGAACTTGCCCCTGGTCGAATACTTTTTCCGCTCTGCCGAGGCGGCCATTATTCTTGCCATAGCTCCTGAAAACAGCCATGTTTCGCTTGCAGCACCATGACCGATTGGATTGGAATTCAGGCCATATTTTGGGGCGTTTCTTCTGGGGTAGAAACACGAAAGTGTCCGTCTGCATCGTCTGCTGCCGACGCTTCCGCGGCCCAGACCGGTTCGTGGGAAGTTCTGTGACCGCGTTCACCATGGCCAACAGTAAACCACAAAATAAGCGCTGGCGCAAATATTGGCATTGTGTTAAGATTGTCCCGGACGCTACTGGGCCACAGCCGACGGCTTGACACGCGCGTGTCTATTGACGCTTACGCCAGAAAACGATAATTTAAGTATTGTTCTCGTCGTCGGCTAAATTGCTTACATGAGGTCGAGACTGCTAGGAGCTATATAAGTGATCACTACCATCACCTGTCGCCATCTTGAAGTGACCCCCGCCATTCGGCAGCATGCCGAAGTCCACGCGGATAAAATGTTAAAGTATTACGATAAGATCAAGGAAATTGAAGTAATCCTTGATGGCAGTGAATCCAAACACAAGCGTGTGGAAATTATTGTCAGCGCCGAACACCGCAATATGTTTCTGGCGTCGCAGGAGGGTAACGACCTTTACGCGTGCATCGATTTGGCGGCGCACAAAATCGAAAGGCAAATTATTGAACACAAAGAGCGATTTAGAAATCGTAAACATCCCGGACCGTCCGGGGGCCTCCGGAACGCAATGCTGCGGCCCGATGTAGAGGAATGAATGCCGGTCGATACGCCGGCGGGCTTGCAAATGGTGAGTAATCCATGAAACTTGGTGATTTTATCGTAAGGGATGCCATTGTTGCCGATCTGAAGGCGACCAGTCGTGATGGGGTAATCCGGGAACTGGTTCAGGCATTGGCCGCCGCCGGTGCGGTATCCGCTTCGGATGTAGATACCATTTGTAAGGCGATTCTGGATCGGGAACGGCATGGCAGCACCGGCTTTGGCAAGGGTGTGGCCGTGCCGCATGTGAAGCTCGCGTGTATCAAAAAGCGAATCGGCGCCATCGGCCGCAGCACGGCTGGCGTTGACTTTGCCGCTCTGGATCAGGCACCGGTTTACAGCGTGGTCATGCTGCTTTCACCACCGGATAATCCGGATGGCCACCTGCATGCCATGGAAAACATCTTCCGGAATCTGCAACAGGACACCTTCCGGAGGTTTCTCCGACAGGCCTCCTCCCCCAAAGAAATTATGGAATTAATTGAAGAAGCTGATCAAGCTGGAATGACCCGCTGAGGTAATATTTCCGGTGTATCATGGATAGTAAGCGCAAAACATGAAGGTGGGGCGCCGGAACAATGGATCGACAAATAAAAATTATAAATCGACTTGGTCTGCACGCCCGTCCGGCCATGCAGTTCGTGGATGTCGCCAATCAATTTCGCAGCAACATCCGCGTATGGAAAGGGGATCAATGCGTGGATGGCAAGAGCATCATGCACATGATGATGCTGGCCGCCACCGAAGGCACGGTGCTGAAAATTGAAGCCGACGGTGAAGACGCTCAAAAAGCCATGGACGCTCTGGAAAACCTGGTTAATTGCCGCTTTGGCGAAGAATAGAACCACTTTTTCACATGCCGATTGGCGTGCTTGAAATGGTAAGATTCACAATAACATCGGAGTCTTGGGTGCCATGTAACCATTCACGCACGATGTATTTTGCGTACCATACCGTGCGCGGCGGCAGACCGAGCCGCGACCGTAAGGGAGTGGTACCGCCGTGCACCGATACCGTTTTTTGGGGTATAACTTATTGGCGTTAGATCTATGGTGCGTTTTGACTGGCCGAAAGGTCGTGAATAGTTATGGAAAAGGAAGTAATTTGATATGCGACGAATATTGTGGCTTTTCATTCTCTGGGGATTCATGCTGGCGGGGATTGGGTGCGCGGCGCGGCAGACGGCTCCGAAAGGTTCCCGGCAAGCCGCGATAAAAACGCCGGTCTGGGCGGTGCAGCTCAACTGGACCCGCGAGGCCGGATTTGGTCTACAGTTGCAATATAATTCTCTTAAGCCGACCTTGGCGGGAGCCTATAAGTCGACAAAGCCGGTATTTCCCTATCGCGCCAATGTCTGGCATTCCGTTACCTGGAAACTCATCAATGTGCACTTCGCCGGGCGGGAAAATGCCGGGGCGGATTTGCGCCTGTGTGGTTCCCACGCTCTGGCCGTGCATAAGGTTGTTTTGTCGCTCCAACCACCGCCCCATTTTGTTCCCGGCACGCACTTCCGCAGTGGGCCATCCGTCAGTATCACGTTTAACACGGGCCAGCCCGGGAAAGTAGCCACCAATACCGATCATAATCTGCGGCAGGTGGACGGCGGTGGAAACATTGGTGACAGCCTATACACCTGCGGTGTCATCGCCGGACGTGGCGCGGAGATTTTCGCCCGGCATATCAATGTCAGTTATATTTATTTGCGACTTGGTCGGAACAGTCGTTTATTTCAAGTCCATCCCACGGTGGTCTACGCGACGGTTACCTACACTACCACCGCTACGATACGCGCCTGGCCCGTGCGGACCTTCGGGAAAATCGCGGCGGATGGTATTCACCATGCCGAGATCAATATGCAATGGGGAGCGGTGGAACCGGTGCGTGGACATTTTGATTTCAGATTACTGGATCAAACCTTGGCCAATGCGGCGAAAGCACATGTCGAAATAATTCCAATTTTCTGGAATGGCGTATGGGCCAATTGTCCGCCGTCATGGATCACGCAATATGATGTGGGATCGTCCGGTGCCAAATCACAAGTGCCGACATGGTGGAGCCATTTCAACCGCCAATCTTATTTCCAGTATATTACCGCCACCATTGCGCATATTAAGAATAACCCCGCTTTCGGCGGGGCTTTTCTGGATTTTGGCTGGCTGGATTATATGTGGGGTCCGCCCCCCGGCGGGCAGGGCGTCAATGGTTATGCCCCGCAGGATATAGCCAAATTTCACCAGTGGCTGCCGTCGCGTTACCATGCTCTGCCCGCATTTAACCAGCGTTATCATAGCAATTACACGGCGTGGACTGCGGTGCCGGCGGCGCGCCCCGGCCAGCGGCTATTTTCCGTTTATCAGCACTTCCGCAATTGGAGTGTCATTGAAACCTACCGCCATTTGACCGAACTGGTGCGCCACGAGACTTCGGCACCGCTGTATTATTACTGGGGTGGCGGCTATTCCGGTGCGGGTCTGGCCTTTAATTTGCCCGATTCCTTTTTTCAACTGGCCAAACGGTATCACGTTACGGTTTGTGAAGACTGTGCCGATCACGGTGGTTTGATGGTGTTGTTTGGCAGTCTAGCCAGGGCCTACAAAGTGCCGCTGTTTGAAGAATGGACGCCGGAACCCAGCGGACTGCGGGCCGAGATAACGCAGTTTCTGGGCCATTATGGTTTTGAAATGCCGTACAACGCGGGGATGGATTTCTTTCTCTATGACGGCGGCAAGGTTTTTAAGATCGGCTATCCGCCCTATGTGCATTGGATTCCGGTATTGAGCCAAATCCACGGCAGTTATCCGCAGCAGCCCGTGGCGATTTATATTTCCTACCACAAGGTCTTTACCAACCCGACGGCTTTGGGCGGCCTGACCAACCGGCTGGGAAAAATCTGGCGTAAGCTGCACATTGCTTTTACGGTGGTTACGGATCGGGAAGTTAAAGCGGGAGCGGTGCACCTGCGGCAATTCCGGGCCATATTTCCGATTACCGGGCGGCGTGATGCGGCCATTACACAGTATGCGGCCCACGGTGGGCGAGTTCTGGAACATGCGACACAATTGGCCGACTATGCGCCGGCGTATGTGACTTTTGCCCCGGCCATGGCAAGCCTGGAAGTGGTACCCACGGTGGATGCGGCGGATCATTCGGCGTGGATAACGCTAAGCCCATGGCGATTGGCGCCGCCGTATAAAGGAATTGTTACAATCCATATAAAGGCGTTGGGGCTGCCGCCGGGGCGGTATGACATTATCAACGCGGCCACCGGCAAGCCCGTGGCCGCTATTGCCGGAGGCAACGGTTTGCAGGTGCCCTTGAGTATTGCGCCGGGTGAATTAAAGGTCTGGCGGGTACTGCCCAGCCAAGGCACGAAGCCCAAAAACGTTCAGGTGAAAAGTTAGTTTACTCGTAACCGTTCACGCACGATTTATTTTGCGTATCCATCACGCACGGCGGCAGACCGAGCCGCGACCGTAAGGGAGTGGTACCGCCGTGCACGCATACCGCCAACCAACGCTACTCGGGTTGCGGTTTCCCGATAAAAACGGGTACACCCCGCCAGGGCAACCTTGACGGCGTGGGTGGGCAAGGTGCATGACACACAGACGACGGAATATGGAAATCTAAAGGAGTTAGGCATGTCGATGAACATCACGGACGCATCCGGGCTGGCAGCAGGGTATAGGACAGTTGCAAAGTCCGCCCGCTGGGGGAACAGGCTGATCGGGCGGCGGCGGACCAGTTACGATCCGCGCTGGTAAAGAAATCAGCTTGGACGCCGGAGGCGGCCAATGAGTTGGTATTTCTGGCGCGTGAATATGGCACATTCATGCTGCGCAACGCGCTGGCTCTAGCGGCAGCGCTAGAAATCGAAGATGGCAGGGCGGGGTACTAACGCGGGGCCAAAGTTTGCGGCAGGCTCCGCCGCCGCCCTCCATCCGTGCAAATCTGCACGGCTCGACGAGACAAAAAAGGTTAAATAAGTTGCCGATGATTCGCCTCCGCCATAAACTCGTTTAACGTGGACGAATGGAACCCGACGGCAACCACGGCGGCTTAATCGCGCTAAGATGGGAGTTCCGAGGATATATGGACCGCCATTACTACAAGAGCGACATCGCCGATTTTATCGACGCGCCTGCCGTAGCGATTATCGGGGAAATGGCATCGAGCAACAGATTTGACCTGGCCACATCGCAGCGTGACGCCTGGAGCCAGCAGATAACCATCCTAAAATCCGCATTATTGCCTTTTCGTGGGCGGGGCAGAGTTTTTTTTGAATATTCCGTTCCGCGGCTTGGGAAACGCATCGATGTCGTCGCCATCATAGAGCACGCGGTATTTATTCTGGAATTCAAAGTTGGTGAAAGGGATTTTCCAGCCCAGGCCGTTGAACAGGTATGGGATTATGCCCTGGACATGAAGAACTTCCATGAGCCGAGCCACCACTGCACAATCGTACCGGTACTCATCGCGACAGCGGCGCGATCCGCAAATTTCACCATCGCCACGACCTCGGTAAGCGACGGCTTGTTCGCGCCGATCAAGGCCTGCACAGGAACGCTCTCGGAGATTATTCGGAAGGTGCTGGAGTTGACGGAAGGTTCCCCAATCGACCAAGATTGTTGGGAGAATGGCCGGTACAGCCCAACGCCGACCATTGTTGAGGCCGCGATGGCTCTCTACGGCGGCCACTCTGTGGCGGAAATATCTCGTAGTGATGCGGCTGCAATTAACTTAAATGCGACATCGGACTGCATCACGGAAATAATACATAACGCGAGAGTTAAGAAACAAAAGGCAATCTGCCTGCTTACTGGCGTCCCGGGCGCCGGCAAAACGCTTGTTGGCCTTAACATTGCCACGAAGCATACGGATAAAAATAACGATCTCTATAGCGTATTCCTCTCCGGCAATGGCCCGCTCGTGGCGGTCCTCCGTGAGGCCCTCGCTCGTGACAAGGTCATTAGGGAAAAGCAAGCCGGCCGCCGTATGCGAAAGGCCGAGGCAACCAGCGAAGTAAAGATGTTCATCCAGAATGTTCATAATTTCCGGGATGAATGCCTGGTGGACTCGGCGAGGCCACCGATTGAGCATGTAGCCCTGTTTGACGAGGCTCAGCGGGCGTGGAATCTAGAGCAGACATCAAACTTTATGCGCCGTAGGAAAGGCACTTCGAATTTTAACCGCTCTGAACCGGAGTTTCTGATATCATGTATGGATCGTCATCGCGATTGGGCCGTGATCGTCTGCCTGATTGGTGGTGGTCAGGAAATAAATACTGGCGAAGCGGGTATAAAGGAATGGATTAAGTCACTTCTGCGGTCATTTCCTGATTGGTATATCTATACATCCTCAAGGCTGAAGGACAGTGAGTATGCTGCAGGTGAGGCGCTCAGCTTGTTGCGCGGAAGAAGCAGGGTTACGACAATTGATGATCTGCATCTATCAGTTTCCATGAGATCATTTCGGGCAGAAAATGTATCACTTTTTGTCAAACAACTACTCGATCTCGATGAGAGCGCGGCCATCGCGACACGACGGCAGATTACGGCAGCATATCCGATCGTGATAACGCGAAGTCTACAAAAAGCGAAGGCCTGGCTGAAATACAAGTCTCGGGGGTCCGAGCGATACGGAATAGTGGTCTCATCACAAGCACTCCGCCTCAAGCCCGATGCGATCGACGTTCGCTCGCCGACGGATCCCATTCATTGGTTTCTCGACGGCAAAGAAGACGTTCGGTCGTCTTATTTTCTAGAGGATGTTGCAACCGAATTTCACGTACAGGGCCTAGAGCTTGATTGGGCGTGCGTAGCCTGGGACGCGGATTTCCGATTCACGGACGCTGGGTGGGAACATTGGTCGTTCTGCGGCGATTGCTGGAACCGCGTACGAAAGGTGGAGAGGCAGATGTACCTGAAAAATGCATACAGAGTTCTGCTAACCCGGGCTCGACAAGGGATGGTCATTGTCGTGCCACCGGGCAACGCCGAGGATCCAACGCGTAACCCCGGATTCTACGACCCAATTTATGACTATCTGCGACGAATTGGGATTGATGAGCTATAGTTGATCCAATGACGTGTCGCATGCAAAGGCTCGAAAAGTGGAAACAAACGGTAAAGCGGCAACATTGGCATGAAGTGTTCACTGGAACTCCATAGGCATGGAGAACGAGCAATTCATCAACACCGTCGGCGGCTCCCGCACACTGGGCGGAACTCGCTTCCGGCGGTATATTTTACGCTACGTCAGCGCGGCCTGATAACCGTCTGACCGGATGTTTTCGTGATTTAGGTTGAAACGAACCCAATGACAACAGAACCAGCACCGAATGTATCTTCCAAGTCGGCCGTAGATTATCGCAGTACGCTTAATTTGCCTAAAACCGTATTTGATATGAAGGCTAACCTTACCCGGCGGGAACCGGAGATTCTGGCACGCTGGAAATCGGAAAACCTCTATCAGTGCATCCGCAGCCGTGCGCACCGCCTCCCCAAGTGGGTCCTGCACGATGGCCCCCCCTATGCCAATGGTGATATTCACATGGGCCACCTGATCAACAAGGTGCTCAAAGATATGGTGGTGAAATACCGCACCATGCAGGGACATGATGCGCCTTATGTTCCCGGCTGGGATTGTCACGGCCTGCCGATTGAAAGCGCAATCCAAAAAGAACTTGGACCGAAAATGCGGGAACTTTCCGCGCTGGAAATTCGCCGGCGCTGTCGCGATTATGCGCTGAAATATGTCCAAGTGCAGTCCGCCTCATTTGAACGCCTGGGCATTCTGGGCCAGTTTGATAAACCCTATCTGACGCTGGATCCCGTGTATGAGGCGGGGGTGCTGGAGGTGCTGGCGAACCTGCTGCAGCGCGACCTGGTCTTCCGCCAGCGCAAGCCGGTCCATTGGTGCACGTTCGATCAGACCGCCTTGGCCGAGGCGGAGTTGGAATACTCCAATCGCAAAGACATCTCCATATTTGTTAAATTTTCGCTGGATTTAACTACCGGCTCCTGGCCCGCGGCATGGGGCACCAAACCCACCCACGCCCATTTGCTCATCTGGACCACCACGCCCTGGACTATCCCGGCCAATCGCGCGGTAGCTGTCCATCCAGATCATCAATATGCCGCGGTAACGATGGATGCTCCGGGGCCGCAGGTTCTGATTCTGGCGGTCAAAAGGATTCCCGCCGTGATGCTGCAAGCCGGCATCACCCATTACCAAATATCCGCAGCCATTCCCGGTACGGAGCTAATTGCCGCCGGCATTGGGTATACGCACCCGTTGGATGCGGCGCGTACACAACCTGTTATACCTGCGGATTATGTCACGTTGGAGGATGGCACGGGGCTGGTGCACACCGCTCCAGGCCACGGCGCCGAGGATTATCAAACGGGTCGCAAAGCCGGCCTGGATGTCTATTGTCCGGTGCTTCCCGATGGTCGCTATGACCAAAGCGTCCCCGATTTTCTGCGCGGGCAAAGCATCTGGGCATCCAATGAATTAGTGGTGCAGCGGCTTGCCGATACCGGCCTGCTTTTTCAGCGGCAGGAAATTGAACACAGCTATCCGCACTGCTGGCGCTGCCGCAAGGCCACAATTTTACGCGCTACTGAACAATGGTTTGTCCGCGCCGGTGGCAATAGTCCGCTGCTGCAGACCGCGCAGAACTTTATTGGGGCGGTGCAATGGATTCCGGCCTGGGGTAAAAACCGCATGGCCGGTATGTTGGAAACCCGGCCCGACTGGTGCATTTCACGGCAACGCTCATGGGGTGTGCCGATACCGGCATTCTTCGCTGCTGATGGTGAAATTCTGCTAACCGAAAAATCAGTTCGGCGCGTGGCCGAATATGTGCGCCAACATGGGGCCGATTGCTGGTTCACTCATTCACCGGCGCAAATTCTCGGCACGGATCAATGGGTTGATACCGCGTTGACCGCCGCTGGATCAGTTATAACCGGGTATCATTTTAATACCCGTGAACTCCGCAAGGGCAGTGATATTCTGGATGTATGGTTTGAATCCGGCGCCTCGCATCATGCGGTTTTGGAAGGTACGCATCCGGATCTCGGTTATCCCGCCGCCATGTATCTGGAAGGGTCCGATCAGCACCGCGGCTGGTTCCAGGCTTCGCTGCTGGAAGCCGCCGGATACCGCGCTACGCCGCCGTTTAGGGAGATTCTGACGCATGGCTTTATTGTCGACAGCCATGGCCACAAAATGTCCAAGAGCCAGGGCAATGACATCAAGGTTTCCGAAGCGCTGAAACAAAATGGCGCGGATGTGCTGCGTCTGTGGGTGGCCAGTGTGGATTATCAGGATGATATGCCTTGCTCCCGTGAATTGTTGGAGCGTACCGGTGACGCCTATCGTAAAATCCGCAACACCATCCGGTATCTGTTGGGTAATTTATATGATTTTGATCTGGCGCAACATGCCGCTGCGCCGGAACCATACTCTATTGACACTTGGATGCTGGGCCGCTTGGCCGCGCTGACGCGCGAAGTTCACACCGCGTATGACCGGTATGAATTTCATAAAGTGTTCCGCGCCGTGTATGATTTCTGTAATATTGATATCTCCACCATTTACGCGAAAGCCGTTAAAGATCGGATGTATTGTGAATTGCCGGACGATCCGCGGCGCCGGGCATCGCAAAGCGTCTGCGCTAAATTGTTGACCTATCTGGTGGAATTGTGTGCTCCGATGCTGGCGTTTACCGCCGATGAAGTCTGCCGGATCACACGCGAAATGCCGGGCCTGCAACATTTATTTGGTGATTCCATTCACACCCATCTCTTCACCGCTTTGCCGGAAACACCCAATGCGGAACTTCTGGCCCACTGGGAAAAACTTATGCCCCTGGTGCAGGATGGGCTCAAGCAACTCGATACGCTGAAAAAATCCGTCGGCTTGGGAAATCCATTGGATAGTGAGGCGGTCCTTACCGTGCCCGCGGACCATCCACTGGCCGCGCTAATGCCGCACTATGGCCGGGAAATCGAAGATGTTCTTGGTGCCGGCTTTCATCGTATCATCCCCGGGGAAAAATGGGCCATTACCATGCTCGACACGCGGGAAAAATATCCCAGTTGCGCCCGCTCCTGGAAGCGCCGTCCCGATGTTGGCAGCAATTCTGAATATCCGGATTTATCCGCCCGGGACGCCGCCGTCGTCAAGGCTCTGACCGTTCGCGCAGCTCCGGAGGGCGGGTCTTCCGTCCAACATTGAACCTCCGCGCTAATCACCGTGGTGGGGGGCGGGTATCCTGCCCGACAGGATACTTACGCGCATCCATGAAAGTCAAAAAGTGGTATAAGTCATTATTTCAAAAGGGTTTATCGTATTTTTGCGGCTAAAATCCGGTTTAGGTAGGCACTTGGATTTGTCGGCGTCGCCCTGATAGCGCATAATACAGGCAACAATTATGGTTACTCCTTTTGTGAGGATTCTTATAAATGAGAAAACGTTCAATTCCTTTAGTTCTGGCCTTAACTTCCGCCATTGCTTTGGCCTTGGGGGGATGTGGTCACTCCGGGGCGCGCCAAGTCCCCTCGCAAACTGCCGGACATCTGCCCGCGCACGCCGCCGCAGCGGTGACACCGGCTGCCGTCAAGACCATCGCCACCACGCATCCTGTGCGGGTGCGGAAATTGGCGGACGGGCTGATTATCAAAGACATTAAAATCGGTACCGGCCCACGGGCGAAAGATGGCCAGACCGTCATTGTTCATTACACCGGCATGTTGATGAATGGGAAAGTTTTTGACGCCAGCAAACTGCATGGCAATCAGCCGTTCCCGTTTACCCTTGGTGCCGGACAGGTGATTCCAGGCTGGGATATTGGGGTCAAAGGAATGCGGGTGGGGGGAATTCGCGAACTGATTATTCCACCGGCATTGGCGTATGGAGATCAATCGCCTCCGGGCAGCGGAATTCCGCCCAATAGCACGCTGAAGTTCCGGGTGCATCTGCTGGGTGTCCAATAATAAATATCGGGAATACGGAAGGTATCACCCGCAGGACGCACGGAATCGGTCTTATCCGGCAGGAGCCTGTTCAAGTAATCGCAATCCCGGTCATTACTCGGGCAGGTTCCCAGGTAGCTCTGTCCGGTAGGAGGTCCATGGATGGATATGATCAGAAAAACCTCAATCCGACGCGGGCGGCCACTGTGCGCCAAGGTAATTCCCGCCTCGGATGATACCGCCGCCGTTAGTGATTTTATCAGCTATATTGATGTTGAACTGGGCTTGGCCAAGAACACTCTGGCGGCTTATCGTTCCGACCTGCGGCAGTTCCTCACATTCTGTCTGGAGATCATGAATTGTTCCCTGTTCCGGGTAGATCGCGCGGTCATTGGTGAATATCTCAAATATATTCAGTCCCAGCGCGATATGCGCACCAGCAGTATTTTGCGTCATACGGCGGCGCTGAAAATGTTTTATCGTTTTCTGGTGGCCCGGGAAAAAATATCCGAGGATCCGACGGCCCATTTGGCCACGGCCCATGGCTGGCACAAACTTCCCGAGGTTATGAATCGAGCACAAATTGAGGCGCTCTTGAAGGCGGTTGATCCCCAGCATCCTCTGGCCTTGCGGGACCAGGCCATCATTGAATTGTTTTACGCCTGCGGCCTGCGGGCCAGCGAACTTGCGGACCTTACGGAACTCAATGTGCATCTTGAACTTGGTGTGATCCGTGTGTGCGGCAAGGGCCAAAAAGAGCGCATTATCCCGGTTGGCAAACCGGCGCAAGCGGCCCTGAAAAAATATATGCATGAATTGCGGCCGCGCCTTTTAATGGTCTCCGACAGCCGGGTTCCCAACGTTTTCGTTTCCCGTTCCGGTCGGCCCATTAACCGTATTGTGTTATGGCAGCGGCTGGATCGCATTTCCCGCCTTGCCGGGCTTAAACACACCCACCCCCATGAACTGCGGCATACGTTTGCCACGCATTTGCTTGCCGGTGGGGCGGATCTTCGCGTAGTCCAGGAACTCTTGGGCCATTCCGATATCGGCACGACTCAAATTTATACCCATGTTGATGCCCAGCGGCTCAAAGAGATTCATCGCCGCCATCACCCGCGACCATAAATAACCACAGCTTGGTCGCAGCAGGCCGCCGGGGCTGGGGGCTGTTCAATGTTTCGGTAATCCTTGCCGCGTGGCCTTCACCCGCGCATTTTCAGCGGAAATGTCACCGCCTGCCAAAAATAGGGCCAGCCCTCCAGCTCTTGCAATCAAGGTGGAGAGTTGCCGGAAAAGGCTTCTCCCCACACAATAACTGCTATGCACAACATGAAACAGTCAAAAAAGGAAGATTTCACCGGGAGCTTGATTGCCGACCACGCCAAACTTGCCGCGTTGTGTCGTCGGTTGAAGGTGGCGGGATCGTTTGGTATTGACACGGAATTTATTGGGGAAACGTCTTATACCCCGATTCTTTGCCTGATTCAGATTTCCCTTGGTACGGAGGTGGAGTTGGTAGACCCCATGGCGATCGCTGATCTTTCACCGTTCTTGGATTTGGTGGCCGATCCGACCGTCCTGAAAATCTGTCATGCGGGAGAGCAGGACTTGGCGATCCTTTCGCAGCTTTGCGGTTCCCGGCTCGCGAATGTAATGGACACGCAAATACTGGCGGGATTAATTGGGCTGGGATATCCGCTTTCTTATGCCAAACTGGTGGAGTATTTCTGCGGCGTGAGCCTGGCCAAAGCGCATACCTACAGTGCCTGGGACCGGCGGCCACTGACTCCCGCCCAGCATGAATATGCGATTGATGATGTCAAATATCTTGCCGCTATTTATGCGGCTCTTTGGGAACGCCTTGCGGTTCTGCAGCGACAGGCCTGGGCCACCGCCGCGTGCGCGGAACGCTGTGATGTCGCGGCAAAACCGGCTGCCCCGGCTTTGGCGTATCTGAAAATTAAAGCGCCGCGCCATTTGAATTCCCTGCAGTTGGCGGTGCTGCGGGAGTTGTGCGCCTGGCGGGAACAATTGGCCTATGAACATGATCTTCCCGCCCGTACTATGCTGCCGGATAACGTACTAAGGGATATCGCCAAGCAGTTGCCTGCACGCAGTAACCAACTGAAAAACATCAAGGATTTTCCGCAACGGGAGTTGCAATCCTATGCCGAGTTTATTGTTTCCCTCGTGGCGCGGTTAAAAGCTCAGCCGGCCTCTACTTACCCTCCCGCTCCGGATGAACTTGATGAAACTCCGGAAACGCGGGTGTTTGGGGAAACGGCCTGGGCGCTGGCGCAGGTGATATGCCTGTCCATTCATATCAGCACGGCGTTGGTGACGTCCCAGACGGATGTGCTGGAATTGGCGCAGAATCTACGCGCCGCCAGATCCATCGTCGATCACAAACTTATGTGTGGGTGGCGGCATGAATGTCTGGGTAAGACATTGTTGGAATGTCTTACCGCAGACCGGCAGCTTACACTCAGTTGCCGCCATGGCGTTCTTGAATCTCAAATGCAGTGAGCTCTGGTTATGTGCGGTTTTGCCGGAATCATCCGATGGCCCCAGGCGACGGCGGAGCCGGTGATTTCCGATGTCCGTTTGGACATAGTCGATGAATTGCTCGCCCATCGCGGCCCGGATGGTGCAGGACGCTGGCGCGATCCCCACCATCCTGCCTGCGTATTGCTGCATCGGCGTTTAAGCATTTTGGACCGCGCCGGTGGCGCTCAGCCCATGGGCAATGAAGATCACAGTGTGCAGGTGGTCTTTAATGGCGAAATCTATAACCATCGCGAACTGCGTCGGCAATTGCGGCAATTGGGGCATACCTTCGCCAGTGATCACAGTGATACCGAAGTGCTCGTGCATGGCTGGGAACAATGGAACACGCGTTTGCCTGAAAAATTAACCGGCATGTTCGCGTTGGCAATATGGGACAGTCGTTCGCAAACCTTGTTTTTAGCGCGCGATCGCATGGGGCAAAAGCCGTTGTTTTATCAATCTGGCGAAGCGGGCATACATTTTGCCAGTACTTTGCCGGCACTGTTGGCGCTGGGCGGAAAAACCGCGGTTTCCACCACCGCTTTGGCGGGGTATCTTGCACATGGTTATCTGCCGCCGCCATACACTATTTATGAAAATACCTTTCAGTTGGGTGGTGGATATTGGCTTTGCGCCCAAACGGGAAATATTCGGCACCAGCAGTATTGGAGTGCGACGGATCTTATGGCGCCGGCTACTGTCAACGCGGGCTTGGCCACAGTTTTAAGCACCGCGGTTGCCTCGCAGATGGAAGCAGACGTTCCCATGGCCTGTTTCCTTTCCGGCGGCATTGATTCCACCATTATCGCCGGCCTTATGCAACGCTATGCCCGCCAATCCGGATCGGGCCGCATCACCACCATCAGCATCGGTTTTGCGGAAGCGGAGTTTGATGAGACCGCTTACGCCCAAATCGCCGCGCGCCACATTGCATCCGATCATCACATCTTTCAGATCCGCCCCGGTGATGATGTTATAGAAACCTTGCAATGGCTTATGCGTTATACGCTGGGAGAACCATTCGCCGATTCTTCCATTCTACCAACTTATTATCTGGCCAATTGCGCGCGGATGGTGGCTCCGTGCGCCATCAGCGGTGATGGCGGCGATGAACTGTTCGCGGGTTATGATCGATATCGAGCTTTGCGCCTGCTGACCGCTGCCCCCCGCGCGGCGCGGTTTGGGGCGGAAGCTCGGATGCTCCTGGCACGCAATGAACGCGTTCTGCGGCTTCACCAGGCCACGGAAACTCGCCATTGGCCGCAACGTTACGCCGCCATCATGCGGCTCCTTAGCTCCGCTGATATTCATGCCCTGCTGCCCGGTATTTCCGTCGGCAATGAACTGCTAAGTTGGCCGCCTGATGGCGACCCCGCATCGGATACTGTCCGTGCGGCCATGCAACTGGATCAGCGGCATTATTTGCCCGGAGATGTGTTATGGAAGGTGGACAGCGCCTCCATGGCCAATGCGCTGGAAGTTCGCAGTCCTTTTCTGGATCATACGGTTATAGCCTGTGCCGCCCAGATTCCAACCACGCAATTGTTGAATCTTCGTAGCGGAAAACTGGCCTTGAAACGGACCTTTTCCGATTTGCTGCCGCACGGTATCGCTAGACGCTCCAAACAGGGATTTGGGTTGCCCATTGGCGAATGGTTTCGCGGTCGGTTACGGCAACCGCTGCATGACCTGCTTTTTGCCCATGATAGCTTTTTTGCCTCTTCCGGGGCCAACGCTGTGCTGAAGAGGCTGCTGGCTGAACATCAGAATCTGCGGCGGGATCACACCCATCGGCTTTTCGCTTGCCTGATGCTGGAATTGTGGTATCGCGAATATCGAATGAAAAGTGACTTTTAATAGCGCCGTGCCAGCCTGTGGCGAATTCTGCCAACTCCGAAATTCAAACATTCGGTCAATTGGCTACGTTATGCGTCCCCATCAAATCCTATAACACCACACGGCAAGAACATCCACATGATGGTTCTGTTGCCGCATCCCGGGCTGCCGGGGTTTGAAAAGTAGTAACCGTTCACAGCATCGCGAAAAACGCCTCCCCGAGCACCGTGGTGATAACCCGGTGCCGTGGCTTCGACTACGACCGACGGTACCGCATTATCATGCCGGTGCTCCGGAATGACCGGCACCGTTACGTCGCCGTGAACGGTTACCCATTATCGAATTGCCGCCGCGTTGCAGAAATGGTCACAGGCCCGCCGGCAACTGTTACACGGGGGCGGTGGTTTCGCGTTGGCTCAACAGCGATTATGCTACTGGTATGAAGCAGCAGAGTGTCATAGTTTTGATTCTCGTTTTAATTGTGTCTGGACTTGCTGGTTGTAAATCTTTCGGCCCTATGCGGATTAAGCCGGTAAGTTCCAACACTGGCGCCGCTTTGTATCCGCGATTCACCAGAGGTTATTACCGTGTGAGTCGGGATCTCGTGTATCATTTTATTCTCTTTTCCACGACGCGTACTGCAACCGGTGGAAGCGTGCAACAAGTAATGCTTTTGCGGGTGTTCTGGAAGCCCATTCCAGGCGTAACGCCAATTCTCCACACCGCCATCAATACTACCATTCGGTATGTGATTTTTACGCCCAATGGTTGCGGCATGTATCAGGGGGCGGGTTTCGTCCGTTTGCATAATGGGCGGCACGCACGAGTAATGCACGCCTCCCTTGTGGACGGCGACCTGCGCCTTACCGGTGCCAGTGGTTATTTCACCGATGCGCTGGGACCCTCGCGCATTACCGGTGATTTTGCGGCACTACGTTCCAAAGAAAAAAACCTCACACGAACTCTGCATGTCAAGAGAAAGTTTTTCGCCGCCACACTTGCTGACCGCCCTGAAACCAGGGTATTAAAACCGGGTGGCACGGCTCCGGTAGTCCGACGGCATTAAGTGCGATTCGACAAATTTCAGCAGAATGATAAAATTTCATACTGCCCAGCTTGGATACCAGCGGAGCGATTCAACGCCTGGACGACATATTCGCCAGTGGTACGGTAGACCAAAAAAAGGAATTTGTTGCAATTTACGTGAAAACGATTGAGGCTGATCCAAACGCCAAAAGCGTTAAAATCAGCCTCTTTCCGGCACTCTTTAGCCAGATAATAGCGGGGGGAGGATTCGAACCTCCGACCTCCGGGTTATGAGCCCGACGAGCTACCAGACTGCTCTACCCCGCGATCAATTTCCAATCGCACTATATTATAGCACCCCAGCCATCGTGCTGACCACGGCAACTGGGATACCTCGACTGGTGAAATAGTATCACTTTCCAACAGCCGAATTATTTATTATATCCATTCTATGCCGGCAATACAAATGGGCTGGCAAAAATGGCTCACCGCGCGGCAGTGCCTTGACCGTGACGCTTGCCAGCGGATGTAATTTGCATATCCTTGCGTGGGTTTAGAGGAGTACGTTGTGACTGAATCCCAAATGCCGTTGTTGAAAACATGCTTTTACGATTTCCATGTACGCCAGGGCGCCAAAATGGTGGATTTTGGCGGTTGGGCTATGCCGTTGTTTTATCGCGGTATTAGGGCCGAACATGAGCAGACCCGGCTACGGGCCTCCGTGTTTGATGTATCGCACATGGGGCGGTTGCACTTTTCCGGCCCCGATGCGTTGCAATTTCTGCAACATATCTGCACGCGTAATCTGGCTAATGCGGCGGTGGGACAATCGCTTTACAGCCTGATTTGTAATCCATCCGGCGGGGTGCTGGACGATGTGATTGTTTCACGCTTTGAAAATCACTGGCTAATGGTATGCAATGCCTCCAACCGCCACAAACTGCTGGCATGGTTTCAAGCCAACAGCGCCGGCTTCAACTATCAGCTTAAAGATGAAACGCAGCAGACGGCCATGATTGCGATCCAGGGGCCGAAGGTCTTGGCCCTGCTCGATAGTTTGCTGCCCGAACCGGTGTCCGCAATCAAGCGCTATCACTTCATCACGCAAAGCTATCTGATTGCAAAATTCACCGTTTTTCGCAGCGGCTATACCGGAGAGGACGGAGTGGAGATTATCTGTGGATCCACCATTGCGCAGATGGCGTTGAACATGTTGTTCAAGCCGGGGCGGGATACACATGCAGCGCCCCTGCAACCTGCCGGTCTCGGTGCGCGTGATACGCTGCGAATGGAGGCGGGCATGCCGTTATATGGCCATGAATTGAGTGCTACTATGGATCCCATTGCCGCGGGGCTGCAATGGGCGGTGGCCACGGAAAAGGAGTTTATTGGCGCGCCGGCACTGGCGGAAATCAGACGCAATGGTCCGGCCCGACGGTTGGTGGGGTTGGCCGTTTCCGGCCCGCGCATCGCCCGCCAAGGCATGGAGCTTTGGGCCGCCGGTCGTAGAGTTGGAGCTGTCACCAGCGGAACCGAAAGCCCCACGCTTAAGCACGTGATTGCCATGGCGTATGTGGATGCGGATGCCGCCAATGAGGGCGCCGCGCTGGAGATCGACTTACGCGGTACACGCACGCCGGCAACCGTGGTAAGTCTTCCATTTTATAAACTTGGCGGGCCGGAGTCGGCACGCGTGTAATTCCGGTGTTTTTACATAGGGCAACCTTGATGTTTCAGTAAACAATGATAAAAAAGTTATAATAGTATTCGATGTGAAGTGACTTTTTGGAGGCGTCCATTATGGAGAAGACCGTTATCGATGAATATGTCCGGCAGGCTTCGCTTTTAGCAGCGGCGATCCGCGGGTTGTCGGCGGCGGAGCTTAACGCCCATCCCGTGCCCAATACCTGGAGCATCCGGCAAATTGTCATGCACTTGATGGATAGCGATTTGATTGCCTCGGACCGCATGAAACGGATCATTGCGGAAAACAATCCCACCCTTATCGGCTATGACGAAAGCGCCTTTGCCACCAGGCTGTTCTACGACCAACTTGATGCGGGAATGGCGGCAGACGTATTTGGTAAAAACCGTCTGCTGACCAGTGCCATTCTTTATCGCCTGCCCGCTGCGGCGTTCTCCCGCACCGGTACCCATAATCAAAGGGGTCGTGTGACTTTGGAAGATATGGTCAAAATGTATGTCCAACACTTCGACCATCACATGAAATTTTTGAAACACAAACGCCAGTTGCTCGGTAAGCCGCTTGGACCCTTTGACCGGCTTGCTGAAAATTCTTGATTTTAGCGCATTTTACCCAGCGCGGCTGCGCCGCAACCAACCAGCCGCAACCAACCGGCCAGTCAGATGGCGTAGGATTAAGTCGGGGATTCAAGGTTGGAACATGCCTGTACAATAAAACACTCCATATTGCGCTGTGGGTCTCCCAAACTGGTTTTGGCCGCCATATCCGCCGCCAGCAGAGCCGCGCTGACACGCCGACAGCCATCCACCCCCCAGCGGCGCGCCGAATTCATGACGACACTGGAGCGCTGCGCCGACCAGAGTTTGAGTTCCTTACTAATCTGATTGTCGCTTAAGCGCCGATCCAGCATTTCCCGCGCCCGCATTACCTGTCCTAACCAGGAAAAGACGGCCCCAACGAGTGTAAAGCCAATGCGGTTATCCATTTGCCAAAGTTCGCTATGCGCCGCCAGGGCCGCTTTGGCATTGCCGGTTGCAAGCGCATTAATGAAATTCCAGACCACCTGCTCATGCTGAAAGCCAACCAATTCTTCCACCATGGCGGTAGTAATCGCCGGCTGCTGATCTGAAAAAATTGCCAGCTTGGAGAGTTCACTTTCCAGCCGGCTCATATCCATCCCCACCAACTCCGCCAAGCGCATAGCGGCCTGCGGTTCAAGCATTTTATTAAAATCCGTCCGCGCATGTTGTGTCAGCCAGCGTGGAACATCATGCTCCTTCATTGGTTGGCATAAAATAACCGCACCTTGCTTATCCAGGAATTTGTGCAAGCGCGTGGTTTTCAACCAGTTATCACAAATGAGCACCAGTGTGGCATTTTCGCTCGGGGCTTGGGCATAACGCAAAATCAGATCGCGTGCGGGGGTGCCCCCGGACGCCGTGGATTCGCCATCTTCCTCAGTTTCTTCTTCTGATTCTTCGCCGGGCGTACCGCCCCGGTTCTTGAGCAGGCTATCGGCCGGTTCCAATACCACCAGCTTGCGGCTGGAAAACATGCCAAAAGTCCGGCACTCATCAAGTAACGCGGTGGCGGAAACATTCGGTTCCAGACGGATATAGCCGACCTCCATGGAGGATTCATCCAACGCGGCGTGCCGAATCCGGCTTAACCATTGCCGGCGCAAAAATGCCTCCGGTCCCGCCAGTACCATCACGGGGTGAATGACAACTGAGGATGAAGGATGTTTTACGGCCATATTATGATCTTCGTTGGAAACGCGCTGCACACTTTGCACTGCCAACACCCTAAGTTCCAGCAGGAAAATAATGAACGATGTCCAGTACGTTCATACTATATCATGGGATATTTTATCCATTGCCAGTACCTGACGCCATAGCGATGGTCAAGAGCGTTATATTCCCAAAAATTAAAAAAAGCCGGTGGCTGCGTGGGATGCAACCACCGGCGTTCGTGGGGGAGAAGGAAGGAACTTTGCCACGGCCAGCCGTGGGAAACTTCGCCGTGGCAAATAACTATACGCAGCTTTTGGTGGCAAGTTCACAATCTATCTCATTTTTCTTTTAAATCTGTAAGTTCTTATATGTATTGGCTTTATGGTATTACGGCAGAGGCAACAGCCGCTTAAGTTTGCAAAATTCTCCCGTAGCGGCTAGTTTGCATGACGGTGTTGTTATGCTGGAAGCACAATGTGTATCTCCCGTCACTGCGGTTTCTGATGGTATCATACGCCGCGCCGTGAAACTCCGGCGCCAATTGCATCAAATTCCTGAACTGGCTTATGAAGAACATGATACCAGCGATATGGTAACCGCAGAATTAAATCGATTGGGAATTCGCGTGCAACGTGGATTGGCAGGGGGTACCGGCATTCTGGCGGAAATTGGACATGGTAGCCGATGTGTGGCGTTACGGGCGGATATGGATGCCTTGCCAGTTACGGAAGGCACTAATTCCGTTTGGAGGAGTCGTCGCTCCGGCCTTATGCACGCCTGCGGCCACGATGGGCACATGGCCGTGCTGCTGGGAACAGCGGCTTATCTGGCGGCGCAAAGCGACACACTTGGGGGGCGGGTCAAGCTGATTTTTCAGCCGGCGGAAGAAGGCCATAACGGGGCCTTGCGGATGTGTGAAGATCAAGTGTTGGATTCGCCACCCGTGCAGGCGATTTTCGGCTTGCATGGCTGGCCGGAACTGGAGGTTGGGCATGTGGCGTCGCGGCCCGGAGGCTTGTTGGCCGCTGTGGATACCATTACCATTGTGGTGCATGGTGTGGGTACCCATTCCGCCTATCCGCATAAGGGTAAAAATCCGATCCAATGTGCCGCCTCATTGATGACGGAAATTTCCTCCGCCATTACGCAGCGCATTTCACCCACCGCAACCGTGGTTTTCACGGTCGGAACTTTCAACGCCGGGCAAGCCAGTAATGTGGTGCCGGACAGCGCTACTTGCAGCGGAACACTGCGCACCATGACTGCGGAGGTACGCCGACAGACCATCAGCCTGATCCGCGAAGTCAGTCGGACCGTGGCCGCCGTGCATGGCTGCCGGGCCGCGGTGGAGTTATCCAGCGGCACGCCCGCCACCATCAATAGCCACGCCGCGTATGAACTCTTTGACCGCACCGCCCGGGCCACACTGGGCAAAGCGAATGTTCATTTGCTGGATCAACCGTTTCTCTGGAGCGAGGATTTTGCCTATTATCTGCGGCGCGTACCGGGGTGCTTTTTTATTTTGGGAACTCGACCGCATGGCCGCAAAACCTATCCCATGCTGCATAATTCGCATTATGAATTTCCCGATTCCGCCGTGGTGACGGGCATCCGTATGATGGCCGGATTGGCCCTGAATTTTTTAGCTGAAAATTAAATGCCCTACGGAGTCCGATTCATGCCCAAGGATCCCCGCTGTCAGGTCACGTCGCTCCTACTTGGGACGGTGTTATTTGTTTTTGCCATCTTTGGAGCCTTTGGGGCGGCAGCACCTGCCGTCCGCGCCCTGACGCCCCATCAAATCGCCGTGATTATCAATGGCAACATCCCCGGTTCCTGGCAGGTTGGACGTTATTATCTCAAGGCGCGTCACATACCGGCGACGCATCTCATTGTGCTGAATCTCACCAACCATAATGTCAACGACATACCGGCTCATTATTACACATTACGCATCGCCAAGGCCGTCAGAGAGGTTTTGCGGGAACGCCATCTGGCCAGACAGATTACCTGTCTGGTCACGATGTACGGTATTCCCTTGCGTGTGGAGCCGGAAATGCCCCACCCCGAACAAATGCGGGAACTCATGCGCGTTCAGACCGATCTTGGACAGTGTGCACGCGAATTGCGGCGGGGCACAGAAGCCATGCGGGCCGTCGTCCCGGCTGGCACGGCGTCGGATATCGGCCCGACTACCACGACCAGCGTTCGACGCACCGAACCGGCGTACGCGCAGACGGAGTTGGCGCAATTCCGTAGCGCCGCCAGTGCCGCTGTTGCGCGTTATCAACAGTCGCCGTTGGTGTTACGCCGCAAGGAATCGCGGACGTTCTTAAAGCTCCTTAAAACCTATTTTGGTCCCGGTGGTGTGGCGCGGATGATACACGTCCATGGTGCGAGCCTTCAAGCCCTGGCCCAGCAGGAAGCCCTGCAAAGTGAACGCGCCTTGGTGCAAACGGAATTACAGACGTATCAGCAACTCGCGGTGCATCGTGGTCGTGCCGCAAATCGAAAAAAAATGCGACAACTGCAACTCCAGATGTTCGGTCTTACCGGTTTGACTCAGGAACTGCTCGCAGATCAGATTTATCTTTCCCAGCATGGGCGCAGCACTGCGCTGGACAGCGATCTGATGATGCTCTGGTATCACAGCAAACCCCCGATTATCTGGCAAAGCAATCCCGATTATCTGCCCCTGTGGCATGAATCCAGTCTTATTGATGGCGCACCGCGTGCTATTATGGTATCGCGCCTTGATGGTCTGACTCCGGAAATGGTCATCGGCATTATCCGCAATTCCATTGCGGTGCAACGGCGGGGCTTGCACGGCGTGGCTTATTTTGACGCCCGCGGATTGCATGGCAAGAACCCCTATGACCTTTTTGATCACGACATTCGTGGGACCGCACGATACATCCGGAAACATGCCGCCATGAATGTGGTCCTTAATGATACGCCGGCGTTATTACAAGCTAAAAAATGCCCGCGCGCGGCGCTTTATTGCGGCTGGTATTCCGTGCATCATTACGTCGATTCCTGTCAATGGTTGCCCGGATGCGTCGGCTATCATGTTGCGAGCTTTGAACTTACCACGTTGCACAACCCGGCCGATACCGGTTGGTGCATCAATATGCTCAAGCACGGTGTGGTGGGCACGCTGGGCGCGGTGGCGGAACCCTATTTACAGGCCTTTCCCAAACCTTCGCTGTTTTTTCCGCTTTTGTTATCCGGCAAATTCACCCAAATTGAAGTTTATTTTCTCACTACCCCGGAAGTCGGCTGGCGTATCGCTTATGTGGGCGACCCTCTTTACAATCCCTTCCAGCATGACCCCAGAATCACACCGTCGGAACTCGATAAAACTCCCCTCTTCGCCAAAGCCTTCCGGGAAATCCGGGCGCTAAATTATTAACGCCGCCGCCGCGGGAATCGGTACAAAAGTATTTGGAAAAGGACCAATTCGTCTTGCCCGCAGCGTTTCCCCATCGTGGCGTTCATGTGGCCACGAGAAAAAAACTGTCGAAAAGGCGCAAAACTCATCGATTTTACAGCGCATTATTGCACTGCAAACCAGCACGATTTGCTGGAACATTCGATGGATCGTTATTGACCAAACTCGCGGAGGTATGTGTAGGGGTATATTCCCGAGCTGTGCTGGTCCGACCAGATGATCCGAAGCGCGTAATTACCCACGGTTTCCACGTCCAATGCGGTAATGGGACCGTCCCAGGTGGTTTTGACAACCGGCAGGAGCGTACGGCCCAACAGATCGCGTTCACCCTGGCAACTGGCGCAGGGACACATGCGCCGTAAAAAGCGCAGTTCAAAGTGCGATTGCAATCCATCCGACCAGTCAATGTCCAGACATTGCGATTTTTTTAATGAGATTCGCACCGGGGTCAAGGGAATGGAATTTTCCATGGGATCTCCAAGATGTTTTCAGGCTGCCAGTTCGCGGACGGCTTCGGCTACGTCCAGGGTACGCTCATAAATGGATTTACCGACAACAATACCCGCCAGTGGGAGATGTTTGAGCGCTCGGATGTCATTGAGGCTGCCGATACCGCCGCTATGAATAACCGGAATGGCGCCGGTGTGTCGCAACAGAACTTCCGTCGCGGCAATGTTAGGACCGGTCAAAGTGCCATCACGGGCAATATCCGTATAAATAATTGCGGCCAGCGGCCACTGGCCCACATTGCGCACCACTTCCAGCGCGGTGGGATTTTCACTGCCGCTGATCGTCCACCCATGGGTACCCACACGACCATCATGGGCATCCAGGCCCAGCACCAGCCGGTTGCGAAATCGGGTGTCATGCACCATGGCACGGAACCAATCCCCATCGGCAATGGCGCGTGTGCCGAGAATCAGCCGCTGCGCACCAATGGCCAGCAGATACTCGATGACTTCCTCCGTGCGAATTCCGCCCCCGACTTCCACCTGCAAACCGGTTTGACGGATCAAGCGTTCAATAATTTCCAAGTTGACCAATCGCCCATCGCGTGCGCCATCCAAGTCCACGACGTGCAGCCAGCGGCACCCGGCATCTTTGAAACGCTGCGCTATGTCCAACGGGTCCACATCGTAAGTGGTCTGTTGATTGTAGTCACCGCGAAACAGCCGTACCACGCGGCCGCCGCGTAAGTCAATTGCCGGGATTAATTCAATGCTCATGGACGCCTTCACAGCTTTGCAAATGTTGTTAATATGATACGGCCAGCAGCCTGACTTTTTTCCGGATGGAACTGTACCGCCATGACCTGATCCATGGATATGGCCGCAGTAAATTCTCCGCCATAATCCGATGTCGCCGCGACGTGTCGCGGGTCGGTTGGGCGGACATAATAGGAATGTACAAAATAAAAATAGGTGCCGGGGACAACATTCTTAAATAACGGCACTTCCGACTGCGGTCGCACGCTATTCCATCCCATGTGCGGCACTTTAAGATTTTGCGGCGGCTGATCCACGGTAAAGCGCACACACTCTCCCGGCACAATGCCCAAACCAGCGTGTTGGCCATCCTCATAACCAGTCTGCATCAGTAGTTGCAGTCCCAGACATATCCCCAGAAACGGCCGCTGGGTGCGGACGAAATCTTTTATGGCGTCGGCCTGGCCTGATGACTCCAGAACCGCCATGGCATCGGCAAAAGCGCCGACACCAGGCAGCACCAATTTGTCGGCCCGGCGAATATCACTTGGCGTACGGATAATTTGCGCCGAAACGCCCAAAAGCTCAAAGGCTTTTTGCACGCTTCGCAAATTACCCATGGAATAATCAACAATACCAACCATGGAGTACCCAAGCCCTCTTGCCGCAGGTGAAAACTATATTCAACTTCACGCCTTATCTTAACTAAGGCTTGAAGTCATAACGTCAATTCGCAGAATTTATTGTCCGCCGGATGCGGCTCGGTCCGTTGCCAAGGGCCTGTCCAAGCAATACTCGATATAAGTCGTAAGTGCTTGCAAAATAAGGATTTATGTTTTTTTATCATAAAAATACGTAAGTCGTTTTATTAAAACGACTTACGAAATTCACGCCCGATTACTTGAACAGGGCACTAAGGTTGCGCGGGTGCCTGAATTTATCGCAACACGACAATTTCGACACGCCGATCCTTGGCTAAATCCGTGCGCGAAATCATGCGGTGATCACCAAAACTTAGCGCAGTCATGCGGCGGCGCGAAACACCGTGTCGGGCCAAGAATGTTTCCACCGAACGGGCCCGGGCCAGGCCCAGCGCATAGTTGTTGTGGTAAGGATGATGAATCGGGCGATTATCGGTATAGCCTTCAATACGAATCCGCCGACGGGCATAACGTGTTCGCAGTAAATGCGCCACCCGCAGCAGGGCATGTTCCGCGCGGAACTGCAGCCGGGCGCTGCCGGAAGCGAACAGCACATCACTGGATAGCACAAAGCGACGAATTTCTTTGGAAGAGCGGACGCTGCGGCGAGTGATTGCTCGATGATGGTTTAACATCCGCGTCTGGCCATGGTTGGCCGCGGAATTGTTGAAACTCGGCAGCACACTGCTGTAGTTGCTTTGCGCTCCGGCATTGGCGGGGGGCTGTGGCGCTGCGGCCTGTTGTGTGGCCGCCTGCTGGGCGGCGGCGGCAATCTGTTGTTGTTGTTGCAACTGCTGCCGTGAAGCTGCTAAATTGGCCTTGGCAGCGGCCAATTGCTGTGCCAATTGCTGATTTTGTTTAAGAAGTTGCGAATTCTGGGTTTGTAAGTTTTGATTGCTGCAACCACCCAATCCCAACACCATTACCACCGCACCGGCCAACACACCACGAGTCCAATGAATTCCACGTACCATATACCTTTTTCTCCAAAATATACCGGTCCGCCATTGGCAAACCACGCCACACCTGGCCCGGTAAAGTTACTCATTTTACTCCAACCCCCGCCGGAAGCAAGTATTTATGATTTTGGTCAGCCCTGACGAATGGCGCTTAAGGTTATTCGACGTGGCTGTTTCGGCGGGCTGCCGGCGGTCGTCTGGCGCAGCAGGCCGATGTTCGTCGTTTATCACGCGAGTTCAACGAGGGGCAGACGGGGCGGATTCGGCTGGGTTAAAATTAACCAACGGACCGGGAGCATCGCTATGGCACGGCGGGCAGGAGGAATTCAGCCGGATTTTAATACGCGCGGCGGCGGCAATATCCAACGCCGCATCGGGAATTTGAAAACTGTGCTGAAAAACGCTACTAAAAATCTTTGCACGCTGCGAAGAATTTGATGGATTGTGGCACAAGGAGGCTGCGGTGGTAGGTGGGGGGAATGGCAATGATCAATACTGATAATACCGGCTAATACTGCCATTACTGACCTATCCGTATGCGAATGGCCGCTTTCGCCAACTGTACAGAAGCGGCCGGTTAGTGCACAATATATTTAGGCTGTGGATAGCTTACTGTCGGATGATGATCAATGCGCCGCATTAAACAAACCAACACATTTCTGATTGTTCCCCTGATTTTAAGTGTTGGTGTGGTGAGTTATGCCGTACTCGCCGGATCGCTGCTGGTATTGGCTTTGATGGTACTTTCGCCGCCACTGCATGATCTCCATCAGGCGGAGGTAACGCGGAATAATCTGCGGGCAACATTAGAGTTGATTAACGAAAAAATAGCGCTGCAGAAGCATTTTCTTAAACTGGCCAATTCTGATCCGCGACTTATGCAGCGTCTTGCCGATCGTCAGCTTAACGTTGTAAATCCCAATGAAGAAGTGCTTCCATTAGCCAATGATAACAGGCCGCGCGATGTGCAGAGTCTCATTGATGAAGCATTAAAGCCCGTGGAACCCCAAAGCGTGCCACCGCTTCCATGGATCGTCAATATCGCCCGGTTTAATGTGGTGCGTGGACCACTGATAATCTTGGTGTTGGGCGGCCTGGTAGTGGCATTTCTCCTCGATATTCGCCGGGTGTAGTAACGCTTTTGCGGTTGCAAGCCGCAAGGAATGCACTGCGGTGGACCGGGTTGCGACGCACGTGCTATTTGCTGTTGGTCCGCAGTCATCATACGACCGTCAGCGAAAATCAGTTGGTGGCATGGCGATCAGGATGCCAGCCACATTGTTTAGGCCAGTACCAACGTTTCAAATACGCGGCGAATCGCAGTCCGCTCCGCAACGGTAAGTTGAAATTGCAGCGCCGCCGCATTGTGTTGCGCCTGGTCCGGATTTCTGGCGCCGACCAATGCTGCGGTTATGCCCGGTTCCTGAATAGTCCAGTTGATGACCACCTGCGCAAAGCTGGCGTGATGGGCATCGGCAATGGGTTTGATTTGCGTCAGTGCCGCCAGAACACGCCGGCGGTTTTCCAAGGTAAACAATTTATGTTCACGGCGATGATCCCCCGGCGGAAATAGCCGATCCGCTGGCACGTTCCCCGTCAACAGGCCCCGTTCCATGGGGGAATATACGATCACACCGATATTATGCTTGCGACAATACGGAAGAATCTCTTTTTCTATACCGCGATTTAACAAACTGTAGGGCGGTTGCAGGCTGGCAAGCTGCCCGGTGGTACGGGCTTTTTCCATCCACGCGACATCATAATTGCTGACCCCAATCGCCCGGACTTTTCCGGCTTTGCGGAGTTTTTCCATGGCACCAAAGGAGTCCTCCGCCGGCGTGCTGCTGTCCGGCCAATGAATTTGATAAAGATCAATATAATCCACGCCCAGGCGTGTGAGGCTCTGTTCGCATTCATACGCTATACTTGCGGGTTTTGAATTTTTGCGGATCACCACATCCCGGCCCGCGGGATCGTGTTGCGGCCACGGATCGGAACCCTCCGCCTTGGGGTCATCCCAGCGCATACCACATTTAGTGGCGATGATAATTTTGTCCCGGGGATAACCGCGGATGGCTTTTCCGACCACTTGTTCGCTGTAGCCCATGCCATAAATAGCCGCGGTGTCGATAGTGGTGACGCCCGCGTCGATTGACGCCTTGATGGCGGCAATGGACGTCTGTTCGTCCGCACCGCCCCACAACCATCCACCAATCGCCCAAGCCCCTAAAATAATGGGTGTAATTTTTAACTCTGAAGTTCCGAGTTGACGATAATGTTCGATCATACACGCTCCATACATACAAATCGCCGGTCCAGTTACTGGCACATCAATTACTATAGGGGTCTATAGATCAAAGTCAATATATCCGGCCCACGACGGCGGGGCGGCGATTATCCGGACAGACTACTACTGCCCACGCTGGACATGGGCATAATAGGCGGTGTTGAAGTCACTGCGGCCGGCGCGACGAGCATCCGGCAACAACGTGCCGATGTATACCACCTTCCGACGCAGGGCGATCGCGGCGGCTCCGGCGCGGTGCTTGAAACCGCGCACGGAAATAACACATTTATAATTCTGCGGCCCGTTTTCAACCGTTACGCTTACTCCATGTTTGGCGATGAATTCCGCAGCCCGCCGGGCATATTGTGGCAAGGTTGTCAAAATCACCAGATACCATCGATTGGCTGTACGATTAACCTCGGCAGCGGGTACAACACGACCAATATGAACGCGTGGCGGCACGGTTGGCGGCGGGGTTACTATTGGCGACGGTCCGCTATTGCCATTCACCGGAAGTAGCCGCGGTTGTATTGAAACAGGCATGAGTGTACCAGGAGAGATGGCGATTGGCTCTAACGGTTTTTGTAAAGTTGTCCGGCTCGTGGAGACAATAACGATCACCGCCAGAATCAATGCTACAATTCCCGCCGCGACCACCAGAAACCAGGGGCGGAATCGAACGAGAATCTGATCCAGCAAAACCGGCTCCGGCGAGAGTTGCGTTCCGGCGGCCGGGTTCTGCGTTTGTTTTGTTGCGGTAGTGGCAGGGGGGTAAGGGCCAACGGCTGATGGCGGCGGGCGGATGGAACCAGTCACCGGTGAACGTAGTGGAGCACGATTATTCATAGAGGGCGTTGCGGAAGGTTCCGCGGACCGTAGTGGCGTTGTTGCCGAAGTTTCTTTTCTCGGTTGTTTTTGCGCTGTGCGGCCCAGCACTTCATAGAGTGTGGCGGCATCCTTTTTTCTGTTTGTCGCCATGCAACACCTTAAAAACCAGCGCGGCTGATACTTAATACGAACCGCATATATCATAATGTAGCGAGTAAGGCTGTTATCTACAATCGCCATGCGATCTTTTGCATTGCGATTTCTGCCTTGGCAAAAGGAGCCATTAAATTTATCATGCACATGTTCGGCGGTTATTCGCCTGTGTAGGAACTGTACTTAATGAATGAAAGATCCTTGATGGCGGTTGCTCCGCTTGGTTCTTCCCGCGGAATTGCCGTGCTCGGCAGCACCGGTTCCATTGGTACCAATACACTGCATGTCGTGGAACACCTGACAAAACAGGGGCTGCCTTTTGAAGTTATCGGACTGGCGGCGGCATCCAATTGGAAAAAACTGGCGGAACAAGCGGTGCGTTTCCGTCCCAAAGTGGTAATTTTAAGCCACCCCTCTAATGCCAGTGATTTAACCGAACTTAACACGGCCCTGGCCCATACACATATACAAGTGCGGACGGGTGATCAGGCCGTCATAAACTTGGCGCGGCGTGAGGATGTAGCGGTCGTGGCCGCATCCGTGGTGGGGGCGGCAGGGTTGGCCCCGGTACTGGCGGCGGCCGAGGCTGGTAAATGGATAGCCTTATCAAATAAGGAGGCGTTAGTGGTCGCCGGCTGCCTGGTTATGCCGCTGGTGAAAAAATATGGTGCCACTCTACTGCCGGTGGATTCGGAACATTCCGCCATATTTCAGTCTTTACGCGCCGGGCAATCGCATGAGATTGCCCGTATTATTTTGACCGCCAGCGGCGGCCCGTTTCTGAACTGGACGGTTGAAAAGATACGAACCGCAACTGTGCAGGAGGCGTTAAAACATCCCAATTGGAGCATGGGACCAAAAATAACCGTCGACTCCGCCACTTTAATGAATAAGGCTTTGGAAATTGTGGAAGCGCATTGGCTGTTTAATCTACCGGCGGAAAGAATTGATGTGTTAATCCATCCCCAGTCGATTATTCACAGCATGATTGAATTTGTGGATGGCAGTATCATCGCGCAACTGGGAACTCCCGATATGCGAACCGCCATTCAGTATGCACTGACGCATCCGCAGCGGCATAGTGGATGTAGTTCCCGACTGGATTGGTCTACCATTACCCAGATGACCTTTGAACAACCGACGCAGCGCTTCCCCGCTCTGGCAATTGGCTATGAGGTCATTCGCCGCGGCGGTACCAGCGGTGCAGTGGCTAATGCCGCCAATGAAACCGCCAACGCGCTTTTTCGGGCCGGTAAAATTCAATTTGGGAAGATTGTGGATATAACATCCGGCGTTTTGAAAAAACATCTGGATCATGGTTTTGTGGGCCGACCGCAGCTTGCCGATTTATTGGCGGCTGATGCCTGGGCCCGTGCGGAGGCTGCGCAATGAATTACCTTACCACCCAATCCATCGCGCGCCGGCTGCATAAAAATATGGTGCGCGGGCGAGTGCTGTTGTTGTCCATCGGGCTGCCATTGGTGTTGGCCTACTCTCTTACCACGGCTGTCGACAGCGTATGGAAATCGCTGCTGGTCTTAATTGGCTTTGGATCGGTTATCTTCTTTCACGAAATGGGGCATTTTCTGGCTGCCAAAACTTTTGGCGTGCGCTGCGATGTATTTGCCGTCGGGATCGGTCCGCGGTTGTGTGGCTGGCGGAAGGGTGCCGGATTCTCATTTGGTAAGGTGCCGATCGGACCGGCCCAGACGACCTCGGATACCGGCACCATGGCTGGCGGGACTGTTTCCGAGATAAAACCGGTATTAGGCGAAACCGATTATCGGCTGGCTTGGCTGCCGTTTGGCGGTTATGTGCGAATGCTGGGGCAGGATGATATGGACCCGGCCAAAGTCAGTGAGGATCCGGCTTCTTTTGGCAAAAAGCCGATCTGGCAACGAATGATTATCATCTCCGCGGGCGTGACGATGAACATTATTTTTGCGGTCATTGTTTTTGCTATCGTTTTTCGATTAGGGCTTAAAGTTCAGCCCGCGGTCATTGGCGGCGTGGCCTATGACAGCCCGGCGCAAAAGGCGGGGCTGCATGTTGGCGATCAGATTATTTCCATTAATCATCGGAAAACACGCGGATTTCTGGAATTTCCTGATTTACGAATGGCGGCGGCGTTGGGTAGCCGGGGACAGCCGTTGAGTTTGCAATATCGCCCCAATGGCACCCGAACGGTACGCAGTGTCACACTGCAAGCGGTGATTCCGCCGGGGGGAGGCTTGCTGAGCATCGGGGTATCCGCAGCGCCATCACTGCGGATCCCACCCATGTCCAGGTCCAATTTCAAAAAACTTATTGCGTTGGATCCTGCGCAGGCCGCGTTCCGGCCGGGATGTCGCATTGTGCGGTGCGACGGCGTGGCGGTGCGTGGCTGGGGTCAATTGTATGATCTGATTCAAGCCTCCAACGGCCAAGCCATGAAATTCACGCTGCGTTCCAAACATGGGAAAATGTATCACGCCACCGCCCATGCGACGCTCGATGTACGCAATTGGATGAATTCCATTCCGCCGGTGCTGGGCATGTTTCCGCGGATTATTTTAGAGGCGGTGGAACCGGGTAGCGCTGCGGCCAAGGCGGGACTGAAATCCGGGGATGTTATTTTACGGGTTGGTACACTGACCTATCCGGACATTCATTCGTTTCGGAAAAGTATTGAGGAAAACGCCGGACAAAAAATTGCCGTTGCCGTATGGCGCGGCGGAAAACATGTTACCGTTACCTGCACCCCTGAAACCAAATCTGGTCAGGGGTTTCTCGGCGTAGCCATGGGGTTGAATTTTGCCGCGCCGGTAGTGGGCAGTGTAACACGTTCAATGGCCGAATTGGGAATTGCGCCCGGTTCCACCATTTCCGCCATGGGACCGGCGGGAACGCCCGCAGCGAAACTGCAACCCATAAAAAACTGGTATCAGATTTTTGCTTTGGCTAAGAAGCTCGACGGTCGGAAAGCCGAACTTATGTTCACCGGCAAGTCGCGGCCTGTAGCCATATCGCTGACCGGGCCGCTGATGGCCTTTCTTAAACAATATCAGTATCGGCTGGGGTTGGCGCTGCTGCCCGAAATGCGGTTGCAGAAAAGTCACAGCGTATATGGCGCCATCGCCATGGGACTCAATCACACCTGGCACTGGATATTACGGACCTATGCTACGTTGCGCGGATTGGGTGCCGGTACGGTGCCGGCACACGAGCTGCACGGCGTGGTGGGCATCGTGCCGATTCTTTATGAATCAGAAAGTATGGGGCACACCATGCTGTTGTATTTCCTCGGTTTAATCTCGGTTAATTTGGCGGTTATTAACTTTCTGCCGCTGCCAGTGTTGGACGGAGGATTGTTTGTGATGCTGCTGATTGAAAAAATCCGTGGTCGGCCATTGTCGGTAAAAGTGCAAACCGCAATTCAGGTGGTGGGTATCACGCTGATTGCCGGGATATTTTTGTATGTCACTATCTTTAACGATTTGCCTGGTTTCTTCCGGCATTGAGGCTCTTCGCGGCAGAGGCACCGCTTGCGCGGTGGATGGTCGTAATCAGGCATTCATGGATCCTTTCAGTATTTGATTATAGCCACGCGACCGGTCGGTGTTACGGTTTGCAGATCAGCGCTGATCTAGTCCCGCCGCGGCGGGGTGCCTGTTAGTTTCATCGTGAATGGAAATTAGTATCATAGGCGCGACATAATTAAACCATAATGATATGGCGGCAACGCAATGCTTTCAGGGCCTGCGAGTTCAAAGCCCACTTTTTCAGCCAACCGCTGACATTCGCTTGGCTTGGGCCGAATAGCCATGCTGGGCCCGCGCGGCGTGGTCGGGTCATAGTTCCAGTGCATGATCGCCAATAGCCCGCCATTGGACAGAATTCTCCAAGCTTCGCGCAAGAGAATGTCCGGATTTTCAGCATGCAGAATATTAAACAGCATCACATAATCGACGCATGCATCCGGTAGACCGGTGCCATCAGAAATAAAATCGCATAGCGACGCGCGGATATTCGTTACCCCTTGCGCCTTGGCGTGGGCATTGGTTGCGGCAATCATGGTCGGATCAATATCAAAGCTATGAACAACTCCAGTGACAACTTTGGCCGCGGGTATGGAAAATGTGCCATAGCCGGAGCCGAAGTCGGCGACATCACGATGCGTCGGTTTGAGGCCCAAGGTGCGCAGCGTCGCCTCCGGATCAAAGAATGTATCCCAAGTAGGCTGATCGGGCATGCCACTTTCGCGTGTTTTCATCGGACATCCTCAAAAAGTCAGAACCTGGTCGCTGGTACGCACCCATTCGGAAAGCTCCATCATGGATGATTTATTCGCACCTTGGTAATACGATTCACCTTTTGCAATCCCGCAACGGCCCTGGCACGTACCGCACACGCGAACCGCGACCCCGGCGGCAATCAATTCTTTGACAATCTGCACCAGATCAAAATAACCATCGGGGGGCTTGATGCTTTCACGGGCTAGGTCGACCGCGTCGTTCATCAAGAAAAGCCGCATCATCGCACCATCCTTGTGCAACTGGCCAACCAGACGCAACGCGTTCCACGCCGCATCAGTACCGTCATACGGGGGATTACCAAGGATTATCAAAATCGTCTGTGACATAAAAGGTACCTTTCACAAAGTAGCCATATCAAATTCCACTGCAATCCGTCAGGGCTTCTCTCAGACCGCCAACGGTGTTGTGGCGGGAGATCAAAATCAGTGCCGCATCTCCGCCTCCCGCGTAACCTGGAAGCCCCGGGCCTCCCAGTCGCTTACCCCGTCTTCCAGACGAAACGCCTTATAGTTTTTAGCCCGCAACCGCTCCACCGCCTTGACCGACAGAACGCAATACGGGCCGCGGCAGTACGCCACGATGGGTTTTCCCTTGGGCAGTTCGGACAGCCGCGCTTCCAACTCTCCCAGCGGCATTGATACCGCGCCGGCAATATGCCCGGCCGCAAATTCATCGCTGGGCCGCACATCAATGACCACCGCCTTTCCGCTGCACACGCGATCCAGAAGTTCCTCGCGGTTTACCGCTTCCAGACCGATATGCCCGGCCAGAAAGGTTTTTGTGATGCGGTCAATTTCCGCAAGTTGACGCTCGGCCAAGTCTCGCATTCCCATGATGAAAGTACAAACCGCCGAGTCCGCGATGCGGTAAATAACATACAAACCATCCTTGTGTCCTTGCACCATGCCGCCGCCACGCAGCACCTGCAGGTGCTGGGACGCATTGGCCACCGAGATATTGGCCTGATGTGCAAGAACTTCCACGTTCTTGGGGGCTTGGCAGAGCAATTCCAGTATTTCCAGGCGCTTGGGGCTGCAAACCGCCTTTCCAATGCGCGCAAATTGCTCATAGATGCGATCCTTGAATTGCCGGTCCGTGTCCATGTTGATTAACTCCTTTATGTAGGTAATCAAGTAATCAATTGTATAATAGGCTATAGGGTGCCCGCAAGTATTCTTATAGCTATATCCGGATCAGCGGGATTGGAGCGCCGCCTTGGCCAGGACGTTTACAGCACAAATCTCGCCATCCGCCAAAAAGTACGGCCACATTTCCGGATGCTGAAAGCAACCACCGTTTACCCTGATTACACCAATTCATGGTATAATGGAAAGTATGATAGAAGGTTTTTCCAATGTTCCGGGATTGGCGCTTGGCGGCGGGGTGTGGGTGGACCGGCAGCGGTTGCAGTTCGGCTTCTCCCGGTCCGGCGGCCCTGGCGGACAAAACGTCAACAAGGTCAACACCAAAACTGATTTGCGCGTGCATCCGGACGATCTGCATGGCCTGAATGTCAAAACGCGGGCGCGATTAATTGCCGCGGTAGGTCGGAGAGTCGATGCCGCCGGAGCCATTGTGCTGGTAAGCTCCAATCAACGTACCCAGGAAGCCAACCGCAGAGCCTGCATGGAAAAACTCAAAGAGCTGGTATCTGAGGCGATGGTGGAACCAAAAAAGCGGCGTCGGACCCGTCCCACCAAAGCCAGCAGAACCCGCCGATTGGAATCCAAACGCGTGCGATCTGATGTGAAACGCGCCCGCCGCGTCCCGGCGGAATAGAACTCGCAGCTTGTTACAGATGACAACACCGATCAGGGCGGGGCGCGGCAATGGCTCACCGATGCGAAAAGGTCGACAAACTGTTATATACACACAAGGTTTGGGCACCCATTGGTTACAATCTAATCCTATTGTCCCCCTAACTCCTTGCGGTCATATTTACCAAATCGAAATTTCAATCCGGGCCTGTTCACGTTGCCAGTGATTTCAGCGACGATCTGGCCAATAATGACTTGTGCAGGCGGGTGTTGCGGCCCGATGAAAATGTAGTCCTGCTTCCTTACGGAATCAACGGCGATAGTATGCTGTGGCAGACCGAAACGGATTTTTACTTCCGAATGGCCGGTGGATATATGGGACTTTCCGGCCCTTATGCCCAGGAACCCATTCCGCAGGCCTTTTACTCAGGCATCCCTCCACAATACTATCGGCAGCAACTGGCGGTCTTTGCCGGGCGTTTTAATGTTGGCGCGATCATCGTTCCGGATGCGGATAAGTCAACATATCGCGCGCTGTTGACTCCGATAGCAAGTCCGCTGGAGCATATTGCCGGAATATGGCTGTACCGACTTTCAGCGATTCATTCGCGGTAAAGCAGCCGCCGTTGCTCGCGTTCGTGCAGATTCAGAAAACGTTTCTGCAAATCTGCCATTCCCGGCTCATACCGTGGGAACCGCAAACAGATTTGCGTCAGCAACTCCACGGCGGCGGCAAAATCGGATAAAGCAATGGTCTCACTGGCGATCAGCGGCCCGGCCTTGGGAACATTCGTTGGTAATCCCACCGTTGGCGCTTCAAACATATTGTGATAATTTCCCAAAGCCAGGCACACTGCGCCGGTTTCATAGCCAAAGGCATGAAATACAGTGGAATCACAGGTGCCGCCATCCATCAACGCCCGCTGATAGTGGAAATCGGAAGATTCATCCACCATACCGCCGGCGATCATGGCCATAAACCGCGTCAATGCGGGGCTGAAGGTGCTGGTGCGATCTCCCACACGAATCACCGGACCGGCCCCCTGTATGGCCGTGGTGGTGGCCCGACTGGCTTCCAAACCGATCAGCGCGCAATTACGCGGAATCAGTTGCTGCTGCGCCGCTGCGATGGCCCCGGCAAATCCGACTTCCTCCGCCCGGGTCAGCAGTACGGTGACGTTGCATTTAGCCTTCAATTCCAGCAACCGTTCCAGCACACAAAGACCAGCCGCCACTCCGGCCAAATCATCGCACGCGCGGGCCATAAACAATCCGTTATGTTCCGTGGCCGCGGGTAAATGCCAGGTGCCAATGGTTCCACGCGGAATTTTAATTCCGCACGCCGCCAAGGTCACACGCAGTGGCTGTGATTTTCGCGCGGGTGTAACCCGCCGCACCGTCGTTACCACCGGCTCGGGCACTTCACCAGCCGCGGTGTTGCCAGTCCATAAGGCGACCCTTGCATCCATAAAGCATGATGGCTTCACGCCGCCCCGGAAAATAGCGCGAATCGTTCCATCCCGCCCGCGACCGGTGACAATATAGCCGGGATGATCCAGATGCGCTTCAAGCACCAGTATGCGCGAAGTTTTACGGCCCATGTGATAGTCCAGATGGACATTGGCCGCTGCATCTTCGCGCCAATTGATAAACCCGGATCGCCGCAGATGACCATGCCATTGCCGAATAGCTGTCACCACCCGCTCTTCCCGATACGGCGCGGTGGGGGTATCACATAACCGCGCTAGAATCCGATAAAAAGAATCCTGAAGTTGCACTGTATGTATCCTTTATTCCGCCGCCGCGCTTGGTTGGGTGGCAACGGCAGTAGGGGCCGCGGACTGATCCGGAAAAATTTCATTCAGTGCCTGCCCATCTACACTGCGGCGCAGCAGCAGATATAAAATAGTGTTACCGGCAAAATAAAAACTGATCACATAGGCCCCCAGTAGCGCTACTGTGAGAAACAGCCAGCAGTACAAAAATAGCGCCCCGATGGTTTCCGACCAATTCATTGCCCACCAGTTAATGGGGGCGATCAACTGTCCGAACCGTGGCGCGGGCCATAGGGCGGCCAGTTTCCCACTACCGGTGTACCAACCATGCAGCAGGCCAAAAAGCGTCATGCCCCATCCCACAAATATATGCACTCCGGCCAGCAGCACAAACATCGCAAAGGAAAGAAACAGATACGTCGCCACGCCGTAAACCAACAGCAGCAGCGTGTAAAACAGCATCTGCCAGGGCCGGGCATACACATAACTGAAACTTCGGCTGATGGCGTCAAAGGAATCCGATCCCTCCACCGCCAGTGTCGGATAAATTAAATTGAATCCGCCGATGAGTCCCAATACCATCAGCATAATAATAAAACCCAGAATCAGAAAGACGATAAATATCAGGCCGATAAACATTTCGCCCAGAAATGGAATTGCTCCGATCAGAGATAAAACCGTCAACGCCAGTCCCGTTCCCAGAATCGTGATAAATGGCAGCAGCGGAGCTTTAATAAATGAACCGAGATGGGCTGCGGTGAACGCAATATTGGCGGAAAACATCGGACGCCGCCCCACAAACTCCAGCGCCGTTTGCCGGCATATCATCGCGCCGGCCAAGGCTATGGCTATGATACTCATCAGGACCAGCAGCAACACACTGAGAACATACAAAAACCGGCGAAAAAATAATCCCACACCATGTGAAGGATTCACCGCACGAACCGGTGCGGCCCCGGTAAGCAACCAGGTCGGGCCGGTGATAAACATGTTGGCCAGACAACCGGTAATGGAATTGTTTTTCCACAGGCCCTGTCGCCCCAGCGGCAAAATCCCGGTTCCCACTTGTACCATTGCCTGATCCGATTCGCCATTTGCCGATGGCATGGGCATAAGCCGCAATAGTGCCGCCGTGTTATTGACTAACAGATGAAACTCTCTAATTTCATAGCGCACCACGGCGGAAAAAACACCCCGCCCCACCATGGACTGCAGTTGGCGCATTTCATTGAGTAATTGCCGCGTCGCCTGCCGCCGCATGTGGTTAATTAACGCGCGACTTACACCGGGCTGGGCCGCCGCATGAACCGCCTGTATAAACCGCCGTTCATATACCGCCCGCATGGAGTCATAAGCCGCCGCTGGGTTGTCGGCTAAAGCGTCAACTTGCGGGAGGCTTAAATTGGGTTCATCACGTTGCAGTAGATCCATGATCGCCTGCGTGCGACGGAATCGATTCTGTTTTAGCAGGCGATTGTAATATCCGGGGATGGGAGAATGAAACGCGGCAATTTCTCCGGGCAGGACCTGATAACTCCAGACCACGTCGAAGACCCGGCCCGCTCCATAAATTACCAGAATCGCCAGTAGCGCTGTGATCATGCAGGCCGGCTGTATCGCCAGGCGAAAGGCCCGGAACAATGCGCTAAATTCAAAGATGGAACTGAACTTCACCTGTTGCAGTGTGAAATTCTGATAAGAAGTGTCTTCGTTCTTCGGTATTGGATCACCCATGTTAATAGACGCCTCGCTGCACATTCCAAGCTCACCTATAATAATGGATTTGCCGAAGTGTTGCATTATTTTATTTGCGCATTGTTCGTTCCGGGTGCGTGACACTTTACGCGGCCCTGCTCCTGCCCAGTGAGGAACGGTTTGCTTAATAGCGTTCCCATCGTTGATCCTGGCTCATCTACATGGCACGCAAGGCCAGAATAGATTCCGCGCCCGGTATGTTCCAAAACTGGTCGGTGCCCTTGACGCGCTTATTGAACCCTTTGACGCCGGATTCCGTGTTACCAGACCCAATCGGCCAGCCTTTCTTCCGGTACACATCGTACCGCATGTGTTCCTTATGCTTTTCAAAATATCCCTAGTTCTGTTGCAATACTCGTCGCGGATGTTCAGGACTATCGGATGCTACCGGAGGTCCCATCCTCTAGCATGACTTTACAAGTTATTTTCATCGGAATACGCGCATAGCACTGCGGGGCAAGGGTTGGGAGCGGTTTTCACGGGGTGAAAATAGTATGACCTAAGCAGCCAGGTATCGCTTGAGGTCCAGGGCGTCGAAGACCTGCTGCTGCGCGTGGCTGAGCGTGGAGTGGCTGGCCGCAACGCGGGGCCTCTTCTCGCCCGGTCGGCGGGGGTAGATCACCAGGGTTTCGCGAATCCCGCCCAGCAGGTCGTACATCCGCGGCATGCTCAGGTCGATTCCTTTCTGGTGCAGTGTCCGTTGCAGCAGCGCGGTCAGCATCAAGGCCAGCACGCAGGTGAAGGCATGCACGCGGATCTTACTGTCGGTCCAGTGAAACATCGGCGACCAGCCCAGATAGTGCGGGTTCTTCATATCGCGGAAGGCGTGCTCGATATGGTGCTGCGCGCGGTAGGCCAGCACGATCTGCTCGTTGCTCCAGACGTCGTTGTCGGTGAAGAGGATGGTTTTGCCCCAATACGGTTTACTTAAGGATCACGATATCCTCCTGGAAAGCAACAGAGGGTTGAGGGGGAGCCAAGTGTTCGGGGC